>NZ_PQMK01000005.1:0-216294 GCF_008930785.1 Corynebacterium sp. 51B | reverse complement strand
ACATGCGACCAAACAAACCCCAATCACAAGGGCACCCGATCCACACACAACCAAACACGCACACCACAACAAAAGCAGCACACATCAACAAAACAAAGCTGGCACACTATCGAGTTCTCAAACAACACTCACTACTGCTCGAACGGAAGCTTTTCGCTCGTCCGTGCCGCAGCGACTCGATAAACACTACACAGCACTCTATAACAACACAAACCTGCAGGTCACTAACTGTTTTTCTGATGTTCATAACCATGCAACGTCGTTCTTATGCGGCCGCGCCCCACCTAGCCCGTTCGTAGCCGCCACCGAGCACGCGCCCGAGCACACACTCAGGGAGAAGTACCTAGCCCGTGCTAGCGATACACCCCGCATCGTATGGGGGTCTGTGTTCCACGGAGGAAGATGTTGACCACCGCCACGACTACGGCCACCACGAGGATGACCAGGCTGAGCGCCATGTCGATACCGTAGAACTCGGCGATCTGCATGCCGGAGCTGGCGAGGACCACAGTCCCTGGAATTCCAGAGATCGCCACTTTGGGATTGGCGAAGGTATAGAGCGCGAGGTAGACGAGCATGAAGGCCAATGCCCGCAGCGCGAGGGTGGGATAGCTCATGACGGAGGTGTCATAGCTAATAAGAGCGGCAAGCAGCTTCGAGCACCCTGCGGCTATAAACGCATAGAGCACCATGGCGCTCAGGCAAGTGCCGAACCACTGTTTTCGCGTGAGCCCGAAGCTCCGCCATGTTCCGAGGGAACCGGGTTCTTGGGCAACAATCACCCCTCCGAGGCTGAGCACGAGCGCGACCATTCCCATCAGCGGCTGCGGTTCCGTCCACTCCCATACCTGCGAGCCTAAGGCGATAATCTGGGCGATCACGAAAAAGACAAGCAGTGGCGGGAGTATCAGCTGCACCGGCAACGGCAGGCCCGTGCAGCCACGCATGAGCACCAGGGTGGGGCGAGTGGCCCACACCTTGGGTTCCATCGCCCGTGCCAGTTCCGGCCGATCGTGTGCGCGTTGGAACCACAGCGCTTCGAGGACATAGATGGCGAGAACACAGAGGGCAAGCCCGATAAAACCATTCCACCACCAGCGCGCATTCTCTGCGAATAATGCGCCGGCCACGATGATGCAGGCTGGTAGCTGCGTCAGGATCGCCAGTATCAACGGCCCGGCGAGCAGGCGCATTCTTCCCGCGTGATTAACTCCCAGGGCCCACGCTCCGAACACCACCTTGTTGCGGAGTGCGGCATAAGCGACGAGCAGGAGGAGAGCGCCCATCACCGCTTGCGCTGGTGGAACCATGAAGTAGCTGGTCAAACCCACAAGGCCCAAGCCCAGCATGGGGAGAATGTCGATCCACTTCGCGTTCATGCGCACGCTGGAACACAGCGGGCGCGCAAATTCTGTGGCTGTCATGTCTGCCTCCTTATATACGTGGCGGTGGAGTGGAGTTAGTGGGTGGGACTGGGGGTTTCTGTCAGTGCTTGGAACACATCGGCCAAGCTCGGGGTATCGATGCGCACGCTGTGCCCCTGCAGGTCCGCTGCTTCCACAGATGCTGCGGTGACCATGAAGCGGCTATGGGTGCGGCCATCGCGGCGGCTGAGAATTCCGGAACCCAGCGCCTGCACAAGGGCGTCACTATCGGCCCGCTGGACGGTGACAAAGCGGTAGGCATCGTCGATATCTTCGACGGGGAGTTGCCCCACAAATTCACCCGTGGGGGAGAGCACGAGCGCTTCATCGATCACAAGGGCGAGCTCTTCGAGCTGATGCGTGGCCATCACGATGGTGCGCGGATGGAGTTGCTGCTCCTCACGCAATAGGGAGTAGAAGAGTTCGCGGTTCTGGGCGTCGAGGCCCAAATAGGGTTCATCCAGCAAGGTCAGCTCGGCGCGCGCACAGAGCCCGACGATGGCGCCCACCATGGAGCGCTGGCCGCGGGAGAGATCCGAATAGGATGCGTGTGGCGTGAGCCCGAACTGCGCGGTCATCTCTGTGGCCCGAGCTGAATCGAAACGCGGGTAGCGGCGAGCAGCGAGGTCGAGAATCGTGCTCACGCTCCACGGCCCAGGGTAGGGGTTATCGATTCCGGCATAGACGCAGCGATCCATCACCGCGGAATTATCGAAGGGCGCACTATCGAAGACGCTCAGCTCACCGGCGCTGGCTTTATTTTGACCCGCGAGGATGGTGAGCAGCGTGGACTTACCGGTGCCGTTGCGGCCGAGCAGACCATAAAGCGAACCGGGCTGCAGGTCGATGCTCACGCCGCGAAGAACGGTGTGCGAGCCATAGGACTTAGACAGGTTGTGTGTATGGACGATGCTCATTGGTAGAGACCTCTACTTTCTGCAACTCGATCAATCAGGGTGTGCAATTCAGCGCGGGCGATACCCAGCTTGACGGCTTCATCAATTAGTGGTGCGAGAAAACTCGCGGCGAATTCCTCGCGCCGCCTAGCAAGGATCAGCTCTCGGGCGTCGTCCGTCACGAACATCCCGATGCCGCGGCGCTTCTCGAGAACGCGGATATCGACAAGCAACGTCAGCCCCTTTCGGGCAGTTGCCGGATTAATGGAATGAAATTCCGCTAACTCATTAGTGGACGGGGCACGCTCCCCAGGAGCGAGGGAGCCCTCCACAATGGAATCCTCAACGAGGGTGGCAATCTGCCGGAAGAGGGGAGCAGTGGCTTCATCCATCCTTCCTCCTTCTCACACACGCGCCCTTCGGGGCGGAGGCTTGTCGACGCCACCCCGCAGGCTCATTGGTTGGTTACTGGTGTAACTAACCATATAACTAACCAACCCAGATGACAAGGGCTACCGACATACGCAACTGGACGCAGCTCATCGCGACCGACCACCCTGCCGCCGCGCAAGCCCACCCGAAGTGCTGGTCACAGAAAGATTGGGGGGGAGACGATGTGCCTTTTCGACGCGAGGGGTGCACATAGGGCACACTATAAGGCACACGGAGGGTGCATCTTTACCCCCGTTTTTATACAGATGATTATTAATGAGAAACGGATGACAACCATTAGCCATGTTGCCTCGTACACAGGTATTTGTAGACACTTCCTACCTTCTAGCCAGCTTTTATAACTCATGGGAAACAGGGGCCCGCGCCCAGTTAGAGATTGATCTTCCCGAGGTGGTAGCGGTCCTGGGTCAGATGATCCAGGACCAGCTGGGCCAGCCGATTCACCGCCAGTTGTGGTACGACGGGCTCCCCGATTCCGGTCCCCACCGCTATCAACGAGCCTTGCGCACCTGCGATGGCGTGCTGCTCCGCGCCGGCCAGCTCATCGAATGGGGCGAGCGCCGCACCCAAAAGGCCGTGGACACCCGCCTCGTCGCGGATATGGTTCTCGCCGGAGTGCGCGGCACCTGTACGGACATGGTGCTGGTCTCCGGCGATGCGGATATGATCCCGGGCGTCCAAGAGGCCTCGATGGCGGGCGTGCGGGTGCACCTCTACGGCTTCGGCTGGGACTCCATGTCCTCCGCCCTGCGCCACGCCTGCGATACCACCACCATTTTGGATCCCCGCGAGGATTTCGCGGAGTGCATGCAATTGCAGGTCCTAGAAGGGCCGCTGCCCCCGCAGGTTCGCCCCAAGCCCATCGGGGATGCCGAGCCCTTGGACGATACCTCGCCCTGCTCGGTGCCGGGCACCACGCTCAGCCACGGCAACCGCGCACAGCCGCGCCCCTCGTCCCCCTGTGACTCCTCCTCCGCGGCTGACAGCTCCGAGCAGGCCCCCGCCGCCGGCGAGGGCACGGGCGAGAGTGCAGCAACGCCGGGGGACACCTCGGCCGAGAAGCAGGACACACCCGAGAGCCCAGCACCTCCCGAGCAGCCGGCAGCCTCCGAGAACTCTGCGGACTCCGCCGAGCACCAGCGCAACCGCAGCGATTCGCCGCTGTTGACCCGCCCGGGCGAGCCCGCCGAAACAGATGATGACCGCCCCTATTCCGGCACGGAGTCCACCGAGTCGGAGCAGGCCGCCACATCCACCACGGAACCGTGCGCCGATGCGCCCGCCACGCTCTCCACCCCGAGTGCCGCAGCGGGGCTCACCCCGGCACACCTCTCGGGGGATACCCCAGAGCCCGTGCCGCAACCCACCCCGGCAGATATCGCCCAGAATCAGCAGCAGCCAGCTGCCGAGAAGCAGGAGCCGGAGAGCAGCCCAACCCCACAGTCCGAGGCGGCAGGGGAGAGCTCCACCGGCGCGGAGAATCGCCGGAGCGCGGCGTCGACAAGCGGCCCCGTGCCGAAGCCCACGCCGAAACCGACGCCCAAGCCCTCCATGATGGCGCGCCGCCGCAAGCTGCGCTCGCGCTATGTGCCCCTGCCGAATGAGGTATGGGCCTCTGCGGGATTCCAAACCCCCTTCGATGTGGGCCAGCAATACGCCTCGTGGTGGTTCGATAATGCCGCTTCCTCCGAGCAGCGCGACCAAGCGCATATGCTCTCCGGCGGTGGCCTGCCCCCGGAGATTGATCGGCCGCTGCTGCAATTCGCCTGCGAAACCCTGCATGAATACACGCTCACTGAATCGCAGCGCGTCAGTCTGCGCGATGGTTTCCACTCGGGTATTCGCGGCGTGCTCATTAATTTGAGCGGACGCGACTTCTAGCACCGGCTGTGGGCGCCCACGCGCCGCAGAGACATCCACGAGCCGCCACCGGATCCCGAGCGGGGGATCGACGGTGGCGGCTCGTTGTACGCGCCCAGGCTTAGGGCTATCGCCACAGCTAGCGGTCGGAATCCTGCTCAGAATCCGCCGTGGGATTCTCCGGTGCAACCTCTTCGGCGTCCTCGGGCTCGCTACCGCGGGAGAGCTCGGCGGGAGAATCCTGCGCGGCGCTCAGTTCGCCCTGCATCTCGGAACGAATCTTCTCCAGCCGCGACTGGGCGGCCATATCGCGGCCGGCGGCCTGAATCTCCTGCATCTGGGTATTCACGGTGTTCACCGTGAGTTCCTGCGCCCCGAGCGCGGTGGCGTAGCGGCTCTCGATCTTCTCGCGCACGCTATCGAGGGTGGGCACGGAATCGTCCTGGGAGAACTGCCCCATGGAGTCCATGGCCTTGGCATTCGTCTCTTGCATCTCCACGTGCTCGGCCTGGCTGCGCAGCTGGGTCAGCTCACTGAGCTGCTCCTGCAGGCGCGCCTCCGACTGCTTCGCGGTGGCCTTGGCTTGGTCGGCCGCCTGCACCGCCTGCTCGTATTGACTGCGCACATCCTCGATCTGGTTCTCTACCGCCACCAGCTGGCTCACGATCACCTCGGCGGTGGCGTCATATTCCGCCCCAGCCCGCTCATCGCCCTGAGCGCGGGCGTTATCAGCGGCCCGCACCGCGGTGCGCGACTGCTCATCGAGTTTCTTTTGGTCCTCCACGAGGCGGTTGAGCTTCATCTCCAACTGGCGCTGCTGGCCAATGATGGAGGCCGCATGCTCGGCGATCTCGCGATGCTGCTTCTTCGCCGCCTCCTCAGCCTGATTGATCTGCACCTGCGGATCGGCGTTCTCATCGATCGCATTGTCGAAGGAGGCCATGAGGTACTTCCAGCCCTTGCTCAGTGGATTAGCCATCTAGATCAGTGTCCTTACCTTTTTCTGCTTGGTGGCGGTCACGAGAGACGGCAGCGCACGCTGTGCCTGCGCAACCGCAGTTGTAGCTTCAGTGTAGAGAAAATCCCCACGATCCGAGCGCTCCACGGCGCCCAGAAGGTGGGGATGGGGCACGCATCACCCAGAGCACCAGAGTGCGCTGGATGGCTGCGCCGCATAGTCAGGCTTAGCCCTGCTCGTTCTGCGCCTGCTCAACCTGCTTGCGCACCTCGTCCATGTCCAGCCCCTTCACCTGGGTGATGAGGTCCTCCAGCGCGGCGGGCGGCAGGGCGCCGGCCTCGCGGTAGACCAGAATGCCATCGCGGAAAATCATCAAGGTCGGGATGGACTGAATCTCTAGTGCAGCGGCAAGGCCCTGATTGTTCTCGGTATCCAGGGTGCCGAATGTGGCGTCCGTGTGTTCCTCGGAGGCCTTCTCAAAGGTGGGTTTGAAGGCACGGCAGGGGCCACACCATGCGGCCCAGCAATCCACGAGCACAATGCCCTCGCCGGTAACCGTGTCCTGGAAGTTGTTCTCATTCAATTCGATGGTTGCCATGGTGGCCAATCTCCTTCATTATCTGTTGGTGTACGTAGACCGTGGTTTCAAGGCTACATGGGGGTGCAACGCCGCCGGAGCGGGGTTCATTCCGCAGTGTGGTCCTGCACCCTCTCACGAGCCCGTAGCGCGCAGCTGACGTGGGCCATACGCGGACACTGGGGTGGCTGCGGCACGCGGGATCGGGGAGGGGTTAGTATCGGTTAATGTACGCCGCGCCAGGCGGGCCCCAAGCGGGGCCGCCCTGCGGCGCCAGAGAGCCGTACCGCACGTATGACCAGCCGCGGCGCATGCAGACGCCGCGCGATGATTTGCTAAGGAATTGAGACTAAACATGGGCATGAAGAACTACAAGGTTAAGGGTATGACCTGCGAGCACTGCGCTAAGGCAGTGGAGCAGGAGCTGGAGTTTGTTGCCGGCACCCAGGGTGTCGATGTTGATGTTGAGCGGGGTATTGTCCGCGTCACCGGCCATGGCTTCACCGATGAGGGTGTGACCGCCGCGATCGAAGAGGCCGGCTACGAGGTTGTCGTCGAGGACTAGTCTCGGCTCCGCCACTCATCTCGTGCAGGTGAGTGGTCTTTTTCACTCACCTCTATACCCCCTAGGGGTATCTAGGTAGGATGGGCCCCACAAGGGAAGAGAAGGAGAATATATGCAGGACAGCACCGCACTGGAGCATGTCGATCTAGGAGTAACGGGCATGACCTGCACGTCCTGCTCCTCGCGGGTGGAGCGCAAGCTGAACAAGCTCGAGGGCACGCAGGCGACGGTGAATTTCGCCACCGAGACCGCCCGCATCGCCTTCGACCCAGCGCTGCATTCCACCGCGGACTTTCTCGACGTGGTGCGCACCACCGGCTATGACGCCTTCATCATGAGCGACTCCACCGCTGCGCCTGTCGACGCCGCCGCGCCGCCTGCGGAGGCGGCCGCGGACGCCCCCGCGCGGGCGGAGCAGGAGCACGCCCGCTATCAGGCAGAGCTGAAGCAGCGGGTGATCGTCTCCGCGTTATTGGCGCTGCCGGTGATGCTGCTATCCATGGTGCCGGCCCTGCAATTCCAGTACTGGCAGTGGGCCGCGCTCACCCTTGCCGCCCCGGTGTATGTGTGGGGCGGCTGGCCCTTCCACCGCGCCTGCGTGCGCAATGCGCGCCACGGCGCCTTCACCATGGACACGCTCATCTCCATGGGCACGACGGCGGCGTTCCTGTGGTCGCTATACTCCCTTTTCCTCGGCTCGGCGGGGCAGCCAGGAATGCACATGCATATGAGCCTCTCCGCGCACGCCGCCGCGGGCATGGATCAGATTTATCTGGAAACCGCCTCCATGGTGATCGTGTTTTTGCTGCTCGGACGCTGGTTCGAGGAGCGCGCGAAGGGGCGCAGCTCCCAGGCGCTTACGGAATTGCTCAACCTGGGCGCACGAGAAGCCGCGGTGCTGCGCGATGGGCGCGAGGTGCATATTCCCAGCGCCCAGGTGGCGGTGGGCGATCACTGTGTCGTGCGCCCCGGGGAGAAGATCCCCACCGATGGGCGCGTGATCGAGGGGCATTCCGCGGTAGATGAATCCATGCTCACCGGCGAGTCCATGCCCATCGAGGTCGATCCCGGCGCGACGGTCACCGGCGCCACCCTCAACACCACGGGCCGGTTGATCGTGGAGGCCACCCGGGTGGGCGCGGATACCACCTTGGCCCAGATCGGCCGGCTGGTGAGCGACGCCCAGGCCCGCAAGGCCCCGGTGCAGCGGCTGGTGGATCGGATCTCCCAGGTATTTGTGCCCGTGGTGATCGCCATAGCGCTGCTCACCCTTGGCGCCCACCTGCTGTTGCGGGATGGCTCCGTCGCCGATGCCTTCGCGGCCGCGGTGGCGGTGCTCATCATCGCCTGCCCCTGCGCGCTGGGGCTGGCTACTCCGACGGCATTGCTCGTGGGCACGGGCAGAGGCGCCCGGCTGGGCATCCTGATTAAGGGCCCCGAAGTGCTGGAATCCACCCGCCACGCCGATACCATTGTGCTGGATAAAACGGGCACGATCACCACGGGGCAGATGTCCTTAAGCGGCCTCTACGCCACCGGGGTTTCGGAGGAGGAGCTTGTGGCTCGTGCCGCGGCGGCGGAGTCGGGCAGCGAGCACCCGGTGGGGCGCGCGATCTGCCGTGCCGCCGCCGAGCGGGGGATTACCGTGCCTGCCGCCAGCGAATTTCTCACCACCGCGGGGCAGGGGGTCAGCGCCGTGGTGGAGGGGCAGCGGGTGAGCGTCGTCAAGCCAGAAGCGGCGGATCTGCCCGAGGTGGTGAACCGGATGCGCGAGACCGGCGCCACCGTGGTGCTGGTGCGCGTCGACGAGGCGCCCGTGGGCGTGATTGCCGTATCCGATGCGCCCCGAGAGGAGGCGGCTGCCGCCATCAGCCAGCTCAAGGACTTAGGGCTCCAGCCGTGGATACTCAGCGGCGATAACCAGCAGGCGGCCCGCCATGTGGCCCGCCAGGTGGGCATCGCGACGGAGAACGTGATCGCCGAGGTGCTGCCGGAGGATAAGGTGCGCCACGTCGCGGCACTCGCCGAGCAGGGGCGCACCGTGGCGATGGTTGGCGATGGCATCAATGACGCCGCCGCCCTCACCGAGGCGGATCTGGGCATCGCCATGGGTGGGGGCACGGATGTGGCCATCGAGGCCGCTGATATCACCCTCATGCACTCGGATCTGCGCGCTACCGTTGATGCGCTGCAGCTATCGCGCGCGACGCTGCGGGTGATCCAAGGAAATCTGTTCTGGGCGTTTATCTACAACATCGTGCTCATCCCCGTCGCCGCCTTGGGTCTGCTGAATCCGATGCTCGCGGGATTGGCGATGAGCCTGTCGAGCGTATTTGTGGTGACTAACTCGCTGCGGCTGCGGCGTTTCCGCTCGAGCTTCCTCAACCCCTGTGCGGCGGCTGCGGGGTCGCGAGACTAGGCTCACCTACCTCCGAGTCGTTGCTGTGGGTGGCGCGCTAACTCTGGGCTGATGTCGATTTTGTAGACTGTTCGACAACCGAGAAACTGCACCGGAGTTCCTCATCAGCCTTGTCACCGGTTTTTATATGCGGTCGCGTGCCGCAGAAACAGACCGCCGAGACAGTGTGCGCTGTGTAACTTCCGGGACGACAACGAGGACACACAGTGACTACCGACAACGCCTATTTCGGCCGCATGGGCCACCAGCCCACCACCCGCTCGAATCAGCTGGTACAGGAGATCGCGCGCTATATTCTGAATGCTGGGCTGGTCAATGGCGACCCCATTCCGCCCGAGCCGGAACTCCAACGCATCCTTGGCTGTTCCCGTAACTCCATTCGCGAGGCCATCAAGGTGATGGAGGCCGTGGGCATGGTGGAGGTGCGCCGCGGCACCGGCACCTTTGTCGCCGGCAATCCTCTGGCCCCGCTGACTCCGGCGCTGATCTTCCAGGGCATGCTCTCGCTCAATTCCGGCGGCAACGAGGCCAAGGACATCATCACGCTGCGCCGCGGCCTCGAGGTGGCCTTCCTTCCCATCGTGATGAACTATGTGGCCGAGGACGACGCCGCGAAGCAGACGCTGATCGCGCAATTGCAGGACACCGTGGAGGAGATGGCCGCAGCCGAGCGCGCCGGCTCGTCCACCGTGGACTTGGATTATCGCTTCCACAACCAGCTATTCGCCCCGCTGCGCTCGCGCACGCTGAAGCAGCTTAACGACGCCATCCTGAATGTGTATTTCTCGCTGTTGGAGGCCGTAGCGGAGCGCTTCGGCGAGCACCCCGTGTTCGAGTCGGATCCCAGCAGCCAGCCGCTTGCCACCGCCCATCAAGGCATCGTGGATGCCATCGCCGAGGGCAATGGCGAGGAGGCCGTGGAGCGGCTGCTCAACCACTATCAGCCGCTGTCGGAAGCCATCGATAGTGTGATCGCCGCCCGCGAAGAACGCTAGGCGGCGCCGCCCGCTTTTTAGGCGCGGGCCAAGTCCTTGAAGCGCGAGTAGTGCAGCTGGTGGGCCACCTCGACGGTGCCGATGGGGCCACCACGGTGCTTCGCCAAGATGATGTCCGCCTCGCCGGCGCGCACATCTTCGAGGTCCTGGGAGTCGGGGCGATACAGCAACATCACCATATCGGCGTCCTGCTCCAACGAGCCGGATTCACGCAAATCCGCCAGCTGGGGGCGCTTATCCGTGCGCGACTCGGGGCCACGGTTGAGCTGCGCCACCGCAACCAGCGGCACCTCTAGCTCCTTGGCCAACAATTTAAGCTGGCGGGAAAATTCGGACACCTCTTGCTGGCGGGACTCCACCTTCTTGCCGGAGCTCATCAGCTGCAGGTAGTCCACCACGATCAATTGCAGATCATGCTTGTCCTTGAGCTGGCGGGCCTTCGAGCGGATCTCCATCATCGTCAGGTTCGGGGAGTCATCGATAAATAGCGGTGCCTCGCTGAGTTCCCCGGCCCGCTGCGCGATACGCGCCCAGTCATCATCGGACATGGTGCCGGAGCGCATATCGGAGAGCTTCACCTCGGCCTCGGCAGAGAGCAGACGCATGACGATCTCAGACTTGGACATCTCGAGCGAGAAGAGCACCGAGGCCATATTGTGCTTGATCGAACAGGAGCGCATGAAGTCCAGGGCGATGGTGGATTTACCCACACCAGGACGAGCCGCCACAATGATCATCTGGCCGGCGTGCAAACCATTGGTGATGCGGTCGAGATCAATAAACCCGGTGGGCACTCCGGTGGACAGTCCGCCGTTTTGGGCGATCTCATCCAGCTCATCCATCACCGGCTGCAGCAGATCATCCAGCACCGCATAATCGGTGACGGTTTTCTTCTGCGCGATCTGGAATACCTCTTGCTGCGCCAGATCGATCATGACCTCGATCTCGGTATCGCCGGCCGCCTCATAGCCCAGCTGGACGATGCGCGTGCCCGCCGAGACCAAACGGCGCAGCACGGCCTTCTCAGAGACGATCTCCGCGTAGTAGGGGGCGTTGGCAGGGGTGGGCACAACCTCGGCGAGGGTGACCAGATAGGAGGGGCCTCCCGCCCGCTCCAGATCGCCGTGGCGGTGCAAACGATCGCGCACGATGAAGGTATCGATCTGCTTATTGTCCGCATAGAGATCCAAAATGGCGCGATAGATCAGCTGATGCTGCGGCGCATAAAAGTCCTCAGGGTTGAGCTCCTCGACGATATCGGTGACCACCGTCGGCGCAATGAGCATCGCCCCCAGCACGCCCTGCTCCGCCTCGCGGTCATGCGGCAATTGCCGAGCATAGTCCCGCGGGGTGGCGTCATCGAAGCGCCCCCGACCCGCGCTGCGCTGCGGGGCGAATCGACCCTGATTAGGTCCGGCGTGGTTATAGCTCGGGGCCGAGTCATCAAAGCTACTGGGCGCAAACTCGGGCGCCGGGGGGAAATCACTGATCGCCTCGGCGGGGAAACCCTCCGGCCGACCTGGACTGGGGGAGTAGCTGGCGTCCTGCCCGGCCCCGCCCTCGGCGGGGTCCGGCGGGAAGGCGTTGTCATCAAAGTTCGCGCTACCTGCCACGTCTCTCAGCTCCTTCACTGTCGCCACTTCTCAGCCTAGGCGCATCCCGCGGATGCGGGAGACACCAGATCTCGATTCTATCCACCCCTGAGCGCGCCGTCCCCCTAGGGCAGAGGAGGTCCACCCACAGCAGCGGGGAAGCAATGCGCTCGGCGCCCAGCCGCTCCACATTGGCGGCCGCTGCTGTGGATAACACCCCGCGTTCTGGGCTGCGGGGGAGAGATTCTTCACACTCTGCGCGGCAGTTATGCACAGGGGTCTGTGGATAACTCTGTGTACGGGAGGTGAATAGCAGCTAAAACTCCTGCTCACCTAGCGATTAGGTGCCGTTTACCTGCGGTTTTATATATCCCTCCTGCTCAGACGGTAGTTCACTAGTGGCACCCAGTATCGACGTCACCAGATCGTCATCTTCGCACCCGCCAAGCACCCCCTCTCGAGGGGCAAGTTGCCCCCTCGCCGTGGGGCTTATGGACCTCTCATGCACAGGTTATGCACAGTGCTATCGCACTTGTCCACAGACATGGCTGTGGATTGTGCATAACTCTGCCGATGGGCGCGCATCACACACGCATCAGTGTCGATAGATCTCCCCACACCAACACGCCCTAGAGAGGCGCTCCGGGCGAGAGATGCACCACAGCCCTTGCCCGTGCCCGCTTCCGGCTAAGCGAGCCGCACCGGCCCCGCAGCGCCCTTGTGTGCACCACCCTGCCCCGAGATACACCAAGGGCCCCTAGCGGGGAGTGTGTCCCCACCAGAGGCCCTGGTGCGCTGTTGTCGTTGGGGTCTCCTCTATGCGCGAGACCCGCCGTCTAGTGCGCGTAGATTACGCGGCGACGACCTTGAAGTTCACCTTTGCACTGATGTCATCGTGCAGCTGAGCAATCACCTGGTAGCCGCCGGTGCTCTTGACGAGACCCTTGGGCACGGTGATGGTCTGCTTCTCGATCTTGGGGCCGCCAGCGGCCTCGATCGCCTTAACGATGTCGCCAGCCTGGACAGAGCCGAAGAGCTTGCCCTTGCTGGAGGTACGCATGGTCACAGTGATGTTGTCAAGGGCCTCGATCTGCTCCTTGACCTCGCGTGCATGATCCAGGCTCTGGATCTGGCGCTCGGAGCGCACACGCTTGATGTCTTCGATCTGCTTCTCTGCACCACGGGTTGCCACAATGGCCATACCGCGGGGAAGCAGGTAGTTACGTCCGTAGCCGTCCTTCACCTCGACGATGTCACCGGGGACACCGAGGTTCTCTACGGCAGCCGTAAGGATCAGCTTCATGATCCCTGCCTTTCGCTTATGAAAAGAATGAAAAGTGGTTGTGTATTCGCATTAGGTCCCGATGCCCGCGTGCGGGCGCATCGGACCCGCCTATCAGAATGGCGGGTCGTCATCATCGCCCTGGAACCCACCCGCAGGGGGTGCCGAGTTCCACGGGTCATCGTTCTGGACGTCGTTCTGCGACTGTTGCTGATAGCCACCAAAACCACCTTGGCTTTGACCGCGGTTTCCACCGCCCTGGCCGCCACCAAAGCCACCGCCTTGGCCGCCGCCAGAGTTAGCGCCACCAAAGCCACCGCCTTGGCCGCCTTGACCACCCTGGCCGCGCTGCACGCGGTTCACGGAGGCCGTAGCGTACTTCAGCGAGGGGCCCACCTCATCGACTTCGACTTCGAAGACGGTGCGGCGCTCTCCCTCGCGGGTGTCGAAGGTGCGCTGGCGGAGCCGACCATTAACGATCACGCGCATACCTTTAGTCAGCGACTCGGCGACGTTCTCCGCCGCCTGGCGCCACACATTGCACTGCAAGAACAGTGCCTCGCCGTCCTCCCACTGGCCGGTCTGCGAGTTATAGCGTCGCGGAGTGGAAGCCACACGGAAGTTGGCCACTGCGGCACCCGAAGGGGTAAAACGCAGTTCAGGGTCGGCAACGAGGTTGCCAACAATCGTGATAGGGGTATCGCCTTGTGCCATGGTCTCAGGACTCCTTAGGAGCTCGTTGGTTGGTGTTACTACCAGTGTTCCTGATTAGCGATCGGTGCGCAGCACCTTGGTGCGCAGAACCGTGTCGCTGAGGTTCAGCTTGCGGTCGAGCTCGACGACAGTCTCCGACTCACAGGTCAGGTTAAGGACCACGTAGATGCCCTCTTCCTTCTTGTTGATCGGATAAGCCAGACGACGCTTCGGGCGAATGTCCACCTTGTCAACGGTGCCGTTTTCCTTGCGAACAGTCTCAAGGAACTTATCTAGGGACGGGGCTACGGTGCGTTCATCCTGCGAGGGATCGAGAATGATCATGAGTTCGTATTGACGCACGGACCTCATCACCTCCTATGGTCTAGTAATTGTGGTTCGGCCGCGCCCATCGTGGACGTGGCAGGAGGGTCGTTGCGTCAAGCAACCTTTTCAAGGTACACCATCTACCTGCTCTCTTTCAATTGCGTACCCTGCGGCGGCCGCCGCTTATCGACGCCCACTCGCTGCCCACGCACCCTGGCGGCCCAGCAGCAACCTAGTTCATGGCGGCATCGCCAATGAAGCCGGTAGCCATAAACACAGCAAAGATGAGGGGGACGAGGAGCACGAAGAAGAAGGCGCCGATAATCCAGGACACCACGGCTTTGGTGCTCTTGCCATAGGACTTGGCAGCATAGCCGCCGCCGAAGCAGCAAGCGCCAATGAACACGCTCGCCATCGTGAGGATCATGATGGTGGTGGAACTCATGGCTCTTAGCTTAGCTGCCAGATACACGAATCCCCGCTCCCAGGTGCAGCGTGGCTGCGCATGTGGGGAGCGGGGATCGTCAGAAGAGGAAGCGTCGATAAGCGCCGTGCTAGCCCGGTAGCAGATCACCCAAGTTCGGGAGTGCGGGCTGCGCCGGTTGCTCTGGCTCCGCCGGGGGAGCCGGGGCCGGCAGCGGCACATCCGGGATCTCCGGCAGTTCCGGCTCGGCGGGCTCAGCAGGCTCGGAGGTCTCCGTCGGCTCGGTGGTGGTGGGCTCGGGCGGCGCCACCGGGGTGGCGGGCGCCGGCGGTGCAGGCGGAGCCACATAGCCCAGATTGGAGGTCGGAACCGGGAAGCTCTCGTAGTCGGCATTCGCCAGCGCGGCATCCATGGTGGACTTCCAGATATCGCTGGGCAGGCCGGAGCCCCAGATCTTGCCGCCATAGAGGTTCAGCAGCGGCTGGCCATCATCGGTGCCCACCCACACGGCGGTGGAGAGCTGCGGGGTGGCACCAATCATCCACGCATCCTTGTTCTGGCCCGTATCGCCCAGCTGGGCGGTACCGGTCTTGGCGGCGGACTCCCGGCCATTCAGGGCGTGGCCGCGGGAGTAGGCGGCGATCGGCTTCATCGCTTGGATCACCGAGTTCGCCACTTCCTCGTCCACGATGCGCTCGCTTTCACCCTCGTGCTCGTAGAGCACCTCGCCATCATTGGTCACAACCTTCTGCACGAAGTGCGTCTTGTTGTACACGCCCTCATTGGCGAGGGTGGCCAAGGCGACAGCCAAGTCGAAGGGGCGGGACTGGTACTGGCCCAGCACCACACCCAGTTGGCTATGGCCATTCTCCTCCTTCAGGGTGTGCGGCAGCCCCGGCAGGGACTCCGCCACGCCCAGCCGGTGCGCCATGGCGGCGGTGTCATCGGGGCCATTCTTCAGATCATCCTGAAGGCGGATGAAGGAAGTATTCAGCGACTGCTTCAGCGCCTGGGCGATGGTACAGGTACCGCAGCTTTGCCCCTCAGAGTTGGTCACCGTGACATCACCGGTCTGTACCGGGGCGGAGCTGTAGTACTGGGAGAGCGGAATACCCTGCTCCAAGGCCGCCGCGAGAGCGAAGATCTTGAAGGTCGAACCGGTCTGCAGCGGGGCAATGGCATAGTCCCAGCCGGCCGGGTCCTCGCCGCCATAGTAGGCGGAGACACCACCGGTCTTGGGGTTAATGGAGACCACCGCGGTGCGCAGGTTCTCCGGCTCGCCCTGCATGTTGTTCTCCACCGCCGCCTGAGCCGCATTCTGGGCGTCGGTATCGATGGTGGTGGTCACCCGCAGGCCGCGGGTCTGCACATCCTGTTCGCTGATGCCCACGCCTTGGAGCTCGGCGAGCACGCGATCCTTGATCAAACCATTGGTGCCGGTGGCCTCGGTATTGGACTGCACGGTGGCGGGGTCAATCACCTCTGGGAAGCGCGCCTCCGCGCGTGCCCCGGGGCTCATGGCACCGATCTCGACCATGCCGTCCATCACGTAGTTCCAGCGCTGCTCCGCCTCGGCCCGGTTATTCCAGGGATCGAGGGTGGAGGGGCGCTGGATGGCGGCGGCCAAGAGCGCGGACTCTTCGGGCGTGAGGTCCGTGAAGTCCTTGGCAAAATAGGCTTGGGAGGCCGCGGCCACACCATAGGCATTGCGGCCCAAGTAGATGGTGTTCAGATAGGACTCCAACACCTGCTCCTTGGACCACTCATTGGCCATCTTGGCGGAGTAGACGAGCTCCTTGAGCTTGCGCTCATAGGAACGCTCATTACCCACCACGGCGATCTTCACGTACTGCTGCGTGATGGTGGAACCGCCGCCCTTGGAGCCGTCACCGGTGAGCTGGCCGATAATCGCGCGACCGAAGCCGGTGACGGAAAAGCCAGGGTTGGTATAAAACTCGCGGTCCTCGGCGGCCAGAGTGGCGTCCTTCATGGACTCCGGAATCTCCGAGAGCGGCACCACCACACGGTTACCTTCCGGGGGCACGATGCGCGCTAGCTGCGTCTCATCATCCCCAGCATAAATCTCCGTCACCTGCTTATTCACAAGCTGGTCGGCCTTCGGAACATCCACAAGCAGATAGGCGATCATGAATGCCACGAAGGGAGCGAGGATAATTAACACCACTGCGATGAGGATCGAGCGCCAGACCCACGGGTTACGGGTCTTCTCCTCGCTCTCTTCTACGGTCACGGTGTGTTCAGTCACGACTGTTGCTTCCAATCTCCATGGGTGAAATTGCGGCGTTCGGGCTAGCGACGGCCGGCGACCTGCCCAAACAAACTAACTAATCGGTTAAGCATAGCGGGTACGAGGGGAAACAACCATTGTCGCCAACAGGTGATTCCAATGACAATCAGGACATACCTCCACGCGGTGGACGTCGAAAAGCTTGCCAGCGGAGACCAGCTGCGCGATCTCTTCCTCGCTGCGGGCGGAACCGGCTGCCCGGCCCACCTCATCGCCATAAATCCACAGCACGTCCCGCATGTTCTGCGAGGAACATACCGGGCAGTCCCGCGCTGAGGGCGAGCCATGAAACTCGGCCGCCGTGCGCAGCAAGAAATCGCACTCGCAGATCTCGGCGCGCGTGATCACCCCTTGGCTATAGAGGCGCAAAGTGTGGCGACGGTGCCATTCGTGACTCACGATATTGCGATATTCAACCACGCGGCCAGTCTAGCTATCCCCGCGGTAATGGCACCCGCGGCGATAATACTGTGTCTGTGCTCACAACTTAATCGGTTCACTGTGGTTCTGTATCGATTGAGCGCCTGCGCTGGGCCAAAAAGGCGGGCTAGATTCTGAGGAATCATGATCGTTGCGCGTCCTCAGGAGTGAGCCCCACGACTGCGGACGTGCTCGCCCGCCGCGGTGCGCGCCCCCACCCGTGGGAGGTGTCGCGGCGGTACAAGTTTGTTTGAAGGAGTTTGCCCATGAGCGGAGAAATCCGTGTTGCTATCGTCGGAGTTGGTAACTGCGCCACCTCGCTGATCGAAGGCGTCGAATTTTATAAGGACGCCCGCGATAGCGACGATGTTCCCGGCCTGATGCACGTGCGCTTCGGCGACTATCACGTCAAGGACGTCACATTCGCTGCAGCCTTCGATGTGGATGCCGCCAAGGTGGGGCTCGATCTCTCCGAGGCCACCCGCGCGTCCGAAAACTGCACCATCCAGATTGCGCAGCTGCCGCATCTCGGCGTGAAGGTCCAGCGCGGCCCCACGCACGACGGCCTCGGCCGCTACTATCAGCAGACCATCACCGAGTCCGAAGAGGAGCCGGTGGATGTGGTGCAGGCCCTCAAGGACGCCCAGGTGGATGTGGTGGTCAGTTATCTGCCCGTGGGTAGCGAGGAGGCCGATAAGTTCTACGCCCAGGCCGCGATCGACGCTGGCTGTGCCTTCGTCAACGCACTGCCGGTGTTCATCGCCTCCGATCCCGAGTGGTCCGAGAAGTTCCGCGCTGCCGGGGTACCGATAGTGGGTGATGACATCAAGTCCCAGGTAGGCGCGACCATCACCCACCGCGTGATGGCCAAGCTCTTCGAGGATCGCGGCGTGCGCCTCGAGCGCACCATGCAGCTCAACGTCGGCGGCAACATGGACTTCAAGAACATGCTCGAGCGCGAGCGCCTGGAGTCCAAGAAGATCTCCAAGACCCAAGCGGTCACCTCCAACCTGAAGAGCTCCCCCTTGGCAGGCAAGGTGGATGATCGCAATGTGCACATCGGCCCCTCCGACTATGTGGGCTGGTTGGATGACCGCAAATGGGCCTATGTGCGCCTCGAAGGCAAGGCCTTCGGCGAGGTGCCGCTGAACCTCGAGTACAAGCTCGAGGTCTGGGACTCCCCGAACTCCGCGGGCATTATTATTGACGCCCTGCGCGCGGCGAAGATTGCCCTCGACCGCGGCATTGGCGGCCCGATCGACGCCGCTTCCTCCTATCTGATGAAGTCCCCGCCGAAGCAGCTCGGCGACGACGAGGCCCGCGCCCGCCTCGAAAGCTTCATCGCCGGCGACTAAACCCCCTCCGCGGACGCGAACGCAGCACCCTAGTGGCCACGGCCACGGACGACGCCCTGTGGTGTCTGTCCGTGGCCGCACTGTATTCTCCTGCTTCCCGCAGGCAGACACCTACCCCCGCGCAGCACCCCCACCTGCCGAAATACTTTTTCACCTAAACAATTTTTAGGACAGTACTGTTTCGCGCCATAGAATATAGACTATGAACGCGCAACCTTATTTTGAACTCGCCCGGAATGCACGACCCGCGCTCACGCAGCTCTACGTCACCTATTTCCGGCTTGCAGAGCGCTCCGATCTCACCGGACCGCAGCTGACAATCCTGTCTCGCCTGAAGTCCGATGGAGCGGCGCGTATCAGCGAACTAGCCAAGCGGGAGGGCATTCGCATGCCCACCGCCTCTAATGCCTTGCACCAGCTCGAATCCCGCGGCTTGGTCGAGCGCGTCCGCGATAATAATGACCGCCGCGGCGTGCGCGTGCAGCTGACCGAGCAAGGCGCTGTCGAACTCGAGCGCGTCGGCGAGGAACGTATCGCCCAGCTAGCTGATATGTTTAGCACTCTCGAGGATGAGGAGATCGCCGCTATCGAAGAGATCGTCCCGATTATCAATCGCCTCGCCGAGCGCTATACCGCCCAAACCCGCAACGGCGATAAGTAACTAGCCTCGGAGCGTGCCCGCCCCTGTTCCTTTGTCCGCCCAGATGAAAGTTGAGCGCATGAGCAGCGCTCGGCCCCGCCCTCGCCGCTCATGCATAGACACCTATGCCCGATTCTCGCCTCCGCGTATTGATAGCGTGGCAGCCCGATGCCGCCAATAACGAAATTCTCGATGCCGTCGCATGGCTACACCGCTCTGGGCCCATCACCGTCCGCGCCATCTCGGCCTTCACCCGCCCCTGGCCACAAACCTCCCTATCCAAACTGGGGGGCAAGTACAAGAAGTGGTTGAAGAAGCAGGAAGAGGCCAGCCGCGAAGTGGTGACCGCCGCGCTACTCGATGCCGGCGTGGACACAGACTGCTTCGATAACAAACTCGCCGTCTTTGCCGATGGCTCCTCCGAGCCGCATCTGCTCACCCAGGCCGCCAAGGGCTTCCACGCCGACATCATCCTGCTAGGCCCCGCCCAAGCCGCCCCCAAGGGGCGATATTTGGCCGGCACCACCGCCGATGCGCTGCTGCACGCCTCCCCTTATCCCCTGGGCCTGATCCCGCGCGAGGTGAAGCTGGGCAAGAAGGGTGTGAACCGAGTCTCCTGCGCGCTCACCGAGGAGGCCGGCAGCGCCGACGTCTTCGATCATGCCGCCGCGGTAGCCGAGACCTACTCCGTCCCGCTGCGGATCGTGGCTTTCGTGCCCGATCGCGTGGGCAACGCGTTGAAGTCCACAAATAGCAAGCTCGAGTCTGTGCTGGCTGATGACGCCCGCGAACATGCGTTGGCCAATCTTGATCGGGCGCGAGATAGTGTCGTCACGCATTGGCCCGAGCTGCAGGTAGAAACGGAACTCGCTACCGGCAGCGGCTGGTCCGAGGCCATGGACGCGGTGAAGTGGAAGAAATCAGATCTGCTCGTGGTGGGCTCCGAAGATAGCAACCCCATCGCGCGGGTGTTCATGGGCTCTCATACCTCGGCCGTGCTCAAACACGCGCGCGTACCGGTGATGATCTACCCGACCACGACCTAAACCCGCCCCGTGTGGGGCACAGACTACGCATAGGAGACACGCACATATGCGCACAGCACTCGTTACCGGCGCCAGTGGGGGAGTGGGGCGCGAGATCGCCGAGCAGCTTATCGACGCCGGCTGGATGGTCTATGCCCACTATCGCAGCGAGTCACCCGCCACGGACAAGACCCGGGCCGCCGTCTCCCAGGCCAGCTGGTTCCGCCTTAATTTCGATTCCCCCGAGCCCGATCTCTCTGCCGTGCCCAATATCCACAGCCTCGATGCGCTCATCCACTGCGCCGGCTACTGCCAGCTCAACCGCATCGAGGACGCCAGCAGCCAGGAATGGCAGGATTCCTTCAACGTCAATCTGCACGGCCCGGTGGCGCTAACGAATCATCTGCTCCCCGCCCTGCGCGCCGCCCAAGGCACCATGGTGTATCTCAACTCGGGGGCCGGTTTTCAGGTCAAGCCCGAATGGGGCAGCTATGCCGCCGCCAAGTTTGCCGCCCGCGCTTGGTGCGATGGGCTGCGCGAGGAAGAGCCCGGCATCCGCGTCTCCTCGATCCATCCGGGCCGCATCGATACGCAGATGCAGCGCGCCATCGTGACCTATGAGGGCGGCAGCTATGATCCGCATCAGTTCCTGACCGCCGAGACCGTGGCGCGCTCGGTGGTGCAGGTGATCACCACACCGATGGATGCCCAACCCACCGAACTGGTGCTGCGCCCCCGCCCGCACTAGCGCCGCAGCTCCGCATGCTGGGGCCTACCCACGATGCGGAGCAGCGAGTAGGGTGGCGAAGAAAGGGCTGGATACACGGCCCGAGAAGCACGGCAAGGCAGAGTTATAGGGGTGAGAAGCCATGCAATCCGAGTCTGAGGACGATCCGCGTCCGCCGCGGCCGGAGTCTGCGGCCGGCCCCACGCCCGCCGCCGGCCTGCCCGAGGGACAGTATTTCGATCCCACCGTGGATCGGGTCTCCACCACACCCCGCGGCCCCTCCCGCGAGGAATTCGAGCGCGACCCGCTGGCGTGGTTCGAGCACAGCCGCCGCTCCTCGCGCAGGGCCATCGCCTATGCGCTGACGATACCCCTGCTCACCGTCCTCACTGGGCTGGTGATCGCGCTCATCTCTCGCGCCCAAGGCGGACCGATCTGCGAGGCCGGGCTCTCGACGTGGATCTGCAGCCGTGGCTACGAGATTATGTTCTCGCTGGTGCCCCTCGGTGTGGCCTTGGCCGGCACCTTCGGCGCTTTTTGGATCACCTATCGCACCTGGGCCCGCTATGGGGCGTGGCGGCCGTGGCTCGCCATCATCTGGGTGCTCATCCCCGCCTCCTTGGCGTGGATGACGGGTTTCGGCTGGATGTTCGTTAACGGTCACCACTAGCGGCGGCAGCGATCTCGGCGCAGCCCGCATCGCCGCAGTGCCCTACGGAATCCGCGCAGTCCGCGCACATGAGCGTCTGCTTGCGGCACGCCTGGTTGCGGCAGTTGTGGAAGTCATTCGTGGCCGCACCACAGTGGGCACAATGCCCCAGCTGGGTGAACTCGCCGCCCTCGAACTCCATGTGCATGCGCTTATCGAAGACGTAGAGCGAGCCTTCCCAGAGTCCGGCGTTACCGTATTTTTCGCCATAGCGGACGATGCCGCCATCGATCTGATAGACCTCCTCGAAGCCCCGGTTTTTCATCAGGCTGGACAGCACCTCGCAGCGGATACCGCCGGTGCAATAGGAGACCACCGGCTTATCCTTCATCCAGTCATATTTGCCGGACTCGAGCTCCGCAATGAAGTCGTGGGTAGTGGAGACATCGGGCACCACGGCGTTTTTGAACTTGCCGATCTGCGCCTCCATGGCATTGCGCCCGTCGAAGAACACCACCTCCTCGCCGCGCCGCTCCACTAGCTCATTCACTTCTTCGGGCTTGAGGTGCACGCCGCCGCCGATCACGCCCTCGTCATTCACCTTCAGCTCGCCCGGCGCGCCAAAGGCCACGATCTCATCGCGAACCTTCACGGAGAGCTTCGGGAAATCCTCGGCCCCACCCTCGGACCATTTGAACTCCATGGGCTTAAAGTATTCGCGGGTTTTACGGGCATATTTCTTGCAGGCATCCATCGGCCCGCCGACGGTGCCGTTGATGCCGTGCTCGGAGATCAGAATGCGGCCGCGCAGCCCGAGGGACTCGCAGAGGTCGCGCTGCCACAGCATCACGGCCTTGGGGTCGGCGATGGGCTGGAACTTGTAGTAGAGCAGGATCTTCGAGAGCATATCTTGATCCTATTCCGGCGCGGCGGCCAGTTCCTAACCACCGCGGCGGGCAGCACAGGAGGGCAGGGAGGCGGTGAACGGTGTTCTAGAATGAGGGGCTATGGAACCTTTTGATATCAATGCCGGTCGTTTCTATCTGCGGGCCCTGCACAACCAAACCACCCTCGATGATGGCCCCACGCTGCGCTCAATCACGCCCACCCCAGCGATTCAATCTAATGATGACGCCGAGGATGGCTGGATGAATAATACCTGCTATAGCTGGGCGGTATGCGAGCAAACCTCCTCGGATCTCTTGGCCTTGGTCACCTATGAACCGGCCACCGATACCGTGACCTCCTACCCGGCTGGGGAGGCAGACACGGTATGGGATCATAACCGCGAGCTCGAGCCCATCACCTTGGGTCAAGCGGCCGCTACAGGCGAAAAGGCGGTCCGGGCGCACATCTAGCGCTACGCGAACCGCCTTCTGCGTATTCGGTGTTACTTCCGGAAGAGCAGCTTCTTCTGATACACCGGATCGGAGGTCACCTGGATATCCAGGTTGCGGAAGATCCCCTCATCCACCGAGCCGAGAATGGTGGTGGTGTGCACGTCGAGGCCACGCAGGTTGTGCAGCTCCTCCAGGGCGCGGCGGGCATTGGGGTCATGATCCGCCGAAACGCTCAGGGCGATGAGCACCTCATCGGTGTGCAGCCGCGGGTTGCTGCTGCCCAGCTGCTCGATCTTGAGGGTCTGGATGGGCTTGATGGAGCTCGGCGCCAGCAAGTCCACATCCGGCTCGATACCGGCCAGATACTTCAGCGCGTTGAGCAGCATGGCCGCCGAGCAACCGAGCAAAGCGGAGGTCTTGCCGGTAATGATCTCGCCATCATTGAGCTTGATGGCGCTACCAGGCTGGCCGGTCTCCTCGGCGATGGCGCGCGCCGGCTCGATCACGGGGCGATCAGTTTCGTGAATGCCCTGCTTGCCCATGAGCAGGCGAATGCGGCCGGATTCCAGCGGCGCCTTCTGATTCTTCTTCTCCTCGACCAGCGCCTTGTAGTAGCGCCGGATGATCTCCTGCTTGGCGGCCTCGCGGCACACCACATCATCGCTGATGCAATTACCCACCATGTTCACGCCCATGTCGGTGGGGGACTCATAGGGGGAGTGCCCGGAGATCTTCTCCAGCAGGTGCTTGAGCAGCGGGAATACTTCCACATCGCGGTTATAGTTCACCGCTTGGCTGCCATAGGCCGCCAGGTGGAAGGGATCGATCATGTTCACATCGTCCAGATCGGCGGTAGCGGCCTCATAGGCGGCGTTCACCGGGTGATCCAGCGGGATATTCCAGATGGGGAAGGTCTCGAACTTGGCATAGCCCACGTCAATGCCGCGCACGTGCTCGTGGTAGATCTGCGAGAGGCAGGTGGCCAGCTTGCCCGAACCGGGGCCGGGCGCGGTGACGATAATGAGATCGCGGCTGGTGTCCGCATACTCGTTGCGGCCGAGGCCGTTCTCGGAGACGATGTGCTCGGTATCGGCCGGGTAGCCCTCGATCACGAAGTGGCGGGTGACCTTCAGACCTAGGCGGGTGAGCTTCTCTTGGAAGGCGGTGGCGTGCTTATTGCCCTCCTCGCACTGCGTCATCACCACATTATCCACGAGGAAACCACGGGCGCGGAAGACATCCACCAAGCGCAGCACATCATCCTCATAAGAAATGCCAAGGTCTGCGCGCATTTTACCGCGTTCCAGATCCTTGGCGTTGATGCAGACCATGATCTCGACATCGTCCTTGATGTTCTCGAGCATCGCGATCTTATTGTCGGGGGTAAAGCCCGGCAGCACACGGGAGGCGTGCATATCGTCGAAGAGCTTGCCTCCCATCTCCAGGTAGAGGCGTCCGCCGAGACTCTCTCGGCGCTCCTTAATGTGCTCAGATTGCATCTGAATGTACGCGGATCGGTCGAAGCCAATGGCGGGTGAAAGCATAGAGCAACCTCACTTGAGATAACAGCGTAAAGGGGGCGGCAACTGACGTAGTGGCAGCGGTCGGAGTGAGGCCCTGTGGCGGCCTGCATTCTCTCTGACGGCCGCCGCTACGGTTACCCTGAGATACTACCCCCGTTGGGGAACAATTGCATAAAGGAGCATTAAACGTGCTGGTGAGAGCCTATTTTAATTTCTGTTTGTCGATAGTTTTTAGCGTCGAATATATACCTCCAGGCGATCGCAGGCAGCCACCACATCGGCAGTATCGCAGGCATAGCTCAGCCGAATCCAGCGATGCCCGTGTACGGTGTCGAAATCCACCCCGGGCGCCACCGCCACCCCCGTGGCGTCGAGCAGCTCATGGGCGAAGCGAAAGGAGTCCTCGGTGATCGAGGAGACATCCACATAGCAGTAGAAGGCGCCATCCGCGGGCGCGATATTCTTCAAGCCCAGCGCGGGCAGCCGCTGCATGAGGATCTCTCGGTTGCGGGCATAGCGCTGCACATGCGCGTCGAGTTCCTCCAGGGCGGCGTCGTCAAAAGCACGCAGGGCGGCCTGCTGCGAGATCGCCGGCGGACAGACCGTGAAATTGGCGTGGAGGCGATCGAGCGCTCCCACCAGCTCCGGCGGCACGATGAGCCACCCGACCCGCCAGCCGGTCATGGAGAAATATTTACTCACGCTGCCCACGATGACCGCCCGTTCAGAAAACTCGGCGGCGCTACGGCACTCGGCACCATAGCTGATGCCGTGGTAGATCTCGTCGGAGATCAGTACCACGCCGTGCTCCTCGCACCACTTCGCGAGACGACGCAGCTCTACCGGATCGATCACCGTGCCGCTGGGATTGGAGGGGGAGGTCACAATCACCGCACGCGGTAGCCGCGGCAGGGCCTGCAGATCCTCGACGCGCAGCTGGAAGGCGTGCTCCGCATCGGTGACGTCGATCTCCACCATGCGTACCCCGAGCGCGGAGAGCACATTCCGATAGGCGGGATAGCCCGGGCGGGCCAGCACCACCTCATCGCTGGGATCGCAGACGGCGAGAAAGAGCGAGGTGAACCCGCCCGAGGAGCCGGTGGTGATGAGAATACGTTCCGGATCCACCGACACCCCATAGCGGCGCTGATAGTAGGCGGCGATGGTCTCTTTGAGCTCGGGCGTGCCGCTGGCCGCCGTGTAGCCGAGGATATCCTGGCGCACCGCCGACTCGGCCTGCTCCAGCACGGGGCTGGGCGCCGGGGTGGAGGGCTGGCCCACGCATAAAAGCAGCGCATCGCCGTGTGTCTGGCGGCGCTGCAGGGCCCGGGCGAGAATATCCATCACGATAAACGGTGCCACCTCGCCGCGCTGAGAAAGATGCATCGGTGCTGCGGTGGGGGAGGAGTCGGTAGAACGCGAAGCTGCTGACATGCCCTTTAGTATGGCCCATGCGCCTCAGCCGGCGCCCGCTGCCGCGCGGAAGCCACTGTGCGGCAGGGAGCGGCCTAGACTAGAACACCATGCCCGAAGGTCATGTGATTCACCGCCTCGCCCGTCAGCTCAACCAGCATTTTGCCGAGCGGAACGTGCACGTTAGCTCGCCGCAGGGGCGCTTTGCCGCCGCCGCGGCGCAGCTCGACGGCCACCGCTTCGACCACGCAGATGCCTGGGGCAAACACCTCTTTATCCACATCGATACCCCGCAGCCGGACTCGATCGTGCATATTCACCTCGGGCTCATCGGTAAGTTCCACTTCGAATTCCCCGAGGCCGACTGGGGCCAGATTCGGCTGCGCATCGCGCACGAGGACATCGCCGCCACGCTCCGCGGCCCCCAGTGGTGCCGACTCATTACCGCCGAGGAGCAGGCCGCGGCGATCGCCCGGCTGGGGGCAGACCCCTTACGCGCGGACTCGGACTGGGAGGAGCTTGCCGGCCGCGTCGCCCGCTCGCGCCGCAGTATCGCCTCGCTCTTGATGGACCAGAAATACTATGCCGGGGTGGGCAATATCTACCGCGCCGAGGTGCTCTTCCGGCAGGGAATCGATCCTTTCACCCCGGGCCGGGAGCTCACGGCGGCGCAGCGGGACGCCATCGCGCAGGACCTCTGCCAGCTCATGCGCGATGGGGAAGAGAAGGGCTGGATCGACACCGTGCTGCCCGCCCACACCCCCGAGGCCATGCGGCGCCCCGCGCGGGAGGATGCGCACGGCGGCGAGGTCTATGTTTACCGTCGCGCCGATCAGGATTGCCTGGTGTGCGGCGGGCCCGTGGCGAGCCGGCCTGTGGAGGGGCGCAACCTATTTTGGTGCCCTTCCTGCCAGAGCTAAGCGGCAGCACAGCGGAGTAATTCTACGCTCCCGTAGGGTAGAGGAGCAATGCAGGTCACCCCATAAAGAGGGGCGAAAAACGGCGGCGGTGTCGGCGCGGCAGATTCCGCTACGCTGGGGGATGACAGGGCTACCTACTCGCGTCACTACTTTCACCGTCGAGCCCCACAGGGAGGGTGTCACATGAAGAAATTGATGAACGATCCCCATGATTACGTCGCCGAGTCCATCGCCGGATTCGCCGCAGCACACTCCGAGCACGTGCAGATGCACACCGAGCCGTTATTTGTGTCCCGCTCCGCCGCCACGCGCAAGGAGGAGGGCAAGGTCGGGTTGATCTCCGGTGGCGGCTCGGGGCATGAGCCGCTCCACGCCGGATTCGTCGGCACCGGCATGCTGGATGCCGCCGTGCCCGGCGCGGTGTTTACCTCGCCCACCCCGGACCCCATCCAGGCCGCCACCGTGGAAGCCAACCGCGGCGCTGGGGTGGTCTACCTCGTGAAGAACTACACCGGCGATGTGCTCAATTTCGATACCGCCGCCGAGCTCGCGGAGCTTGATGATATCGAGGTGCGGCAGGTGCTGATTAATGATGACGTCGCGGTGGAGGATTCGCTCTACACCGCTGGTCGACGCGGTGTGGCCGGCACCCTGCTGGTGGAAAAGATCACCGGCGCCGCCGCTGAGCGCGGCGATAGCTTGGACGAGGTAGTCGCCATTGCGGAAACCTGCGTGGCGCAGGTGCGCTCCATGGGCGTGGCCCTCAGCCCCTGCCACGTCCCGCATGCCGATCAGCCCTCCTTCGAACTCGCCGAGGGCGATGTGGAACTCGGCGTGGGCATTCATGGCGAGCCCGGCCGCCGCACCACCACCTTCGGCAGCGCCGATGAACTCACCGACGCGGTGCTGGATCCGATCCTCGCCGATCTCTCCCTCGCCGCCGGCGAGAAGGTGATTGCTCTCGTCAACGGCATGGGTGGCACGCCGCTCTCGGAGCTGTATATCGTCTACCGCCGTCTCGCAGAAAGACTTACTAAACAGCACGTCACTATTTCCCGCTCGCTCGTGGGGAACTACGTCACCAGCCTCGATATGCAGGGCTTTTCCATTTCGCTCATGCGTGTTGATGACGAGCTGTTGGCGCTCTATGACGCTCCCGCCCACACCCCCGCTTTTACTCACTAAGGAGGCTTGAGAATAATGGCTGAACTCTCTCTCGATTGGGCTCTCGCGTGGATCGACCGCTGCGTGGCCGAGGCCGCCGCCCACCGCGTGGAACTGACCGATCTCGACCGCGCCATCGGTGACGCCGATCATGGCGAGAACCTCGACCGTGGCTTCGGAGCGGTCTCTGCCACCCTGAAGCAATCCACCCCAGACACCCCCGCCGCGGTATTCAAGACGGTGGCCACAACGCTGATCTCGACCGTGGGCGGCGCCTCGGGCCCGCTGCTCGGCACCGCCTTCATGCGCCTGGCCAAGGTGGCACCGGAGCAGATCGACGCCACCGCCGTGGCCGATATGTATGAGGCCGCCGTCTCCGGTATCCAGGCCCGCGGCAAGGCCGAGGAAGGGGAGAAGACGATGGTGGATGCGTGGGCCCCGGCCGCGGCCGCCGCGCGTGCCGCCGCCACTGAGGGCGCCGATGCCGCTGCAGCACTGCAGGCTGCCGCCGACGCGGCCGCTGCGGGCGCAGAGGCCACGATCCCCATGAAGGCCACCAAGGGTCGCGCCTCCTATCTGGGGGAGCGCTCCGAGGGACACAAGGATCCCGGCGCCACCTCCTCGGCCTACTTCCTCGCTGCGGCCGCCGCAGCCGCACAGGAAGGCAAGTAGCTCATGGCCGTCGGTCTCGTCTTTGTCTCACATTCGGCCCAGCTGGCCGAGGGGCTGCGCGAACTGGCGCAGCAAATGGCCTCCGAGGTGGATATCCGCGCCGCGGGCGGCACCGCCGAGGGAGGTATTGGTACCTCCTATGACCGCATCGAGGCGGCCGTCACCCAGCTTCGCGACGCCGACCGCGAGGTGCTGATCCTCACGGATCTCGGCTCGGCCACCATGACCGTGGAGATGCTGCTCGAGTTCCATGAGGATGAGCCCATCTGCTTCGTGGATGCCCCCTTAGTGGAGGGCGGTATCGCGGCCGCCGTGGCCGCCCAACAAGGCGTGGATCTACGCGGGGTGGGGGCAGCGGCCCGCAACGCCATCTATGACTTCCGCACCCCCACGCAGGAGAACGCGGCGGCAGCCGAGCCGGAGGCCGCGGCGGATACCACCGCCGGCTATAGCCGCACGGCCGTCGTGGCAGCCGAGCCGGAGGCCGCGGCGGATACCACCGCCGGCTATAGCCGCACGGCCGTCGTGGCCGACGAGGCTGGGCTGCACGCCCGCCCCGCTGCGCTCATCGCCGAGATGGCCGCCACGGCCGAGGGAGAGGTAGAGATCAACGATGCCGATGCCGCCTCAGCGCTCATGGTGATGGGACTGGGGATAAGGCAGGGAGAGACAGTCACCATCAGTGGCGAGGCCACGGATTCCGCGGTGATTGATCGCATTGCCGAGGCCATCGCCGCGGGCCTCGATTAGGCGCGTAAACCCTGGAATACGTAGCTCAACGCCATATCGGCGGCGTCCTCGGGCTCGCCCTCATAGCAGGCCGCGGTGGTCACGCAGCTGGTGATGATGAGCTCCGCGATCACGCCCGACTCCAGCCCGGAGCTGAGGCGCTGGGCGGCTCGGGCGGCGTCGATATGCGTCATGAGTTCCTGGCGTAGCTGCTGCCGCACCTGCCGCAGGGGAGCACCCAGCTCCTCGGAGCCGGTGGCCGCCACGGCGAGCCGGAGGCTGCCGCGATCCTCGGCGAGGGCCACGGTGAGTTCCCACACCATGTTCTTGAGAATGTCCAGGCCATCATCCTCGCCCTCCTTGGCGAGGGTGATAATGCTGGCGCAGGTGTGCTGGGCGCGCTCGGCCACAGCAGCGATGAGCTCGCCCTTGGATGCCACGTGGTGATACACCGCGGACTTGGTGATATTCAGTGCGTGCGAGATCTGGCTGATGGATGTCTCCGCAATACCGCGTTGGTGAAACTGCTCCTCAGCGGCGCTAATGATATCCGCGCGGCTATTGCCGGGTCGTCCCCTCCGGCGTGGCTTCTCGCTCACCTGCTCCCTCTCTTTTCCTCGGCTCGCGTTCGGACGCGACCTAAAGCTGAGTGCCTAATAGTACAACACTGCGCCTGAGAGCAGCAGCGCCCCAGCTAGCGAGGTTAGTGCGCCCAGCAGCCGAGGCTCGCCACCACCGAATCCGGGCTACCGAGGCGTGATCCGAGCCCGTATAGCAGCATGAGGGTGAGCATAAAGAGCAGGCACACCGCCACAGCGAGGCGCTGCACCACCGGTGGCGAGACGGTGGCCAGCCAGGCCCCTAGGCCAGCGCCTAAGGTGTTATAGAGCAGATCATCGATATCGCTATAGCCTAGGCGGAAGACAAACTGGGCGAGCTCAATGCCCAAGCTCAGCGCGAGACTGAGCAGCGTGGCCGCGCGTAGCGGATGGGGGCGGCCGCGCAGCAGCAGCACCAGCACAAAGCCGAGCGGGGCGAAAAGCGCCACATTGCCCACCACGTTGAGCAGCGAGCCCACGACGGACTGGGCATTCCAGAAATCATCCAGTGGCAAGAGCTCCACACCGCGATGGCGGTGCGCCTCGCGCCGCCACAGGTGGCCGATAACAAAGACGCTTTTCAATAAGGTCGCAGCGATGATGGTGAGCAGCTGGCACACCAACGCAGCCCACACGAGCCCAGGGCGGGGACCACTGGGACGTGCGGGCTGGACGGCCTGGGCCCCCTGAGTGCTCGATTCATAGGCTGTCATGGGAGCCTTCCTGGGTGTCCGCGTCAGAGATACACCCAGAGTAGTTCACAGGCGGGGGTTATTTGACCACGAGGTTGATCATCTTGCCCGGGATCACGATCTGCTTCACCACAGTCTTTCCCTCAAGATGCGCAGCCACCTTCTCATCGGCTGTGGCCAACTCCACCAGCGCCTCGCGATCGGCGTCCACCGGGGCCTGGATACGGCCGCGAACCTTGCCATTGACCTGCACCGGCAGCTCCACGGTATCGTCCTGCAACCAGGCCTCATCCCAAATGGGGAAGGGCTCATAGGTGATGCTCTCCTCGTGGCCCAGGATGCTCCACAGCTCCTCTGCGATATGCGGGGCGATCGGGGCGAGCATCGATACCGCCGGCTCCACGGCCGCCCGCGGGGTGGCGGTGGAGGAATAGTGCTTGGTCAGGAAGTTCACATACTCGATGAGCTTCGCCACCACGGTGTTCATGCGCAGATTCTCATAGTCCTCACGCACACCCGCCACCGTGCGGTGCAGGGCCTTGAGGGTGGCGTCGTCAAGCTCCCGCTCGGAGACGCTGCACTCACCCGTGGATTCCTCCACCACCAGCCGCCATAGGCGCTGCAGGAAGCGGTGGGCGCCCACCACATCCTTCGTGGCCCAGGGGCGGGACGTATCCAGCGGGCCCATGGACATCTCGTAGACGCGCAGGGTATCGGCACCGTACTCATCGCACATATCGTCCGGGGAGACGGAGTTCTTCAGGGACTTGCCCATCTTGCCGTACTCCTGGGTCACCTTCTCGCCCTGGTAGAAGAACTCGCCATCCTTCTCCTCCACCTCGGCGGCGGGCACGTACACGCCACGGGAATCGGTGTAGGCATAGGCCTGAATATAGCCCTGGTTATAGAGGCGGTGATAGGGCTCGCAGGAGCTCACATAGCCGAGATCGAAGAGCACCTTGTGCCAGAAGCGGGAATACAGCAGGTGCAGCACGGCGTGCTCGACGCCGCCCACATAGAGATCCACGCCGCCGCCCGGGGCGCCCTCGCGGGGGCCCGTCCAGTAGCGCTCGTTCTCAATATTGCAGAACTGCTCCTCGTTCTTCGGATCGATATAGCGCAGCTGGTACCAGGAAGAACCAGCCCACTGGGGCATCACATTGGTATCGCGGGTGTAGCTCTGCAGACCATCGCCCAGATCCAACTCCACATTCACCCAGTCGGTGGCCTTGGCCAGCGGCGGGTGCGGGGAGGAATCGGCGTCGTCCGGATCAAAGGACACCGGCTTATAGTCCTCCACCTCCGGCAGCTCGATGGGCAGCATCTCCTCCGGCAGGGCGTGGGCCACACCCTTGTCGTCATAGACGATGGGGAAAGGCTCGCCCCAGTAGCGCTGGCGGGCAAAGAGCCAGTCGCGCAGCTTGTACTGGATCTTCTCGCGGCCATAGCCATTCTGCTCCAGCCAGACGATCGTGGTGGCCACGGCCTCTTCCTTGCCCAGACCGTTGATGTCCAGGCCTTCCTCATTGGCGGAATTCACCGCAATGCCCGGCTCGGTGAAGGCAGCAGTGGAGATATCGCCACCGGCCACCACCTCCCGAATGGGCAGACCGAAGGCCTGGGCGAATTCATAGTCGCGGTCATCGTGCGCCGGAACGGACATGATGGCCCCGGTGCCATAGCCGGTGAGCACATAATCACCAATAAACACCGGAATCTCTTCACCGGAGACCGGGTTCACGGCCTGCACGCCGAGGTACACACCGGTTTTTTCCTTATTCTCCTGGCGCTCCAGATCCGACTTGGCGGCAATCGAGGAGCGATAGGCGGCCACAGCCTCGGCCGGGCTGGCGGCACCAAAGGTCCAGCGCTCGTCCACGCCCTCATAGCTTGCGGGCGCATGGGCGAGCAGTTCATCCACCAGCTCGTGCTCGGGGGCGAGCACCATATAGCTCGCGCCGAAGAGGGTATCCGGGCGGGTAGTAAAGACAGTGATCGTGTGGCCGGCGGCCTGGAAGTCCACCTCGGCACCGCGGGAGCGGCCGATCCAGTTGCGCTGCATGGACTTCACCTTCTCCGGCCAATCCAGCAGATCCAGATCATCGATCAGACGATCCGAATAGGCAGTAATGCGCATCATCCACTGCTGCAGATTCTTCCGGAACACCGGGAAGTTACCGCGCTCCGAGCGGCCCTCGGCGGTGACCTCCTCATTGGCCAGCACCGTGCCCAAACCGGGGCACCAATTTACCGTGGAGTTCGAGCGATAGACCAAACGGAACTCGTCGATCACCTCGGCCCGCTCGACGTCATTCAGCTCCGCAAAGGGGCGGCCATAGCGCTCGGGGGTGGCGATCTCGCCGGACTCGAGCAATGGAATCAGCTCGTCGATGCGGCGCGCCTTATTGCTCCGCTCATCGAACCAGGAATCGTAGATCGTGAGGAAGATCCACTGGGTCCAGCGATAGAAGTCCGTGTCCGTGGTAGCGAAGCTTCGGCGCGTATCGTGTCCCAGGCCGAGACGGCCGATCTGGCGGGACATGTTCTTAATATTGGCCTCGGTGGTCGTGCGCGGGTGCGTACCGGTTTGCACCGCGTACTGCTCGGCCGGCAGGCCGAAGGCATCATAGCCAAAGGCGTGCAGCACGTTCTTGCCCAGCTTGCGATGAAAACGAGCAAATGCATCGGTGGCGATATAGCCCAGCGGGTGACCCACATGCACGCCCACGCCCGAGGGGTAGGGGAACATGTCCTGCACGAAGAGCTTATCCTCCGGAAGGCTCTGGCTACCCTCCTCGGCCAACTCGCCTACGGGGTTGGGCGCATTGAAGGTGCCGTGATCGGCCCAGTACTTCTGCCACTTGCTTTCAATGTCGGCCGCAAGGCCGGCACGGTATCGATATGCGGGTACATCGCTCGGGTTAGTCATGCGTCATAGTGTAGCCGGTGCGTCTCGCCGCTTTCGCACAACCATCCACGCCGGGCGCGCCTGTGGGGATAGGGAGAGGGCGATGAATGTTTCACGTGAAACATTGCACTCGGGATTGCCGCGCGTTTATTTACTGACCGCCCATACACTAAACCGCCCAGACCCTATCCGAATGGACGGTCTGGGCGGCAGGAGAGTGTGCTATTAGGCGTCCTCTAGTTCAGTTTTCTTCTCTGCGCCACGACCGCCGGAGAGCTTATTGACGATCATGGCGATGGCACCATCGCCGGTGACATTACATGCAGTACCGAAGGAATCGATGGCGATATAGGCGGCGATCATCAGCGCCACCTGATCATCGGTAAAGCCGAGCATGGAGCTCAGCAGGGTGGAGGCCGCCATGATAGCGCCACCCGGCACGCCTGGCGCGGCGATCATGGTGATACCCAGCATGAGTACGAAGCCGAAAGCGAGTGCGGGGCTGACCGGAGTGCCCGCCATGAACATGATGGCGAAGGCGAAGAGCGAGATCTTCATCATCGAGCCCGAAAGGTGAATGGTGGCGCAGAGCGGCACCACGAAGCCAGCCACATTGGCGGAGACACCATTCTTCTGCGCGCAGGAGTAGGTGACGGGGATGGTGGCAGCCGAGGAGGAGGTGCCCAGCGCGGTGAAGTACGCAGGCAGCATCGTCTTCCACGCGCGCAGCGGGTTGCGGCCAGCGATAGCGCCCGCGATGAGGAATTGCACCAGCAACAACACCAAAGTAGCCACGATCGCCAGGATGAGCACGACGGCGAACATCGTCATGGTCTTTTGCATATTGCCGTTCTTGCCCATGGAGAGGAACATGCCGAAGATGAAGATGGGCAGCAGCGGGATCACGAACTTACGAATGGTGAGCTGCACAATCTCTTCCACCTCCTTCGCCAGTGTATAGGCGGTATCGGCCTTGACCACCGTCATGCCAATGCCAAAGATGAAGGCCAAGAGAAGCGCCGTCATGATATTCATCAACGGCGGCATTTCCACCTCGAAGTAGGGGGCAAGGGCGCCGGCGTCAATGTCCACGGCATCGCCCAGCGCCTCAGAGGAGAGCAGTGAGGGATAGAGCCCGCGGCTCAGTCCATAGGCGGCGAACCCGGAGAGCACCGTCGATGCATAGGCGATGGCGGTGGTCACGAGGAGCCACTTACCCGCGCCACGTCCGATGCCCGCGATGGCGGGGGCGATGAGCGCGAAGATGAGGATGGGGATGAAGAAGCCGAGGAAGTTTCCGAAGAGCCCGTTGAAGGTGACGAAGATGCGTGCCAGCCAATCGGGGAGCACGAGGCTCAGAGCGCTACCGAGGACGATCGCGACGATGATCCACATCAGCAGCGAGCCGAGGAAGCCTCCTTTCTTTTTCTCCGGGGCGGCCATCGTGGCCTGTCCAGTGTTCATGAGAATCCACTTTCGTTTTCGTAACGTGACGTTATTTCACTATCCTTGCGCACCGACAAAAGCCGTTGTGGCGGTTTCTCCGCATCTGAGCTATTCCCGCTGGTCAGAGCGGTGTGATTCGTCACTCGAGGCCAGCACGCCACGGCAGCACGGCGAATAGTCCAGATGCCCAGACACCACGAGTTCACACAACGGTGACGCCTGTGCGTAGGCCTCAATCTACCGCACCAGCGGCGTCCTACCACCCTTGCTCCCCGATCTGCGGCTGAGAGATAGCTGACAACCGCCCGCGAGGGGAGGGGGTGCTCCACCCTGGCGGAGGATGCTTGCCGCCGAGCTTTTCGCGCGCCCGCCACCCATGGCTTAGAGTGTCATTCATGGCTGTCCTCGGCATCATTTTGCTTATTCTCACCCTTGCCCTTCTCGTCCTCGGCGCCCTGGCATGGACACAGCACCTGCCCGGCAATGGCGTCATCGGCATCCGCGTACCCGAGGTCCGCACCTCGCGGGAGATGTGGAACGCCGCCCACAAGGTAGCCGGCCCCGTGTGGTTGGTCGCGGGCCTCGCCATGGGCATTGGCGCCCTGCTGGCCTTTTCCGCCCAGGGCTGGATGTGGCTGCTTGTTCTCGCCGCCGTCGTGGCCAGTGTCGCACTGCTGGGCATTGGCGCCGCCCTCGGCGCCAAAACAGTGGCCATTATCGACGCCAACCGCAAGATTTCCGACGCCGCTGCCGCCCAGGGAGACGGCTCGGGGCCTGAGGCTCCGCAGCCCGAGGTGGACGTCGATAAGCTGCGTTCGGCCCTGCGCCGCTCGCAGAATCAGAACGAGACATAAAGGTCGGCACCTATAGTTCATTCATTGGTGTACTATCGGGGGCATGAGCTTCCAAGAAACACATAACGACGCGCTCAAGCGCATCGGCACAGCGCTCGCCAGCGATACTCGGCGAGCGCTTCTTCTTGCCATGATGGATGGCGTCCTCTATCCCGCAGAGCTCGCCGAGCGGCTGGGAACGGGACGATCCAATGTCTCTAATCACCTCAACTGCCTCAGCGATTGTGGGGTCATTCGCGCCCAGCACGAAGGCCGCAAGGTGCGTTATGAGATCAGCAGCCCGCAATTGCAGCATGCACTCCTCGAACTCTCGCAGGTGGTACTCACCGTGCAGGAGAGCGAGAGCTGCCTCGTAGAGACGGAGGCTGGCCATGAGTAGCGCATGTTGCTCCTGCGAATCCGGCGAGGTGCGGGAGAACACCGAGGGCCCGTGGTACCGCGATCGCCAGATTCAATTAGCCCTAGGCTCGGGACTCGCCATGATCCTGGGCTTCCTCGTGCACCCTTGGTTCTACTATCTCGGCATCGCCTTGGGTGGAGCCACCTTCGTGCCCGGGGCGCTCACAACCTTCGTTAAGAACCGTGGCCGGGCCCGCTTGGGCGTCGCGCTGTTGATGACGATCTCCGCCATCGGCGCGATTCTCCTCGGCTTCCCCGGAGAAGCGGCCACCCTCGCCTTCCTCTATTCCCTGGTTGAGGCCATCGAGGATCGCTCCTTGGATAAAGCGCGGGATGATCTGGAATCGATAGATAAACTCCTGCCCGAGACTGTGGAGACCCTCGAACGCGGGCGTGTGCCCGTCCGCGAGCTCGGTGTGGGCGAAATGTTTCACGTGAAACCTGGGCAGCGCGTGCCCACCGATGGTGTGGTCCACACCGGCCGCTCGCACATGGATGTCTCCGCCATTACCGGCGAGCCCATGCCCGTGATGGCTGGGGTAGGGGAGGAGGTCATTGCCGGCTCGATCGCCCTCGATGGCTCCCTCGAAGTGGAGGCGACCTCTCCCGGCGCGAAGAATACGCTCTCCAGCATCGTGGAGCTGACCACCACCGCCCAGGACCGCAAGGGCGCGGCGGGGCGGCTTGCTGACCGAATCGCGGGCGTGCTCGTGCCGGGAGTGCTGCTGCTGGCGCTCGCCACGGGCGTTATTGGCAGCATCTTCGGCGACCCTGGGCTTTGGATCCCGCGCGCCTTGACGGTGCTCGTGGCGGCCTCGCCCTGCGCCCTCGCGATCTGCGTACCTATCACTATTCTGGCCGCGCTGGGCCGGGCGAGCCGCATGGGCTGCGCGGTGCGGGATGCCGCCACCGTCGAACGTTTCCACGGCATCACCACCGTCGCCTTCGATAAGACCGGAACTCTCACCCAGGGCCGTCCCCAGGTGGTGCATATCGCCGCTGCCCCCGGTGCGGACTCCGAGCAGGTACTCGCCATCGCCGCGGCGATTGAGCACCACAGCGAGCACCCCTTGGCCCGAGCCATCGTGCAGGCGGCCGCGCAGCAGGGGATCAGCCCCGCTACGGCCACGGATGTGCGCGAGACCCCCGGCGAGGGCCTGCGCGGCATCGTCGAAGGCACGGAGATCTCCGTGGGCCGCGCCCGCGCTGTCGCCGCCACGGTCAGCGGCGCCAGCGTGGTGGAGGTGCGCCGCGAGGGAGAGCCCCTCGGCATTATCGAGCTCGCCGATTCCCTGCGGGAGGAGGCGCCGGAGGCAGTCCGCGCCCTCGAGGCCCAGGGGCTGCGCACGGTGATGCTCAGTGGCGACCGCCAGGAGGCGGCCGAGGCCATTGCCCATTCGGCGGGTATCGCCGATGTGCGGGGCGATCTCAGTCCCTCCGATAAGCATGCCGCGGTAGATTCCCGGCACTGGATGATGGTGGGCGATGGCATCAATGATGCACCCGCTCTGGCGGCCGCCCGCATTGGCATCGCCATGGGGGCCACGGGCACCGATATTGCCCGCCGGAGCGCCGATATCACCTTCGTCGGCCATAGTCTCACGTTGCTTCCCCCGGCGCTGCGGCACCTCGCCCGCGCGCACCGCATCATGATCGCGAACCTGGCCTTGGCACTGGCTATTGTGGTGGCGTTGCCGCCACTGGCAATCACTGGCGTTCTGGGTCTGGCGGAGGTAGTGACCATCCACGAGGCGGCCGAGGTACTCATTATTCTCAATGGTGTACGCGCCGGCCTCCTGCCGCGATCGGAACGCTCCTAGCGGCTCTACCCCCATCTAGCACCCATCTTCCTAGCGGCAGAGAGACTACTGCTAAAATAGCTGCCATGTTGTTGCACGAATTCACTTCCAGCACCCACTCGTGGTGGTGGCGCGCCAGCTAGGGCGAGCCACGAATTCGGCATTTCAACGTCTTTTCACTAGGCTCGCTCGCTCCCCGGCGCGGCGAGCCTTTTTTGTTGCCTGAGAGGGCGCGGGCTCGACGCAATGGGGGAGGTGGCCCCACCGATCAACCTAGGCTTCAGAAGAAAAGAGCACGATGACACTCACCACCCCGCCGCACTATGAGCCCGCAGTGCTGCGCCGCCCAGTGCGTTATCACCGCGATGCCTCCGAGGTATATCGCGCCCTCTGTCTTGACGGCACGGACGCCCCGGCAGATTCGGTTCTGCTGGAATCGGTCGATATTGAGTCCAAGCGCGGCGTGAAATCTCTCGCGATACTCAGCGCCTCGCTGCGGCTGACCTGTACCGGCCATGATGTCCAGTTGGATATCCTCAGCGCCTCTGGCGAGCCGCTGGCAGAGCGGCTGGCGTCTCGTCTGGCCGAGTACCGGCTCCCAGGGGATCGTCTCCGCTTCCATTTCCCGCCCTCGACGGCCATGGACGAGAAGGAGCGTCTCCTCGCTCCGAGCACGGTGCTGCCCCTGCGGCTGCTGCAGCAGGAGTCCGGCTTCCACGATGGCCTCTTGCCCTTCTTGGCGGGCGGCTTCGCCTTCGACTACCTCGCCACCTTCGAGGAGCTTCCCGAGGTGGAGGAGGGGCCCAATACCTACCCGGACTATCAGTTCATCCTCGCCGAGACGTTGCTGGATATCGACCACCGCTCCGAGGAAGCCTCGCTCGCACGGGTGAGTACCCTCGCCTCCTCCCGCGAGGCAGACGCCGCGGAGCTCGAGCGCATTTCGGCGCTTATCGACGCCCACTCCGCGCCCTCCAACCCCGCCGCCGATGCGGCGGACGCGGGGGATGTTTCACGTGAAACATTGCACGCGGAGATCAACCTCAACGATGAGCAATTCCGCGATGTCGTGCGCACGCTCAAGGGCAATATCTATGAAGGCGATATCTACCAGGTGGTGCCCGCCCGCACCTTCAGCGTGGAGTGCCCCGATGCCTTCGCCGCCTATCGTCAGCTCCGAGTGTCCAATCCCAGCCCCTATATGTTCTATATCCACGGCGCGGCGGCAGCGAGCGCGGGCGATGAGGCAGGGGAGAGCGCCTATGAGCTCTTCGGCGCCTCGCCGGAGTCCAACCTCAAGTACACCGCCGAGAGCCGGACGCTGCAGATCTATCCTGCCGCGGGCACGCAGCCGCGCGGGCTCAATCCCGATGGCAGCCTGAATCGGGAGCTCGATACCCGCAATGAGCTTCTGCTGCGCACCGATGACAAGGAAACGGCCGAGCATGCGATGCTCGTGGATCTCGCGCGCAATGATCTTGCCCGCGTGGCGGTACCGGGCACCCGCGCGGTGGATCGCCTCATGCAGGTCGACCGCTACTCCCGGGTGATGCACTTGGTCAGTATCGTCAGCGCCACCTTGGCCGAGGACTTCGATCCGCTGGACGCCTACCGCGCCTGCATGAATATGGGCACGCTCACCGGCGCTCCAAAGATTAAGGCGGTGGAGCTCTTGCGGAAGGCTGAGGGGATCCGTCGCGGCAGCTATGGCGGCGCCGTGGGCTATCTGGCGGGCAATGGCGATATGGATAATTGCATCGTCATCCGTTCCGCCTTCGTCCGCCACGGCCGCGCCCATGTGCAGGCCGGTGCCGGCGTCGTCCGCGACTCGGTGCCGCAATCCGAAGCCGATGAAACCGTACACAAAGCCTATGCGGTGCTGGACGCCATCGCGGCTGCCGCAGCGCAGGAATTGAAGGTGGAACGAGCATGAGCCACATTGTTGTGATCGATAATTTCGACTCTTTCGTCTACAACCTGGTGGACGCCATTGCCGCCACCGAGCACCGCATCACGGTGGTGCGCAATACCACCCCCGTCGCCGAGGTTCAGGCTCTCCAGCCGGATCTGCTCGTACTCTCGCCCGGTCCCAGCTATCCAGCCGAGGCAGGCACCATGATGCAGCTCATCGCCGCCGAACTGGGCTCCACGCCGATGCTCGGAATCTGCCTCGGCTTCCAAGCGCTCATCGAGCACTGTGGGGGAGTGGTGGCCCCCTGCGGGCCCGTGCACGGCCGTATGAGCGACATGGTGCTCAGCGAGGCGGGGGCGCGCTCCGCGCTCTTCACCGGCTTGAGCGTGGACCCGCATCCGGACCGCAGCACCGGCGCCGGCGACCACGTGCCGGTCGCGCGTTATCACTCGCTCGGCTGCGTCGATGTTCCCGAGCGCATCGAGAGCCTCGGCACCTGCCCCTCGGACAGCAGTGACGTCATCATGGCGGGCATTATCCGTGGCGCGGAGGATCGTACCGACGCCATCGGGCTGCAATTCCACCCCGAGTCCATTCTCAGTCCCTCTGGGCCGCACATCATCCACCGCGCCATCGACATCTTGCTCCCATAATGGAGGGCAGTACCCCTGCCCATCCTCCCCGCATTGTTTCACGTGAAACGAAAGGCACTCTTCATGGCTAACCCGGCCGCAGTCGATCTTCTGAAAAACTATCTGGATAATCCTCACCCCACGGTGGAGGAGGCCCGCGCGGTCTTCGAGCCGCTCACCGAGGGCGACTACGATGACGTCCATATGGCCGCCCTCTTGATGGCCATCCGCACCCGTGGCGAAACCTTTGAGGATATTGCCGGCGCGGCCCAGGCCTTCCTCGCCGCCGCCCGCCCCTTCCCGCTCACGGGCGCGGGCCTTCTGGACACCGCCGGTACCGGTGGTGACGGCAAGAACACCATTAATATCTCCACCGCCGCCTCCTTGGTCTGTGCAGCGGGCGGCTGCGGCGTCGTCAAGTGTGGCAACCGCTCGGTGAGCTCGAAGTCCGGCTCCGCCGATGTGCTGGAAGCGCTCTCCATTCCGGTGCAGCGAGACGTCGATAGCGCCGTGCGCTGCTATGAGGAGTCGAAGTTCACTTTCCTCTTCGCACCGGCCTATCATCCCGCCGTCGCGCACGTGCAGCCCGTGCGTAAGGCGCTGGGTATTCCCACCCTCTTCAATATTCTCGGCCCCTTGCTCTCCCCAGCACGCCCCGAGCTGCAGATCATGGGTATCGCACAGCCACGCTTGGGCGAGACCATCGCCCGCGTGATGCGCGAGCTGGGCCGCGAGCGCGCCCTCGTGATGCATGGCAGCGGCACCGATGAGCTAGCGGTCCACGGGCCCACGGATTTCTGGGAGCTCAAGGACGGCGAGATCTCGCACTATCGCCTCAACCCGGAAGAGATGGGCATTGCCACCCACGAGCTCTCCGAGATTACCGGCGGCGACGCCGCAGAGAACGCCGAGATGCTGCGGGCCGTCTTCGCCAGTACTGCACCGGCGGCCCATGTGGATGCCGTCGCAGTGAACGCCGGAGCCATGTTTTATCTCCATGGCGTGGCCGAGAGCATCGCCGCAGGTACCGCCCGCGCCAAGGAGGTCATCTCTAGCGGCGCCGTCCAGGACTGGCTCGCCACCTATGAAGGGAGTGACCATGACGACAAGTAAGTCCTCTTCGCTGCCCACGATTTTGGAGGAAATCGTCAGCGCCCGCCGTGGCCACCTCGCGGATATCCGCGCGCGCATTGGTGGGGTAGAGGCGGCGTCTCTTCCCACCTCGCAGCGTTCGCTCTACGCGGCGCTGCAGGGCTCGCACCGCTTTATCCTCGAGTGCAAATCCTCCTCGCCCTCCTTGGGCCTGATCCGCGAGTCCTATCATCCCGCCGATATCGCGCGGATCTATTCGCGATATGCCGCGGCCATCTCCGTGCTCTGCGAGCCCGATCGCTTCGGCGGCGACTATGACCATCTCGCCACTGTGGCCTCCAGCACCCATCTCCCCGTGCTGTGTAAGGACTTCATTATCGATGAAGTACAGGTAGTGGCCGCCCGTTATTTCGGGGCCGACGCGATCCTGCTCATGCTCTCTGTGCTTGACGACGCCGAGTACCGGCAACTTTCCTCGCTGGCCGCACGGCTCGGCCTCGATGTGCTCACTGAGGTGCTCGACGAGGAGGAGATGGCCCGCGCCACCGCCTTAGGTGCCCGCATTATTGGCGTGAACCACCGTAATCTCCACGATCTCAGCATCGACCTCTCCCGCTCGACCGAATTGGCTCCTCTGGCCCCCACAGACGCGGTGCTGCTCGCCGAATCGGGCATTAAGGACCATCTCACCGTGGAGAAGCTGGGCGGGGTGGTCAATGGCTTCCTAGTGGGCTCGCAACTCACCTCACAGCCCGATATCGACGCGGCCGCCCGCGCCCTCATCTACGGCGAGAACAAAGTCTGCGGGCTGACCTCCCCAGAGGCCGCCCAAGCGGCCTGTGCGGCCGGCGCCGTCTACGGCGGGCTGATCTTCGAGCACGACTCGCCCCGCTATGTTTCACGTGAAACATCGGCAGCCATCATGGCAGCGGAGCCCGGGTTGCGCTATGTGGCGGTCTCGCGCCAGCGCTCCGGCTATCGGGACTATGCCGATAGTGGCGTCTACGCCGTACAGATTCATGCGCCGCTCTCCGATACCTGGGAGGGGGAGAAGCAGCTGATCTCCGCGGTGCGCGCTGAAGTCGGCCCCGAGGTCCAGGTGTGGCGGGCTGTCTCTATGAGCTCCGAGCACGGGGCACGGATGGCCGAGGCGCATGCCAGCGGGGGACTGGTGGATAAGCTCGTGCTGGACAATGGCGAAGGAGGCACCGGCGAGAGCTTCGACTGGGCCACCATCCCCGATAGCGTCAAAGACCGCGCCCTCATCGCAGGCGGAGTATCCCCAGAGAATATGCACGAGGCGCTGCGCACCGGCTGCGTCGGCGTCGATCTCAATAGCGGCGTGGAGTATGGCTCCGCGACCGGGGAAACGTGGCAGTATCGAAAGAATAGTGCCGCTATCCGCAGCGCCTTCGCCGCCATCAAGGACTTCCACTTTGCCCCTCCCGCCCCTCAGGGCGAGGCCGCAGAACACCCCGATATCACCGACCAAGGACACGATCAACGATGACAGAGACCACCCAGAACACAGAGCGGGAGACCATCCTTCCCGCGTATTTCGGCGAGTTCGGCGGGCAATATGTCCCGGAACTGCTTATTCCCGCCCTGGATCAGCTCGAGCGGGCCTTCGTGGACGCCATGGAGGATCCGGCGTTCATGGAGGAGTTAGCGACCTATTTCCGCGATTATCTCGGCCGGCCGACACCGATTACCGAATGCTGCAACCTGCCCCTCGAGGGACAGGGCAAGGGCCATGCGCGCATCTTCCTCAAGCGTGAGGATTTGGTGCACGGCGGCGCTCATAAAACCAACCAGGTGATCGGGCAGGCCCTGCTGGCCAAGCGCATGGGCAAGCACCGCGTGATCGCAGAGACCGGCGCCGGCCAGCACGGCACCGCCACTGCTCTCGCCTGCGCCCTACTGGATCTCGAGTGCGTGATCTATATGGGCTCCAAGGACGTCGAGCGCCAGCAGCCGAACGTCTACCGCATGGAAATGATGGGCGCCAAGGTGGTGAGTGTGAACTCTGGTTCCGGCACCCTGAAGGACGCCGTGAACGAGGCGCTCCGCGATTGGACGGAATCCTTCGAGGACACCCACTATCTGCTCGGCACCGCCGCCGGCCCCCATCCCTTCCCAACGATCGTCCGCGAATTTCACCGCGTCATCTCCACCGAGGCCAAGAAGCAGATGCAGGAACGCATCGGCGGTCTGCCGGATGTGGTGACGGCCTGCGTGGGCGGCGGGTCCAATGCCATTGGTATCTTCGCCGACTTCATCGAGGAGGACTCGGTGGAGCTCGTGGGCACCGAGCCCGCCGGCTTCGGTCTGGATTCTGGCAAGAGTGGCGCTCCTATCAACGCTGGTCGCATCGGTATTCTCCACGGCGCGAAGTCCTATCTCATGCGCACCGCTGAGGGCCAGGTGGAGGAGTCCTATTCCATCTCTGCCGGCTTGGACTATCCGGGCGTCGGCCCTCAGCACGCCCACCTGTCTCATTCCGGCCGTGCCACCTATGTGGGCATCACTGACGCCGAGGCGCTCGAGGCCTTCCAGATGCTGACCCGCTATGAGGGTATTCTGCCGGCGCTGGAGTCCTCCCACGCCTTGGCCTATGCCCTGAAGCGCGCCGCCCTCGCCGCCGAGAACAACCAGGAGATCACCATTCTGGTATCCCTCTCCGGCCGCGGCGATAAGGATATTGACTATGTGCGCCGCACCCTGGCCGAGCACCCCGAATACACCCTGAAGGAGAACTAAGCATGTCCCGCTATGACGATCTCTTCGCCAGCTTGGATGAACGGCGCGAGGGTGCCTTCGTCCCCTTCATCATGCTTGGCGATCCTGACCCCGATACCAACGTGGAGCTGATCACCACCCTCATCGAGAATGGCGCCGATGCCCTCGAGCTGGGCGTGCCCTTCTCCGATCCGGTGGCCGATGGCCCCACCATCCAGGCCGCCGATATCCGCGCTTTCGACGCCGGCATGGACTTCGCCGCCTCGCTCGATATCATCCGCCGCATCCGCGCCCGCTACCCCGAGATCCCCATGGGCCTGCTCTGCTATGGCAACGTGGCGTTTTCTCTTGGTCTGGATAATTTCTACTCCCAGATCCACGAGGCGGGAGCCGATTCCGTGCTTATTCCGGATATCCCGGTGCGCGAATCCGCCCCCTTCCTCGCCGCCGCCGAGCAGCATCAGGTGGATCCGGTGTTCATCGCACCGCCGAATGTGAATGAGGAGACCCTCGAACGCGTCGCCGCCGTGTCCAAGGGCTATATCTACACCGTCTCTCGCCTCGGCGTGACGGGTGCCGAGTCCGAATCTCAAACTAGGGGCCTGCCGGAGATCGTGAAGAATATTCAGCGCTTCGGCGGCGCTCCTTCGCTCTTGGGTTTCGGCATCTCCACACCCGAGCACGTCTCGGACGCCATTACCGCCGGCGCCGCCGGGGCGATCACCGGCTCCGCCATTGCTGCCATCATCGAGAAGTACTGCGAGGGCGAGCACCCCCAGCCGCGCCGCATCACGGATCTCGAGGCACTGAAGAAGGAACTCGGCAAGTTTGTCTCCCGCATGAAGGCGGCCACCGCCAAGAATTTTTAAGCAGTTCACGCTAGGGGAGGGGAGTGCTACGGCGCTCCCCTCTAGCTCTTTTCGGCCCCGAGGGGCTACAATTGGGGCATACTACGCACGGGGCCACTATTCATAACGTGACAAAACTCTGCGGCCCTGCACATGTCACAGGAAAGCCTCAAGGGCGGGCAATTCCAAAGGTCCAATCCTTCATCTATCAGGGCAACCAATAGTAGGCACTCCCAAAAGCTGGCCACACCAAGCCGATGTGTACAGGGATTTTATTTTCTTGGCGCTCCCCACTACATCTTCTCGCCCAGCGCCCCGCGCAGCGGCCCCCACGACTGAGGTGGCAGCACTAAGCTGAGGGGCATGCGCTCGAGATTCACTCTGCGACCACCAGACCCTTTGATCGTACTCATTCTGTGCGCAGTCATTGTGGCGATCGTCCTACCCGCCCGCGGCTGGTTTGCCGACGCCTTTTCCGTGGCCACTCAGCTCGCCATCGCCCTGCTCTTCTACCTCTATGGTGCGCGACTATCACCGCGAGAGGCCCTCGCTGGGTTGAAGCACTGGCGGCTGCACCTGACGATCCTCGCCTTTACCTTCGTGGTCTTTCCGCTCATCGGAATCGCCCTCACCCCGCTCAAGACGATACTGTCGACCGGGCTCTACCTGGGCATCGTCTATCTCACGCTCACACCCTCCACGGTGCAGTCCTCAGTGGCCTTTACCTCTATTGCCCGCGGCAACGTCGCTGGCGCAATCGTCAGCGCCTCGCTCTCCAATCTGCTGGGCGTGGTCCTCACCCCGCTTTTGGTCATGCTCATCATGGCCCAGGGGACAGGTATCACCGTGGGGCCAGAGGTATTCATCAAGATCGCCGTGCAGCTCCTCCTACCCTTCGTGGCGGGACAGCTCACGCGGCGCTGGACCGGCCGCTGGGCCGCCGCAACAGGCACCAAGATCGTCGACCGCGGCTCCATCACCATGGTGGTGTACTCGGCCTTCTCCGCGGGCATGGTCTCCGGCATCTGGGACACCGTGAACGTAGGGGAGATCGTCTTCCTCATCGGCTTCTCCATCGTGCTGGTGGCCTTCATGCTGTGGCTCACTCGCTGGGTCGCTGCGCGCCTCGGTTTTGACTCCCAGGACCAAAAGGCCATTCAGTTCTGCGGCACCAAGAAGTCGCTTGCCACGGGCCTACCCATGGGTGCTGTGATCTTTGGCCCCGTGGAAGTAAGCTTGCTCATCGTTCCGCTCATGATCTTCCATCAGGTGCAGCTCATGATGTGCTCCTGGCTGGCCGCCCGCTATGCCCGCTCGCAGGAGGCCGCCAGCGGCAAGAGCGGCGAGACCGCCGCGAGCAGCGAGAGCAGCTAAGAACCCCGTCCGCACACCCGTATCGAGGAGGTTTCTACCCATGTCCCATCCGCAGAGCTCGCAGAGCCCCCACAGCCCGCAGCCGAGCGGCAGCGACGAGCAGACGCTTTACGTGCGCATCAGCATGGCCATCGAGGCCCATGCGATCACCCATGTCGCGGAACTGGAGGAGATCGACGCCCAGCAGTGCCGCATGCTGCGCGTCCTCGAGTTCAAGGGCCCGGCGGATAGCTCGCATCGCACCCACGAGATCACCGGCTCCGCCGTCCTCACCGCCGAAGGCAGCTTCGCCCTTGAAGGCATGGACGCTCCGCCGAACCCGGTGGTACCGCACCCGAATCTCTATGGGAACTTCGAAGACATCATCGCCAGCCCGCTCACTGCCGCAGAGTTCGAGGAGTACTGGTCGCAGCGCTGATCCCCGTAGCCGCGGAGCAGCCACCCCGGGACAAGAAAAACCCGGATGTTTCACGTGAAACATCCGGGCCTTTTTTAATTCTCTTCGTACTCCGAGGTGAAGGTGCTAAATACCGACATCGGGAAGTCCTGGCGCTTGAGGATATCGCCCCAGACATCCACCATGCGTCCCGCGGTGATATCGGAGGGGAGTGCAGGAGCGACAAACCAATGACCGAGCTGGACCTCCTTCTCGAGTTCACCGGGTTCCCACACCTTGTGCCCGGCGACAAAGCGCACGCTTTCCACATAGGGTTCAAAGGCCTCCGGCGGATGCTGCAGATTGAGCACCACGATGCGATTGCTGAGCACATCCCAGAAATCGCCCTTCTCGGCCTTCACGCCAGGCCGGAGCACGGCCACGGCCAGGGCCCCTTCTGGGCTAGTTGCGCCGCCGACATAAAACACTGGGGGAGTGCAGAGCAGATCGGACCAATCCGGCAGCACATTAGCCACCGCCATCTCGGAGGGCATTGTCAAGCTCAGCGCCATGGTGCGTTGTTCGGAGTGTTCGATCACGAGCAGAGCATCGCGCTTGTGCGGCCCGAACTCAGATTCGTGATCTTGCACCAGCACGGCGCCCACCTCGATGGGATTGCGTTCCATAGCGCTGAAGAGATTATCTCCGAAATACTGTTCCATGGCGGTGTGTCCTTTAGTTCTGTTCCTGCCACCACGAGCGTAGTGCCGCGATGGCGTCGTCGCGCTCCATGGGGCCCTGATCCAATCGGAGCTCCTTCAAGTATGACCACGCGCGGCCCACCTCGGGTCCGGGCGGGAGCTCGAGAATCTCCATGATGTCATTGCCGTTGAGATCCGGGCGGACGGCCGCCAGGTTTTCCTTCTCGGCCAGATCAGCGATGCGCTGTTCCAGCTCATCATAGGCCCGCTTGAGCCGCTGGGACTTGCGCTTATTGCGGGTGGTGCAATCCGAGCGCACCAGCTTATTCAGCTGCGGCAGCAGCTCCCCGGCATCATTGGCATAGCGGCGCACTCCGGAGTCGGACCAGGGCGCATCGCTGTAGCCATAGAAGCGCATGTGCAAAAACACCAGCTGCGATACGTCCTTGACCACCTGCTTGGGGTACTTCAGGGCGCGCAGGCGCTGGCGCACCATCTTTGCTCCCACGACCTCGTGCTGGTGGAAGCTCACGGCGCCGCCCTCGTGGAACTCACGAGTCGTGGGCTTGCCGATATCGTGCATGAGCGCCGCCCAGCGCAGCACCAGGTCGGGGCCGTCCTCGCCCTCGTGCTCTGTGGCATTGCGCAGTACCCGCTTCGAGTGGACGTAGACGTCCTTGTGCTGTTTGTGCTCGTCCTGGGTAAGCCGCAGCGCGGGAACCTCGGGGAGCACATGATCGGCCAGTCCGCTCTCGACCATCACGTCGATACCGGCCCACGGGGCGCGGCCAAGCATGAGTTTGCTCATCTCCATCTGTACCCGCTCGGCGGTGATCCGCGTAATTTCGCCGCTCATCTCCGCCATCGCCCGCTGTACTCGCGACGCCACGGTGCACTCCAGCTGGGAGACGAAACGGGCGGCACGCAGCATACGCAGCGGATCATCGTGGAAGGACTGCTCCGGGGTGGCTGGGGTATCGAGCAGCCCCGCCTGGAGGTCGCTCAACCCCTCCATGGGGTCGTGCAGCTCCACGTCCCCCTCGGGGGTGATGCGCACGGCCATGGCATTGACCTTAAAGTCGCGGCGCACCAGATCGCCCTCGAGGCTATCGCCGAAGCGCACCTCCGGGTTGCGGGAGCTGCCATCGTAGGTATCACTACGGAAGGTAGTGATCTCGATCTGCGCGTCGTCTTTCTCAGCAGACACGGTGCCGAATTCGATACCGGTGTCCCATACCGCCGGGGCATAGGACTGCAGTATCTGCATGATCAGCTCCGGGCGCGCCGAGGTGGTGAAGTCATAGTCCATGCCACCGCGGTCGAGAAAAGCGTCACGAACACTGCCGCCTACGAGGTAGAGCGGGTGCTGGTGAGCGTCGAAAAGCGCTGCAAGATCTGCGAATCTGTGGCCAATTTCGCGCAGCCGGTTAAATCCCGGCAGTGCATCGGACATGAATCTCCTCCGATTCCTTGCACACTGCGGCGACCCCCTCCTGGCGTCACCGTATATGTGTAATGAGTCTACTCGTGATGTCGAAGTACCAACCGGCGGCTGGTCACGATACGATCAAGGGAATGAGTACCACGAGCAGCAACGCCGAAAATTCGGCGCAGCGAACAAGCGAGTCTAGCAGCACTGCAGGCTCCGGTTCCAGCGGAAACACGAGCCCCAGCACGACGAGGGGCCGGTCTCGTGGTGCCTCCACCCGTCGGTCGCGACGCCGCACCCACACCCCAGCGCACACCCCGCCCCCTGCCGATGCAGGTAGCGAGGCTAACTCCGAGGCTTCCGGTTCCTCGCGTTCGAATTCTGCGCGCTCCGGCTCGGAGGGCAGTCGGCGACGTCGGCGCCGCCGCGGCGGCCGTGGGGGACGGCAGAATGCCCATCGCAGCTCCCGCCCCCACACCTCGGAGAACGAGGGCGAGGCATCCACCCAGTCCGGCGAGGGCTCCTCGCGGCGACGGCGCGGCACGTCCGCCAAGCGCGGGGGGCGCGGTGGCGGCGCGCAACGCGGTGGCGCGCAGGGCCAGAAGAAGCAGAAGCGGGGCAAAAACCAGCGCTCGCAGAATGCGCACCGCCCGCGTCGCGGCGATAAGGGCCGGGGCGGACAGCACTCCATGCCCACCTCTATTGAAACCTCGGCGGGCGGCTTGGTGGCCTCCGGTCTGGCGGAGGCCGTGGATGAGAACGGCGCAGTGGATCTGTCCCGTATCTATGTGGCGTTGATTGGCCGCGTGGATCGCCGCGGCCGTCTGTTGTGGTCGATGCCGAAGGGCCATGTGGAAAATGGCGAGGCCCATACCGCCACTGCGGAACGCGAGGTGTGGGAGGAAACCGGCATCAAGGGCGAGGTCGTGGGCGAGCTAGGGGTGATTGATTATTGGTTTGTCTCCGATGGCACGCGCATTCATAAGACGGTGCACCATCATCTTTTGGCCTATGTGGATGGGGATTTAAACGATGATGACCCCGAGGTCACCGAGGTATCGTGGGTACCAGCGAATTCTCTGATCGAACGCTTGGCCTATGCCGATGAGCGCAAGTTGGCGCGCACGGCCCATTCTCTGATGCGGGAATGCGCGGTGCGCGTGCACGCCGAGGGAAGGACAACACCACGGTGAGTCGTACGCGTCGTCTAGCCGCGTCTGTGGTGGTAGCAGCGGTGGCCGCCACGACGCCGCCCGCCCTTGCCCCGCAAGCTGCGGCTTTTCCGGTGGTGCTCGACCCGAGCGATCCCCAGGTAGCGCAACAATGGGTCAATCCCTATATTCGCGCGGAGGATAAGGCCTCGCCGCTGCGGGTGGAGATCTCCCCGCTGGAGCAGTCGCATTGGGATCCTACGCGCCCTTTTCGGGTGCGGGTGGGCATCACTAATACCGCGGATACCCCGATTTCGGACGTCTCGCTCACGCTCTATCGAGGGGACGCCACGACTGACCCCGAGCACGCCGCCACCATGATGACGGTGGGGCTCGAGGCCTATCCTTATTCCCTCACTGGGGAGGAGGATGTGCGCATCGACGCCGGCGAGAAGCGCGAGCTCACGCTCACCGTCACCCCGGGCGCCAGCGCGGATCGGATCCGCCCCGGCGTCTATCCCTTCCTGATCTGGGTGGGGGCTACGGGGCCAGCGGGGGCGAGTTCCACCACGGAACGTTTTCTTGTGCCCACCGATCCGCTCAGCCCTGCCTCGGCGCTTATCGACGCCGCCCCGCAGGAACAGTCTCCTCCTGATGCAGAGGAGTCGGCCCCGCCGAGTGGCCTGACCATGCTGCTGCCGATTACCGCCTCCACGGATATCACCCCGGGCGAAACTGGGGAGGCTCCTACCCAGCCGACCCTGTATCTGCGTGATGATGAGCTGGCCTCCACGATCGTCTCGGGTGGGCGCCTCGATCAGCTTTTGGACACCTATATCGAGCGCACCTCGAACAATGCGGCGCTGCAGGATGCCACCTGTCTGGCGGTGGACCCGCAGCTGCTCGCCGCGGTGGATCGCATGAGCAATGGGTATCGCGTCTCCGTTAACAGGCCCTCCCCGGTCGCGCCGGCGGCGCGGCTGCGGGACCGTTGGGATACCCCCTCCGAGGAGAGCCTGTCTGCAGCGGGTTCGAGCCCCGTGGTGGCGGGGGAGTGGATCGCGAAGCTCCACCGCGCCGCCGAGAATCACTGCGTGGTGGCGCTGCCCTGGGCGAATGCCGACCTCAATGCGGTGGCGTCCACCGGTAATCAGTGGCTGGCTCGCGAGGCCGTCACCCGCGGCCGGCTGACGGTGGAGGAGATTCTGGACCGGCCTGTGACTAGCTCGGTGGTGATTCCCACTGCCGGCTATATGACGGATCGCGCCGAAAGCGTGATCCACACCGCCTCCTCGGGGCTCACTCCCGACGAGGCGTGGGTGCGGCAGCGGCGGCAGGGCAGCCAGCAGAATGTCTATGACGAAGCCCCGGATGTGCTCACCCAGGATGAGGCTCCGCAGGAAGAGCAGATCCCCGATCCCACTCTGGGGCGTGCGGAGGTGCTGCTCGCAGATTCCACCGCGGCGCCCGCGGGGGAGCGGATCCATCCGGTGGGCTATAACTCTGGCCTGGCCACGCTCGTGGCGCGTATGGGCAATGCGCCGGTGACCACGGCCTATTCGGATCCGCGCTACCGCTTCGATTACACCCTGGACTCCACCCCAGCCCGCCGCCAGAGCGCCGCGGCCGCCCTCGAGCTCGCCGCGATGAACGCCTATCAGGCGGGCGAGCCGCTGCTGGTGCTCCCGCCGGCGCAGTTGAGTAGCAATGATGCCAATAGCCTCTTGGATAGCGCCCAGTTTGTGCTCAATGCGCGGATCAGTACGCCCATGGCTATCACGGACTATCTGGCTACCGCCGCCGCCCCGGCCGGGACACGGGAGGTGGTGGATCCTGCGGCAATGAGCGACCGCGAGATCATCACCACCAGCCAGCAGCTGCGCTATACCGACGAGGTCACTCGCCTCATGGTGCGCGATCCCAATATCGCGCTCACCCCCTATGGTTTTTCTGCGCCGCTGCGCCAAGGGATTCTGCGCGCCTTGAGCCGCACCGAACGCGATACTCTGCGCCGCCATACCGCCGCCACCGAGCGCGCCAATCGCGGCATCACGGGCAACCGGGCGATGCTCATGGAACTCCGCGATGCCGTGGCCCTGCTACCGCCGGGCAACGTCTACACCCGCACCAGTAGCTCCTCGCCGCTGTTGATCGTGGCCCGCAATGGCCTGCCGCTGCCGGTGGATTCCCATATCGGCTATTCCGCTCCAGACAATGTGAAATTGGAGCTGCCCACGCAGCTGCGCATTCCCGCCAAGGGCTCCATCACCACGGAGCTGACGGCCATGATCCCCGACGATGATCAGCGCACGGATCTCGAACTCTTCTTGCTCACCCCCACTGACACCTTAATCAGTAATCCCGTGGATATCTCGGTGCAGACCCGCGGCACCACCACCAACCGCTGGCTCGCTGGGGTGCTCTTGGTGATGCTCGTGGGGCTGATAGCGCTGCGCACGAATAAGCGTCGCCGCGCCCGATCGGCGCGCCAGCCGCGCACCGCAGCGGCGCGGGCCATGGCCCGCGCTGAGGCCGCCAGCACCGACAACCAGCAGCGCCACCACCGCAGGGACGCGGATAGGCGGGGCCACCAGGAGGCGTCGCGACGCGCCCAGCATATGCCACGTCGTCATGCTCACCACCACCCAGGGCCGAGCCCCGGGGATGACCCGCCTGGGCCATCCCGCAGCAGACAACGCAGACCGAGACGAACCCCGCCGCCGAGAACACCGGGGGATGGGAGCCGCTCCTCGCGCCGATCGAGGGACAGCTAGAAGACGAAACGTGGTTGAGAAGTGACAGACAAGCACACACCAGCAGCGGACCAGCGGCCCGGCTTACGCGGCCGCATCGTGCCGCCGGCGCCGCCCGCGCCGCTCCCCGAATCCAGACCTAGCGTTCAGGAAAAGCGGAAGCAGCGGCTGGAGAGCCAGCACAGCGATCACTCGCAGCTGGCCGCCGAACCGGCCCAGGCGCTCTATGAGGCGCAGCAGGAGCCCGTCACCGCGGCTGGAACCTCCTCCCCGGTGGCCACCACGGAGGAGGAGCAGGGAACCACCAGCGACTCTGATGTGGTGCGCGCCGGTGGCTCCATGGCCATTGCCACCCTGATTAGCCGTATCACCGGCTTTCTCCGCAACCTCGCCATCGGCGCCACCCTCGGCTCGGCGGTGGGCTCGGCTTTCACCGTGGCCAATACGCTGCCCAATCTCGTTACCGAGATTGTGCTCGGGGCCGTGCTCACCTCCTTGGTGGTGCCGGTGCTGGTGCGCGCCGAGAAGGAAGATCCGGATAGGGGAGCGGCCTTCATTCGGCGGCTGTTCACCCTGGCGCTGACGCTGCTCATCGTCGTCACCACGCTCGCGGTGCTCACCGCGCCCTTGCTGACGCGACTCACCATTGACGATGAGGGCAAGGTCAATATCATTCAGGCCACCTCCTTCGCCTATTTGGTGCTGCCGCAGATTCTCTTCTACGGCATCTTCTCGCTGTTCATGGCGGTGCTCAACACCAAGGGCGTGTTCCGCCCAGGGGCGTGGGCGCCGGTGTGGAACAACGTGGTGTGCTTGGCCACCTTCGCCCTCTACTGGATGGTGCCGGGGGCGCTGGATCCCGCCGAACAGGCCTCGGTGACGGACCCGCACGTGCTGCTGCTGGGTCTGGGCACCACCATGGGCGTGGTGGTGCAGGCGCTACTGCTGGTACCGCCGCTGCGGAAAAAAGGCATCGATCTGCGCCCGCTCTGGGGCATCGATGATCGGCTCAAAGAGTTCGCTGGGATGGCCATCGCCATCGTTATCTATGTGGCCATTTCGCAGCTGGGCTACATCGTGACCACCCGTATCGCCTCCAATGCCGATGCCCGCGCCCCGCTGATTTATCAGCAAGCTTGGCTGCTGCTGCAGGTGCCCTATGGCGTCATCGGTGTCACCCTCTTGACCGCCATCATGCCGCGGCTGTCGCGCAACGCCGCCGAGGGCGATGATCAGGCCGTGGTGCGGGATCTCACGTGGGCCTCCAAGCTCACCTTCGCCGCCTTGATCCCGGTGATCGTGTTCTTCATGGCCTTTGGCACCAACATCGCCAATGCGCTCTTCGCTTATGGCCAATTCACCCCCTCCGAGGCCGATATCTTGGGCTGGACCCTGAGCTTCTCAGCCTTTACCCTCATTCCCTACGCCTTGGTGCTGCTGCACCTGCGCGTGTTCTATGCCCGCGAGGAAGCGTGGACACCCACCTTCATCATCGCCGGTATCACCACGGTGAAGATCCTGCTCTCGGCGGCCGCCCCCTTTGTGGCTACCTCCTCCTCACGCGTCGTGATCCTGCTCGGCGCCGCCAATGGTTTTGGTTTTGTCAGCGGCGCGGTAATCGGTGTGTTCCTCCTACGCCGCAAACTGGGATCGCTGCGTGGCAAGGAAATCATGACCTCCACCCTGTGGGTGATTGGTGCTTCACTGGTGGGCGCCGGCGTGGGCCTGATCGTGGACTGGCTGCTGCAGCTGACTTTCTTCGGCTCGGCCTCCTCGGTGGTGATCATGCTGCGCACCGCGATCACCGGCACCGTATTCCTCATCGTCACCGCGATCGCGCTCTCCCGCTCGGGACTGCCCGAGGTCAGTGCCTTTGCCCGCCAGCTCAGCCGGGTGCCGGTGCTCAACCGCATGCTCCGCGCCCCGCAGGCGAACGAGGAGGACTCGGCGAACGAGGGGCTGCCCGCCGCCACCACCGCCGAGCTGTCCACCCAGCTGGTCACCGTGGAGCCCTTTACTGCCTCCCCGGTGCCGCCGCCGATGTCGGCCGGCGAGGTGCGCATCCCGCGCCTGGTCCCAGGTGCCGCTGTGGCCAATGGCCGCTACCGCCTCTTGCAGGATTATGGTCGCGTCCCAGGCGCTCGCTTCTGGCACGCCCGCGATCAACGCACCGGCCAGCAAGTGGCGCTCGTGTTCGTGGACACCCAGGGCATGCAGATCCCCGCGGCTCCTGTCAGCCCCGCCACGGCCGCCCAGCGCGCCGCTGAGGTCACCCGCACCACCCGTGCCCTCGCGGAGCTCAACCATCCGGCGATCGCCGATAATATCCACGTGCTGCCCTATCGCGCGGGCTGCCTCGTGGTGGCGGACTGGGTGGAGGGCACCGCCTTGAACTCGCTCACCATCGGCGCTCATTCCGGCTCTCAGCGCCAGCGTTTCACCGGCGCCAATCCGCGCGCGGTGGCCTATGCCATGAGTTCGCTTCTCGACGCCGCCGCCACGGCCGAGGAGACCGGCATCTCGCTTGGCTTCGACCACTTTGATCGCATCCGTGTGAACACCGATGGCCGAGCCGTGCTCGCCTTCCCAGCGGTGTTGGAGAGCAACGATTATGGCCAAGATCTGCGCTATATTGCCAAGGCCGTGGAGCAGCTCGTGGAGGATGAAGGCGCCGGCCAGGATCTGAAGTATCTCACCTCTCAGCTCTATGATTCCGACACGGTGAACCCGCGGGTGATGGCCGCTGATCTCTACGAGTTCGGTATGGGCTCGGATCATCCCGAGCACTACCTCGAGGTGGCCGCGGATGCAGCGCCCGATCCCACCTCCTCGCCGGGCTTCGGCTCCAAGGGATATACCCGCGCCGGCCTCACCCTGGTCTCTATCGCCACGGTGGGCCTAGTGATGCTGGTGGCGGCCTCCAGCGTCTATCTGCTCGGCATTGTCGGCGGCAACCGCGCCGATAGCCCAGTGAACTCGGATTCCATTTCTGGCGCGCCGGAGAAGGTGCTCAAAGCCACCAAGGTGAAGCTCACCCGCGCCGAGGAATGGGAGCCGGGTGATCCCGCGACCCGCCCCGCCGAGTGGCCGGATAATCCGCAGCTGGCGGAGCTGGTGATCGACGGCGATGTATCCACCAGCTGGCACACCGATGATTATCGCGCCCAGTTTGGCGAGCGCGAGGAGATCAAAAATGGGGTGGGCCTGAAGATCGACTTCATCCAGCCGGCCTCCCCAGCGGAGGTGGAGTTCCTCGCCGATACGGGTGGCACCACTGTGAGCATCCTGGGATTCACCGTGGATTCTGATGAGGTGGACTCCCGCGATCAGCTCACCGAACTCGGCCGCGCGGTGCTGCGCACAGGCTCCACCGTAGTGACGCTGCCGAAGCTAAAAACGGGCGAGGATCCCACCTATTATCGCGGCATGGTGGTGTGGATCGAGCGTCTACCGATGCCCTCGGGCAGCGCGGAGTCTCCGAAGCCCGCAGATATCCAGGAAATCCGCGTCAAGGGGATCGTGGATACCGTGAAGGAGAAAAATGCAGAGTAGCGTCGTCACGCCCCGGTAGAGGCTACCCTTAGCCCAAGATATGACCCTCTAGCTCAGCTCAATCCCCCTATATAGGTCCGGTGCACATCACGGTGTGCACCGGACCTTTTGCTTAGCTATCTATTTTTCGCACACTACATCTGCGCGCAGCACCGCGCGCTAAGAATCTAACCGCTTCTACTGTTCATCGTTCATCTGGGGGAGAAGATCATGAACACACCGATGCCAACCGATATTCAGTCCACACAACTAACACGGGGGGAGACCGGCCGCGCCGACGTAGAGCTGGTGAGCCAGCATCTAGCCGGGGATGAGAAGGCTTTTCGCCACATCGTGCGACAGCACCACACCACGCTCTTTCTCACCGCCCGCCGCTATAGCCGCACCGAGCACGACGCCTGGGATATCGTCCAAGAAGCCTTACTCAAGGCCTCGCAGCGAATGCACACCTTTCGCGCCGAGGCCACCCTGTCCACCTGGCTGCACAAGCTGGTGTCGAATACCGGCTATGACTTCACCCACCGGCGCCCACACCAGCGCCACGAGTTGGCGGTGATGGACGATGACACCCATTCCCGTGCCATTGCCTACCGGCACAGCCACGATCCCTTCATCAGCGAGCTCTCGCGGCTGGCGCTGCAGGCGATCATGCGGACGCTCTCCCCAGAACAGCGGGAGGCGCTCTATCTCATCGATATCGCCGGCTACACCGTGGAGTGGGTGGCCGAGTACCAGGGCGTAGCCGTGGGCACGGTGAAGTCGCGGCGGGCACGGGCCCGCACCAAGCTGCAGCAGCTTTACAGCGACCCGGCAGAGATCGCAGATCTGCTCGCAGGGGCGAACTAGCCGCCGCGGGGCGCGTATCTACGCCACCTCGCCGCCACACCGGCGCGCGGGAATACTCAACACCGGCGCGGTGTTATACCAAGGTACGGGCGGGGCGCCCCGCGTACTGAAGCCTTTCCCTCCGGTTGGGTAGGGTGGCAGAGGTAGACACTGACGCGCAGCTAGGGCCGCTCGATCGGCGGCCACCGCTGCCGCAGACTTTAGCCGCAGAATCACACAGTAAAGGACGCATCTCACAGTGAGCGACACGATCCACGACGTCATCATCATCGGTTCCGGCCCGGCAGGCTATACCGCCGCCATCTACGCCGCCCGCGCCGAGCTCAAACCACTGGTCTTTGAGGGCTATGAGTACGGCGGTTCGTTGATGACCACCACCGAGGTAGAGAATTTCCCCGGCTTCGCCGAGGGCATCATGGGGCCTGAGCTGATGGAGCAGATGCGCTCCCAGGCAGAGCGCTTCGGCGCCGATCTGCGCATGGAGATGGTGGACTCGGCAGATCTCAGCGGCGAGGTGAAGATCGTGCGCGTCGGCGAAGAGGAGTTCCGGGCCCGCAGCGTGATTTTGGCGATGGGTTCCGCTCCGCGCTATGTAGGCGCGCCCGGAGAGAAGGAGCTGCTGGGGCGCGGGGTCTCCGCCTGCGCCACCTGCGATGGGTTCTTCTTCAAGGACGCCGAGATCGCCGTGATCGGCGGCGGCGACTCCGCCATGGAGGAGGCCACCTTCCTCACCACCTTCGCCTCCAAGGTCACCATCATCCACCGCCGCGAGGAGTTCCGCGCCTCCAAGATCATGCTGGAGCGCGCCAAGAACAACGAGAAGATCGAGTTCATGGTGAACAAGGTGGTCGAGGAGGTGCGCGGCGAGTCCAAGGTGTCCTCGCTGCTGCTGCGCGATACCGTCACCGGGGAGACCTCCGAACTGCCGGTGGCCGCGATGTTCGTGGCTATTGGCGCCGATCCGCGCTCGGATATTGCCGCCGAGCAGGTGGAGCTCACCGACACCAAACACGTGCGCGTTCAGGAGCCCTCCACCCGCACCAGCGTGCCCGGGGTCTTCGCCGTCGGCGACCTCGTGGATAATCACTATCAGCAGGCCATCACCGCCGCCGGCACCGGCTGCCGCGCCGCCATCGACGCCCAGCACTATCTGGGCGAGCTGGAAGACACGCTGCACTAAACCCCGCCCTTCATTCACTCTCCAAGGAGACCCCCATGTCTGAGATCATCAATCTCACTAGCGATACGTTTAAGTCCACCGTGATCGAGTCCGAGAAGCCGGTCTTGGTGGATTTCTGGGCCGAATGGTGCGGCCCATGCAAGAAGCTCGCGCCGGTGATCGAGCAAGTTGCCGAGGAGGTCGGCAATACTGCGGTAGTGGCCAAGGTTGATGTGGATGCAGAGCGCAGCTTGGGCGCGATGTTTCAGATCATGTCCATTCCCACCGTCTTAATCTTCCAAGGCGGAGAGAAGGTCGCGGAATACGTGGGCGTGCGGCCGAAGCGCGAATACGTAGAAAAACTTGCGTCACTTGCGTAACTGGTAAGGTTAAAACGACAGCGTGAAAGTGCCTTTCTCAGCAACTTTCGTTTAGCGGGCTGCCCGCGCCTAGAATAGTGACACGCTGAGATATCAGTCGTCGTGCTGCGCACGAAAAAGGCCGCGCAGCGCGGCTGCAATCTATGTAGAAGGGACCTCGGTGGTGGACGTGTTGCGGGTTGGTGACCGTAGCCCGCGCGTAGCGGAAGTACGGAAGAGCCTTGCTCGTCTCGGACTGCTTTCCGTCGACGAATCCGCGGACGGATCTTCCGATGACTTCGATAGCTATGCAGCAACCGACACGCTATTCGATACCGCACTTGCTGAGGTCGTTCGCGGCTTCCAGCAATCCCGCGGCATCATCGCCGATGGCCATATCGGCGAAATCACGCTCCGTGCCCTCCGCGAGGCCTCCTATACCTTGGGTGCCCGCGTGCTGCAGTACCAGCCGAATAACACCTTGGTGGGAGATGACGTGGTGCAGCTGCAAACCCAGCTGCAGGAACTCGGCTTCTACACCGACCGCATCGACGGCCGCTATGGACCCAACTCCTTTGATGCGGTGAAAAACTACCAGCTCAACTACGGTCTGGAGACCGATGGCATCTGCGGGCCCAAGACCATCAAGGCCCTCAGCCGATTGGGACTACGCATCACGGGTGGCTGCCCGCAGGCGATCCGCGAGGATGAGCAGATTCGCCGCGCAGGGCCACGTCTCGCCGGCAAGCGGGTCGTGATCGACCCGGGCCTCGGCGGCAAGGACCAAGGCATGACGGTCGTGGGCACCTATGGCGCCATCACAGAGGAAGAAATCCTCTGGGATATCGCCACCCGCCTCGAAGGCCGCATGATCGCCGCCGGTATGGAGACCATTCTGTCCCGCCCGCGCGGGGATAACTCCTCCGCGGAGTCCCGTGCCGATGTGGCCAATGCCTTTGGTGCGGATCTCATGATCTGCCTCCAGGCCGACCGCTACAAGAATGACAAAGCCTCCGGCGTGGCCACGTTCTACTTCGGCTCTGCCCTCGGCTCCTCCTCACTGACAGGAGAGAAGCTCTCCGGCTTCATTCAGCGAGAGATCGTTGCCCGCACCCAGATGATCAACTGCGGCAATCATGGCCGCACCTGGGAGCTGCTGCGCCTGACCCAGATGCCCACCGTGGAGGTCGTCACCGGCTATCTCACCAACGATGCGGACGTGGCGAAGCTGACCGACCCGATGGTGCGCGATGATATCGCCGAGGCCATCGTGGTGGCCGTTAAGCGCCTCTACCTCATGGATGCCGATGATCAGCCCACCGGCACCTACAATTTCGCGGAACTGCTCGAGCAGGAAAACTGCTAAGCCGATACCCTCCTAGCAGCGCAACTCCGCGCTGAGGTTGTCCATGGCCGCCGCCGCCAGCACTGAGGTGTCTGGCGGCAATGTTATTTCTAGCCGGGGCACCACGGGGTGCTCGCGCACCACCTCAAAGCCCGCGGCCCACAGCTCTTCTTCGCTCATCAAACCGATACGCTCGGGCACCCAGTCCAGTTCCTCCCGGCCGCTGGCGCGCCAGCCGAAGGCCTGCACTGTCTCTATGCCGCGGCGGCTGAGGTGCATGAGGGCGGCGTCGATAAGCACCGGCGCAGTGCCCAGATGTGGGGTACGAAATAAGGAGCTGAGCAGCATGGCGCGGCGGGGGACCGGGCCGCTGGGGAGGCGGGAGACGCCGCCGGCGAGCGCGGGCGGGCAGAAGAGGATGGTGCCGAGAGTCTCTGTGGGGGTGATGAGGTTGAAGCCGCACACCCCGAGGGTGGTGGCGGCATGAACGATCCACGCCTCTTTTTCTAGGGCGCTATCGCGGATGAGGGCCTCATCGGTGGCCGCAACTTCCCAGAAGATGCTGCGGCGCGCCTGCGGATGCACATGCTTCAGGCCGCGCGGATCGAGCCGCAGCAGCTTGATGTGATCGGTGCCCATTGTGATCCCCAGCCGGTAGCGTGCACCTGGATTAGCGCTCGAGGAGCTCGACGATACGCTCGAAATCCTCGCGGCCCGCGAACTCCACGATGATCTTGCCCTTCTTCTTCCCGGCCTGCACGGTCACCTTGGTGTCCAAGCTATCGGCTAGGGATTCGGCCGCGTGAGTGAGGTATTCCGGCTGCGGGGCCTGCTCGCGGGGCGCGGGCTTATCCGCATTCCCACCGCGGTTCAGCAGGGTGACGGCCTCTTCGGTAGCGCGCACACTCAAGCCCTCGGCCACGATCCGCTTGGCGAGCTTTTCTTGGGCCTCTTCGCCCACCTTCACGCCCAGCAGAGCGCGGGCATGACCGGCGCTCAGCACCCCGGCAGCCACCGTGCGCTGCACCGACACCGGCAGGGCGAGCAGCCGGATCATATTGGTAATCACCGGCCGAGAGCGGCCCAGCTTATCGGCCAGTTCCGCCTGAGTGACGCCGAACTCCTCCAGCAGCTGCTGATAGGCGGCGGCTTCTTCCAGCGGGTTGAGCTGCACGCGGTGGATATTCTCCAGCAGCGCGTCGCGCAGCATCGTGGAATCCTCGGTCTCACGGACGATCGCGGGGATTTCCTGCATGCCGGCCTTGGTGGCCGCGCGCCAGCGGCGCTCGCCCATGATGAGCTCATAGCCATCAGCCACCTCACGCACCACGATGGGCTGCATGAGGCCAAACTCCTTGATGGAGTGGGTGAGTTCGGCCATGGCCTGCTCATCAAAGACCTCGCGAGGCTGCTTCTCATTGGGCTCGATCAGCCCAATGGGGATCTCCCGGTACGTCGCACCCATCGGGGTGGAGTAGTCCTCGTGGATATTCTCGGGGCGGCTGCGCTGCACGCCTTTCTCGCTGCGCTGGCGGCCCTGACCGGTGCCGCCCTGCGCCGTGCCCTGGGAATGGCTCTGTGAACCGCCCTGGTTGCCGCGGGCGCCTTGGTTGCCGGCTGCGCCGCGCTCGCGAGAGGATTCGCCCAGAACGATGCTGGCGGCGTTATTGCCCAGCCGCGGCTTGGCGGAGCCATCGGGGATCAGGGCCGCGAGACCGCGGCCGAGACCGCCTTTACGAGTTTCATTCGCCATGGTTGCTCAACATCCTTCGTTTGCGTTCCGCGTGGGCGCTGCAGGGGCGCTTAAGCGCCTGCGATCGAGACGATCGCCCCGCTCGCCCCCAGTATCTTTCCCGAGCATGTTTCCGTCAATCCTCATCGCCGGACGGGGCCTGGCCAATAGGGGAGGACTCCTCGCTGGCGGGGTAGTCGCCCCGATTATTCAGCTCCCGCGCCGCATCCAGATAGGCCATGGCGCCGCGCGAGCCGGGATCATATTCCAGCACCGTCTGGCCATAGCCGGGCGCCTCGGAGACCTTCACGCTGCGCGGGATCACCGTATTGAGCACGACCTCGCCGAAGTGGTTGCGCACCTCGCTGCTGACCTGCTCGGCCAGCTTGGTGCGGCCGTCATACATGGTGAGCAGGATGGCGGAGATATGCAGATCGGGGTTGAGGTGGGTGCTGATCATGGAGATGTTATTGAGCAGCTGGCCCACGCCCTCCAGCGCGTAATACTCGCACTGAATCGGAATGATCACCTCGTTGACGGCGGTCATGGCGTTAATCGTGAGCAAGCCCAGCGAGGGAGGACAGTCGATGAGCACATAGTCCAGATCGTGCTCGGCGAGGAAGTCCTCATTAATGGCGTCTGCCAAGCGATATTCGCGGCGCACCATGGACACCAGCTCGATCTCCGAGCCCGCCAGATCAATCGTGGCGGGAATGCAGAAGAGATTCTCCGAGAACTCACAGCTCTGCATCGCCTCCTCGGCGGTGGTTTCGCCGAGGAGCAGCTCATAGCTGGAGATGGTGCCGGCGCGATGCTCCACGCCGAGCGCGGTGGAGGCATTGCCCTGCGGGTCGAGGTCAATCACCAGCACCCGCAGCCCGCAAATCGCCAGACCCGCGGCCAGATTGACGGAACTGGTGGTCTTACCCACCCCGCCCTTTTGATTCGCAATCGTCACGATGCGCGGCCGCTCGGGTCGAGGCAGCTTCAGCGCATTCGGGGTGCGCACCTGCGCCGCCCGCTGTGCCGCAGCGGCAATGGGTGTGTCGTCCCACGTAGTTTCATGCATGCTCGCTGATCTATCCCCTCTATGGCTGGCCTATGAGACTACCGCGTGCGCTGCCCGGAGCATGGCGCTCATGCTTATCGACGCCACCCTCTGGCGCACACACCTAGGCCTCTAGCCTAGTGCCTCACTGTGTCACCAACCAATGGGGTAAGAGGCCGACGCACCCACACCAACTTCTAGCGGCGGCGCGGGATACTGATCACCGTGGTGGGCTGCTCCAGCACACCCTCACCGACGGTCATGATTGTGCCCAATCCGCCGCCGGCCTTGGCGATGGTGGCGTGATCGCGTTCCCATTCCTCGTGCACACTCGAGCCTTTGAGGGCAATCATTTTCCCATTCGGGCGCACCAGCGGCATACACCAGCGGGCGAGCTTGCCCAAGGGGGCCACCGCCCGCGAGGTCACCACATCAAAGCGGCCGACCTCAGCGCGCACGGCCTTTTCTTCGGCGCGGCCGCGCACCACCGTGACATTCTCCAATTCCAGCTCCTCGACCACTTCCCGCAGATAGGTGGAGCGCTTGAGCAGTGGCTCGATGAGGGTGATGGAGAGATCAGGGCGGGCAATAGCCACCGGGATACCGGGCAGGCCCGCACCGGAGCCGATATCGGCCACGCGGCGCGCCTCGGCCGGAATGGCTTCGGTGACCACCGCGCAGTTGAGGATATGCCGCTCCCAGAGCCGGGGGATCTCGCGGGGGCCGATGAAGCCGCGCTGAGTGCCGGTGGTGGCGAGCGAGGCGTGATAGCGCACAGCGAGGTCGAGGCGCTCGCCAAAGACGGCGGCAGCGCTCGCAGGCGGCGGAGCCATCTCAGTATTCAGCTCGCCCTCCGACTCTGGTTTCACGTGAAACATCCCTTTCCTCATCCTCGGCGCTGGCTATATCTCCTGCCCAGCCAGCCTGCACTGTCTTCATCACTATACGTTGCCCTATGCGGGCTCTCCCAAGGGGGAATAAGAGTCGCGGCCCAGCATCACTGCGAGGAGGATGCTGGGCCGCGGGGGCTTGCTAGGGCGCTAGGACTCTCGGGCGCTAGGGCGCGTTTAAGAGTTGGTGCCCTTCTTCGGGTTTTTCGGCTTCTGGCCGGGGCGAGGAGCGGTGGTGCGCTTCGCTTCGCGCTTGCGGGCGAGCTCTTCTTCCTCCTCGGCGTCGACCTTGGCAAAGATCCAGCGCTGCTGGAAGAAGGTCCACACGTTGTTCGACGCCATGTAGAAGAGCAGACCGATGTGCCAGAAGACACCGGTGAAGAGGATGATGCCGGGCATGAACCAGAGCATCATCTTGTTCATCATCTGCATCTGGGTGGCCATCATGTCATTCTGCGGGGCCTTGGTCTTGCCGGAGCGGCGGCGCTCCTCCTGGCGGGAGACCGACAGGCGGGCGTTCATGTGGGTTGCGAAGACCACGATGAGGATCAGCGGTGCGGCGACGGCGATGATCTTGGCGCGGGTGAAGTCCACGGTGCCGAAGGCGCCGAACATCTCATTGGGCATGGAGATATAGGAGGACAGCGGCACTCCGAAGATACGAGCATCGAGGAAGGACTGCACCTCATCGACGCCGAAGATGTAGTTCGGGGTATTGCGGTTGACCTCAATGGACAGGCCCAGCTGGGTGCCGCCGGTACCGGTGCGGTTGAAGGAACGCAGCACGTGGAACAGGCCGATGAACACCGGCATCTGCACGAGCAGCGGGATACAGCCGGCGATGGGGTTGACGCCCATCTCCTTCTGCAGCTTGCGCGACTCCTCCATCATTTTGGCCTGGTCGTTCTTGTACTTCTCGCGGATGGCCTGCATCTTCGGCTGCATCTCTTGCATCTTCAGCGTCGAGCGCATCTGCTTGAGCATGGGCCTGACGAGGAAGGCACGGATGGTCACCGTCAGAAGAACGATGGCGAGCACCCAGGACACACCCGAGTCGGGGTCGAGGACATAACTGACCACCTTGTGCCAAAACCACAAGATGGCAGAAATTGCGTAATAAATAGGATCCAGCACGGCGTTCTGAATGCTCCTTTAGCTGCTACGTGGTGTGATCATCGTTCAGGGGTTCAGCAGCGCGCCGCTCGGCGCCTGCGTCGTGCCGCAGAAAAACACAGCCACATGGGTGTTCGCTCGCGCCGCCACTGGCGGCACATATGCGAGTATATTTCATCATTTTCTCTGCACCGGCGGCACGGGGTCATAGCCGCCCGGATGCCAGGGACCACACTTACTCAGACGAATCACGGTGAGGAGCACCCCACGCACGGCCCCAAAGCGCTGCAAACTACCCAGCGCATAGGCACTACAGCTCGGCTCGAAACGGCAGGTGGGGCCGCTTTTGAGCCCAGAAAAATACTTCTGGTACAGCCGCACCCCGGCTACTAACACCGCGGTCAGCGGGCCACGCCGAGCGGGCCTAATCGGGCTGTGCGGTGCGCTCGGCGAAGCGTCGTCGACTGCGTGCGAGTGCTCGTCTAACATCGTCCTCTAATTTCTCTGAGGGGGCATCGGCGCTGGCAGGCAGCGCCCGAATGACCACTCGGTCCGTGCAATCGAGCTCGTCGGCGAGCTCGGCGCAGATATGCCGCAGCCGCCGGGCGACGCGGTGACGAATCACAGCATTCCCGACGGCTTTAGACACGATGAGTCCGAAATGCGGCCCACCAAAGCTCACCTGAGGCTCCCGCTCCTCACAGGCGCGCGAATAATAGGCAACCACGCGCTTGGTTCCGGCCCGGCTTGCACCGGAGACAGCCTGCGAAAACTCCGCAGAGGAACCAATTTTGAGGTTCTTCGGAAGCATCAGTGCGCCCCTCGAGTAATTTTTCGATGGCGAGGCTGCGGGCCACAGAGTGCGTGGCACCGCCGCCTCACGGGAAAAGAAAACTACGCGGTGAGGCGAGCACGGCCCTTGCGGCGACGTGCAGCGACGATAGCGCGACCGGAACGGGTGCGCATACGAGTACGGAAACCGTGGACGCGGGCACGACGACGGTTATTGGGCTGGAAAGTCCGCTTGCCCTTAGCCATAGGTCAAACACTCCTTGAAAGTTTGCTGTCATAAGCTCCGCGCTGCTCAGCACTAGAGGCTCAGACCACGAAAGCGGCCTGAGACGCTGGCGCTGCGCGACGCCTAAGGAACTCATGAGATGAATTCTCTTCTTCCCCTCTTCCGCCGAAGCGAAACAGGATGCAGATCGATACTTCAGCTTCCGCAACGAGGTGGTCACCCACCTCCGAGCCGGCGCTCGGATCAGCGCACTGTACCGCCGAAGTATCGTCCACACGCGGCCCTGCCCACCCCATCTGCAAGGCTCAACCTCAGGTTGAACCCGCGATGCAGCTGCGTGACCGCAATAGACCTAGACAGAATACGGTATGGCCGTCATGAATAACAAGTTGCCACGCGAATAAGATTCGTGTCACTAGCTGGGCTAACTTACATCCCTGTGCTTTTCCTGCTGTAGCTGTGCTGCAACCTGGGCGCTGTTATCGGCCGCAGTGTACGGCCCGGAGCGCAGCACAAATAGTACGAGTGTACTGGTATTTAGGTGATTTCACACCTACCTTCCCCGCGGAGTGTAAGGCCCACTCGGCGATGCCACTCACACCCCTCCCACGCAGCCACCGGCGCAGAGCCACGGCGCGGCAGCGGGGGGAGAATAGGCGTTTTTCACCCCTGAAATACCGCCGATGTAATTTTCGGCTCACCACCCCGGCACCTTCCGCTCCCGCTCCTGCGGCAATGCCGATGCGCAACAGAAAAAGAGCATGTCATCGCAATCTGGGATTATCGGCTTTCCGGCCGAGGGTACGGCGATAAAGATAATTACAGTATTGATATTCGCTGCGATTGTTGGACTGTATCCACCACCGGCGGGTAACAATGGAAACCGTGAATTAAACACAGCTGTGAACACCCCGTGGCTGTGGATAACTCTAAAGCTGAAGTTGAGACTTCCCTGAAGCCAGTGCTTTGGTGCAGCTCAGAACCCATTTTTTCGGCGATTTAGTTATGCACAGGCTCTCGACTAGGCTGTGGATAGCGCTTGTGCAGTCCAGTTATCCACAGCTGTGGATAACGTTGTGGAAAACTCCGCATCACCATGGAGTTCGGCTTTGTCGGCTCTGTGCACACGGCGGTGTAATCACACAACCGTGCATCCACAGCGAAGCGTTCTTTCCGGCTGAGATAACTCGCTCTTTCTGGGGTTATGAACAGGCTCGGAAAGGTCGTTGGGGAGAGGGGAGACCGGCTTTAAGCGCGCGTGCGCCTTAAGGCTTTGGTGTTTCCTCGCTTCGCCGCGATAGCGGTGAGCTAGGGGTGCCCATGGCTGGTGGCTGCAGCTCCTTTCGAGGACACCGTTATTCGGAAACGACCTCCTCGCTGGGAAAACGTATCGTGCCTGTGCGGCAGGGATGGTGCGGATGTGTCGTTTCCGCGTGCCATCACCCGGTGGTGGTGCTGTGCCCGTGATTGTCCGTCCACCCGTGTAGTAAGGGGCTTTCCCTGTGACAGAGCATTCTGGTTCTCTCGCCCAGACATGGCAGAGCGTGATTAACGATCTGTTGGCGCTGTCTGAGCAACCCTCCTCTGGAATCGGACCAATTAGCGCCCGCCAGCGCGGTTTTCTCAGCCTCGTCACCCCAGTGGCCTTGGTACCGGGCTATGCGGTGCTCGCCGCGCCTCATGCGATGGCGAAAACCGTCATTGAGCAGGACTTGGGACCTGCGCTGACCTCTGTTCTCACCACCCATATGGGCCGCCCGACGGGGCTGGCCGTCAGCGTCAATCCGGAAGCAATCATGCCGGAGACCGCCGCCGCCCCCGAGCAGCCCGCGGACTATTCCGAGCACGCCGAGCAGCACCCAGATCCCCACGGAGCGGCCAGCAGCGCGGCCACGGAGATGCTCAATAACGACAACGCGGCGGTCGTCCCGCCGCCGAGCAGCGCGCAGCCGCTCTCCCAACCTACCGCGCACTCCGAGGGCGACAGCCCGCAGCAGCAGTGGGCGGATCAGGGCTGGCAGGAGAAGAATTGGCAGGAAAGCCACGCCAACTATTCCGAACAACCGCAGTACTCCGAGCACGGCCAGCAGACCCAGCACCCGCAGCCCGGACAGCATGGGGCACAGCACCATGATTCGCTGGCGCAGCGCGGCCACGACGCCTCGGTGGGTTTCGGCCACCCAGTAGCCAATCCGCAGGCGACACCGCAGCGCTATACCCGCGAACAGCCGGCCCCCAAGGCATCCTCGGAAGGATCGCTGAATCCGAAGTACACCTTCGATTCCTTCGTTATCGGATCCTCCAATCGTTTCGCCCACGCCGCGGCGGTCGCGGTGGCGGAAACCCCAGCGAAAGCCTTCAACCCGCTATTCATCTGGGGCGGCTCAGGACTGGGGAAAACCCACCTTTTGCACGCTGCGGGCCTCTACTCGCAGGTGCTGCAACCGGGCCTGCGCGTGAAGTATGTCTCCAGTGAGGAATTCACTAACGACTACATCAACTCAGTGCGCGATGACCGCCAGGAAGCCTTCAAGCGGCGCTACCGCAACCTCGACATCCTCATGGTGGATGACATCCAATTCCTCGAGGGCAAAGAGGGTACGCAGGAAGAGTTCTTCCACACCTTCAACGCCCTCCACCAAGCGGATAAGCAGATCATTTTGTCCTCGGACCGGCCGCCGAAGGAGCTGACCACCCTCGAGGATCGTCTGCGCACCCGTTTTGCCGCGGGGCTGATCACCGATATTCAGCCCCCGGACCTGGAAACCCGCATCGCCATTTTGATGAAGAAGGCCCAAGACGATGGCACCCAGGTGCCCCGGGATGTGCTGGAGCTGATCGCCAGCCGCTTCGAGTCCTCTATTCGTGAACTCGAGGGGGCGCTGATTCGGGTGGCCGCGTTTTCTTCGCTGACCAATCAGCCGATCACCATCGAGCACGCCGAGGTGGCGCTGCGCGATATCATGCCGGAGAACAAGCACGTCGAGATCACCGGGCAGACCATCATCACTGCCACGTCCAATTACTTCGATATGTCGGTGGACACCATCACCGGCACGAGTAAAACCCACGCGGTCGTCCATGCCCGTCAGCTGGCCATGTACCTCTGCCGCGAGCTCACGGATCTCTCCTTGCCCCAGATCGCCGAGAAATTCGGTGGTAAGAACCACACCACCGTGATGTATGCGGTGCGCAAGATCAAAAACGAGATGCAAGAAAACCGCGAAACCTACGATCAGATCCAGGAGCTCACCCAGCTGATCAAGAATGGCTCCGCTTAGCGAGGCCTACGAGCTAGGCGTTTTAGCCAGACTTTCACCCCCGCGGGGTAGGGCAGGAGCACCTTCTGCCCGCCGCGGCCCCCAGCGCCCGTGTGCACAGTGTGTGACACGGGCGCTGTGTCGTATCTGTCCTGGGTGAAGGCGCCGCAGAGGTGGCGTCGATATGCGCGCTGGGGGCGTTATCCACAGAGTTATTCACAGTTGTGTAATTACAGAATTGTCATTTACTGTTCGTTCGGAGAAACCGCAGGTCGCCGCCTGTGCATAAGTGGCGATTTCCTGTTGTTCGCAGCCGCCTCGACGGTGCATGGATTGTGCACAACGAGCAGGGGTCGAAAGTTGCGCACAATCCCCTCTAGTTATGCACCCGTTATGCACAGCTTGAAACACATGCCGCAACGCTAGGGTGAGCTGCGCGGATCGTGGAATTACACAGATTGCACAGCACCTACTGCTACTACCAAAGAAAGTTATGGATTGATCTAAGAAGAAATAGGGGGTGTGGACGCGGCGCCGAGTCCTGTCATTCACCACACCCGCCACGACGGCACGCCACGAGGTGCGCAGAGGCGGAATCACATATCCCCTCCCGCGCGGATCCCGGTTTATAGCGGAGTGTGATTCTTGTAGGCTGGGAGGGAAGAACAATTGTTTTGCCGCCGATGAGTCGATACTGGGCCATATTGGCCGTATCGCCGAGGACCTGATAGCAGGTTTCTTGGCTGCTCAGCGGCTGCTTGTGCTTAAAGGAGCCTCAGCTAAGCATGGAATCGCAGCCTATGTCTTTCCGAGTGTCGAAAGATGACTTTTCCGCAGCCGTGGGCTGGGTCGCTCGTAGTTTGCCCACCAAGCCCACCCAGCCGGTACTTCGCGGCATGGTGATTAGCGCCGACGATGACGGCCTCACCCTGGCCGGCTTCGACTATGAAGTATCCACCAAGGTCAGCATCTCGGCGGAGATCGATGAGCCGGGTCGCATCGCCGTTCCCGGCAAGCTGGTCTCGGATATTGTGAGTTCGCTGCCGAATAAGCCCATCGAGGTGCGCACCGACGAGTCGAAGGCATTTTTCCGCTGCGGTTCCTCCAGCTTTGAGCTCCCGCTGATCCCCCTGGATGATTATCCTGCGCTGCCCACGCTGCCGGAGGTGACCGGCCGAGTGAACCCGAGCCTCTTCAACGAGGCCGTGTCTCAGGTGGCCATCGCCGCTGGTAAAGACGACACGTTGCCGATGCTCACCGGCGTGCACATGAAGGTGCAGGGAAAGAACGTGGTCATGGCCGCCACCGACCGTTTCCGCCTCGCGGTGCGGCGCTTCGAGTGGGAGCCGGTGGCCGATGACGTCGAGGCCGCCCTGCTCATCCCGGCGAAAACCCTGCAGGAAAACGCCCGCTCCATCGATCCCTCGCTCAACGAGAACGTGGAGATCGCCGCTGGTACCGGCGAGAAGGTGGGCGCCGATGGTCTCTTCGGCGTGCATACCCGCAACCGCCAGACCACCACCCGCATGCTGGATGCGGAGTTCCCGAACTACGATCCGCTCCTGCCGAAGGTGCACACCTCCCTGGCAACTGTGGCTATCGGCCCGCTTCTCGACGCCATCAAGCGCGTCTCCCTCGTGGCCGAGCGCAATGCGCAGATCCGCATGCACTTCTCCGAGGGCCAGGTAGTGCTCGCCGCCGGTGCCACCGATTCCGGCCACGCCGAGGAGTCGCTGCCCTGTGATTATCAGGTGGGCGAGGGCGCCGAGGGCCAGGATTCTCTGCTCATCGCCTTCAACCCCTCCTATCTCAAGGAGGGCCTCAACGCCATGCCGGGACAGCGCGTGGTCTTTGGTTTCACCGCTCCATCCCGCCCGGCGATCATCATCCCCGAGCCGGACGAAGCCATCGAGGCTAATTCCGCCGGTGAGTTCCCCACCCCGGGGTCGGAATTCACCTATCTGCTGATGCCGGTTCGCCTGCCGGGCTAATTCTTCCGCGGTGTACATTCGGCATCTCAGCCTGCGCGATTTCCGCTCGTGGCCGAGCCTCGAGATCGATCTGACCCCCGGGATCACGGTGTTTACCGGCCGCAATGGGCACGGCAAAACAAACATTGTGGAGGCGGCCGGCTATGTGGCGCATCTCGGCTCCCACCGGGTCTCTACCGATGCGCCGCTGGTGCGCGAGGGCGCGCAGGCGGCGCGGGCATCGGCCACGGTGGTCAACGATGGCCGCGAACTCGCAGGGCATGTATTGATTAAGGCCCGCGGCGGCAATCAGGCCGGCATTAATCGCACCAAGCTCAAAAGCACCCGCGAGCTGCTCGGCGTGCTCAAAACCGTGATGTTTGGCCCCGAGGATCTCAGCTTGGTGCGCGGCGAACCCGCCGAGCGCCGCCACTATCTGGATGCGATTATCGCCTCGCGCAAACCGCGGATCGCGGGGGTCAAGGCGGATTATGACAAGATCGTGCGCCAGCGCAATGCGCTATTGAAGTCGAATTATGCCGCGCTGCGCCGCGGCTATTCCGCCGATGATGGCGCCGCCACCTTGGCCACCCTCGATTCCTGGGATACGCAGCTGGCCAGCTGCGGCGCGATCGTCCTCGAGGAGCGTCTGCGCACCATTGAGCAGCTGCAGCCGTTGGTGACCGGCGCCTATAGTGGGCTGGCCCCAGAATCCCGGCCGGCGTCGATCGCCTATGATTCCTCGCTCAATGACACCTTGGCAGAGGTGGAAGGCCGACCCGATCGGGGAGTGCTCGAGGCGGCATTGATGGCGCGCTTGGCGGCGGTGCGCACGAATGAGATCGAACGCGGTATCACCCTGGCCGGGCCGCATCGGGATGATATTCAGCTCATGTTGGGCGGCCAGCCGGCCAAGGGCTTTGCCTCCCATGGCGAGACCTGGTCCATGGCCTTGGCCCTGCGGCTCGCGGAGTTTCATCTGCACCGCGGCGATGGCACCGATCCGGTGCTCATCCTGGACGATGTTTTTGCCGAGCTGGATGCGCGCCGCCGCGCCCAGCTCGTAGGCCTGGCCCAGGACGCCGAGCAGGTGCTTATCACCGCAGCCGTGGGCGATGACCTGCCCGATAATCTGGATGAGCACATTGCTGCCCGCTACTTTGTGGAGGCCGTCGCCGATCCAGAGGGCAAGGAGCACGCTCGCTTATCGACGCTCACTCCCATGCCCCTCGATCCTCCTGCCGGGGCTGAGCCCGAGGAGGGGGCGTCGTCGTGAGCGACAAGCAGCAGCCACCAGCCCGCCCGGCGGATCTGATTAGCCGCTCTTTTCAGGCGGTGCGCGCCGAGGCGAAAAAGCGGCGGGGCTATGTGCCGGATTTATCGCGGCAGCGCCGCGATACCACTCGCCGCCTGGATTCTGATCGCGCCGATTCCTCGGCGATGTTGCAGCGTATGGGCTTGGATAAGTCCTCCTCGGCGCCGCGCTCGTGGCGGTTGCGGCGCGGCTCGAATACCGTGCTGCGCGCCACCGGCCCGGATGGGCGGGCGCTGCGCCGAGCCCGCACCTTCTCCTCGGTGGGGGAGGTGCTCTCGGAGGAAATCACGGCCCGGGGCTGGGGCAAGGACTTAGCCAATGGCTGGGTGCAGACCCACTGGCCGGAGCTGGTGGGGCCGACGATCGCCGGCTATGCCGTGGTGGAAAGGGTAAAGGGAACCACCGTCTACGTACGCTGTGCCACCACCCCGCAGGCGACGAATCTGCGCGCCATGCAGCGCATGATCCTGGCCAAAATCGCAGAAAAGGTGGGCCCCAATGTGGTTACTACCTTGAAGATTCACGGCCCCGAGGCACCCAGCTGGCGTCATGGCCCGCTGCACGTGAAGGGCCGCGGGCCCCGCGATACCTACGGATAGGCAACGGTCCGGTGCGTCTAGCCCGCTCTGTTTCTGCCTGAGAGCGAATGAGGCGTTAGGCAAGTAGGGGGATAGCTCATCGGGGAGTGAAGGCGGTGATTGGGCCTGTAGGGGTGTAATATGGAGGGGTCTAATTAATCTGTTTCAAGGAGTTTGAGTAATTACAGTGGCTAGCACCGAACACATTTATGATGCCTCCTCAATTACCATCCTCGAAGGTCTTGAGGCAGTGCGTAAGCGCCCCGGCATGTACATCGGTTCTACCGGTGAGCGCGGCCTCCACCACCTGGTGTGGGAGGTCGTGGATAACTCCGTCGATGAGGCCATGGCCGGCTATGCCACCAAGGTGAAAGTCACTCTCTTGGAGGATGGCGGTGTGGAAGTCGTCGACGATGGCCGTGGTATTCCCGTGGAAATGCACCCCTCGGGCGCGCCGACCGTACAGGTGGTTATGACGCAGCTGCACGCCGGCGGCAAGTTCGACTCGGAGTCCTATGCGGTCTCCGGTGGTCTTCACGGTGTGGGTATCTCGGTGGTCAATGCGCTCTCGACGCGTGTTGAGGCGGATATCAAGCGCGATGGCAAGCACTGGTTGCAGAACTTCAGGAACGCGATTCCGGAGGAGCTGGTGGAGGGCGGCAATGCCCGTGGCAGCGGCACCACGGTGCGTTTCTGGCCGGATCCGGAGATCTTCGAAACCACAGAGTTTAAGTTCGACACCATCGCCCGCCGCTTGCAGGAAATGGCCTTCCTGAACAAGGGTTTGAAGATCGAGTTGATCGATAAGCGCGTCTCCGATGCCGAGGCCGAGCTCGATGCTCTCGCCGAGGCCGGCGAGGACGCCGCCGCCATTGATACTCCTTCCCTGGATGATATCGATGAGCAGGAAGAAAACCGTGAGGTGGTCGGTGACGGCACCGAGGATAAGCCCGCGAAGAAGAAGGACAAGGTCCGTGAGTTCTTCTACCCTGAGGGCCTGATCAACTACGTCGAGTATCTCAACGATACGAAGACCCCTATTCACCCCACCATCATCGGCTTCGATGCCAAGACTGATGAGCACGAGGTGGAGATCGCGATGCAGTGGAATAAGGGCTTCAAGCAGTCCGTGCACACCTTCGCTAACACCATCAACACCATCGAAGGCGGCACTCACGAGGAGGGTTTCCGCGCGGCTCTGACTGGTTTGATGAACCGCTATGCGCAATCCCACAAGCTGCTCAAGGAGAAGGACGGCAAGCTCACCGGCGAGGACTGCCGTGAGGGCTTGGCTGCGGTGATTTCCGTGCGCGTGGCTGATCCTCAGTTCGAGGGCCAGACCAAGACCAAGCTCGGTAATACCGAGGTGCGTTCCTTCGTGCAGAAGATGGTGAATGAGCACATCTCGGATTGGTTGGAGGCTAACCCGGCCGAGGCGAAGGTGATCATCAGTAAGGCGCTAGCGTCTGCGCACGCCCGCCAGGCGGCCCGCCGTGCTCGTGATCTGGTGCGGCGCAAATCCGCCACCGATCTTGGTGGCCTGCCCGGTAAGTTGGCCGATTGCCGCTCGAAGGATCCGGTGCGTTCCGAGCTCTACATCGTGGAGGGTGACTCCGCAGGTGGCTCCGCGAAGTCCGGCCGTGATTCGATGTTCCAAGCCATTTTGCCGCTGCGCGGCAAGATCCTGAACGTGGAGAAGGCCCGTTTGGATCGCGTGCTGAAGTCTAATGAGGTGCAGGCCATCATCACTGCTCTCGGCACGGGTATTCATGATGAGTTCGACATCAACAAGCTGCGCTATCACAAGATCGTGCTGATGGCCGACGCCGATGTGGACGGCCAGCACATCGCGACCCTGCTGCTGACGCTGCTCTACCGCTTCATGCCGCAGCTGATTGAGGAAGGCCATGTGTTCTTGGCCCAGCCGCCGCTGTACAAGTTGAAGTGGGGCAAGGGTCGGCCTGGTTTTGCCTTCTCCGATGGCGAGCGTGATGAGCAGCTGGCCGCGGGTTTGGCCGAGGGCCGCAAGATCAACAAGGATGATGGCATCCAGCGCTATAAGGGCTTGGGCGAGATGAGCGCCAAGGAGCTATGGGAGACCACCATGGATCCCGAGAGCCGTATTCTGCGCCGCGTGGATGTGGGCGATGCCCAAGCCGCTGATGAGCTCTTCTCCGTCCTCATGGGCGACGATGTGCGCGCGCGCCGCAGCTTCATTACCCGTAATGCCAAGGATGTGCGCTTCCTCGATATCTAGGATCGCTCGCTGCGTCTCTACGCAGCCTGCATAATGGACACCACCCGCCTCCTACACAGCAGGAGGCGGGTGGTGGTGTATCGCGGTGACGACGGGGTCGTTTAACTAGCGTGCTTGTGGATGATCTCTCCGGTTTCGAAGAGGGAGTCGGTGATGAGCTTCTCGCTCTTGCCGCGGACAGAGGAGTAGACCTTCTTCAGCGGCGCGGCCGAGATCTTATCGGCGTTGCGGTCGGCCACGGTCATGATGGAGTTGACCACCTCGGTGGAGTTCTCCTCGAGGTAGGTGCCGAAGCTGTGACCAGCCCCCGGCTCTTGGAACTTCTGCCAGTAGGGGTCCAACTCATCGGCCATTTCGGGGAGCAGGCGGCGGGAAGCCTTATTCACGATGTCCGAATCCACCTTCTTGGCGGCGGCGAGGGCACCTGTGATGAGCTTGCCGGAGATACCGCTTTGCTCCTGCACCTTCTTCTCCACCAGGGCGCTGAAGTCGGAAACGACTGCGCTGGTGGTGTCATCGTCCTTGGTGAGCAGTTCGCGTAAATGTTGCATGACCCTCATGGTACGGGCTCTGAACTGCAGATAACGCAACATCCTTGTAGTTCCACATTTTTCGGCGCACCTGAGAAATGTGGAACTACAAGGATCGTATTCGCGTGTTGTGACTCTTCCGCCACAGCTCAGCCGACCACCACAGTAGTCACATGCTTTCACTGCAATCACAACTGCAACATAGCTTACATGAGCATAGGGGTGTCGCCAAGAGAATAGGGAATCCTTTTCTCTCTGTGCGCGCCTGAGAGCCTCTATGCGGGCCGGAAGGGTGGTGTGAATTCGATCATAGTGGCGTCGATAAGCGAAAAAATGCTTCTAAATCGCGCTCAGTGCCACTCTGCGGCGAAAAGGGGAGTAGAATAGCGGAGATTGGATTCTTAGAAACCCAAACCATAAGAGGTGACGCGCGTGAGCGATGACAATCAGGGCGGCGAGAGCTTATTCGACCGCATCGAACCCATCGATATCAATGAGGAGATGCAGTCGAGTTATATCGACTACGCCATGTCTGTCATTGTTGGTCGAGCGCTGCCGGAGGTGCGCGACGGTCTCAAGCCGGTGCACCGCCGCATTTTGTACTCGATGTTTGACTCCGGCTATCGCCCGGAGCGCGGCTATGTGAAGTCGGCACGCCCGGTGGCCGACACCATGGGTCACTATCACCCGCACGGTGACTCCGCGATTTATGACACCCTGGTCCGCATGGCCCAGCCGTGGTCCATGCGCTATCCGCTGGTGGATGGCCAGGGTAACTTCGGTTCCCGCGGTAATGACGGCCCAGCCGCCATGCGTTATACCGAGTGCCGTCTCACGCCGCTGGCCATGGAGATGGTGCGCGATATTCGCGAGAACACCGTGGATTTCTCCCCGAACTATGACGGCAAGACTCTCGAGCCGGACATTCTTCCCTCCCGCGTGCCCAACCTGTTGATGAATGGCTCCGGCGGTATCGCCGTGGGTATGGCCACCAACATCCCGCCGCATAACCTCAACGAACTGGCTGAGGCCATTTATTGGATTCTCGCCCACCCCGAGGCGGATGAGAAGTCGGCGCTCGAGGCATGCATGGAGCGCGTAAAGGGCCCCGATTTCCCGACCGCAGGGTTGATTGTGGGCGATGAGGGCATCAAGGATGCCTACACCACGGGCCGCGGTTCGATTCGTATGCGCGGTGTCACCAGCATCGAGGAACTGGGTAACCGGCAGATCATCGTGATCACCGAGCTGCCCTACATGGTTAATCCCGATAACTTGGTCTCCTCGATCGCGGAGCAGGTCAAGCACGGTAAGCTGGCGGGTATCTCCAGTGTGGACGATGAGTCCTCCGATCGCGTTGGCTTGCGCATCGTGGTGACCCTCAAGCGCGACGCGGTGCCGCGCGTGGTGCTGAATAACCTATTCAAGCACTCCCAACTGCAAACCAGCTTCGGTGCGAACATGCTCTCCATTGTGGATGGTGTGCCGCGTACCCTCCGCTTGGATCAGATCCTCAAGCAGTACGTGAAGCACCAGATCGATGTGATCGTGCGCCGTACCCAGTACCGCCTCGACGAGGCCGAGAAGCGCGCCCATATCTTGCGTGGTCTGGTCAAGGCACTGGACATGCTGGATGAGGTGATCGCCCTTATCCGTCGTTCGCCTACCGTGGATGATGCCCGTACCGGTTTGATGACGCTGCTGGATGTCGACGAGATCCAGGCCGACGCTATTTTGGCCATGCAGCTGCGTCGCCTCGCCGCCCTGGAGCGGCAGAAGATCGTGGACGAGCTGGCCGAACTGCAGGCCCTCATCGAGGATCTGCAGAGCATTCTCGCCTCCCCAGAGCGCCAGCGCACCATCGTGCGCGAGGAGCTCGAGGAGATTGTGCGCAAGTACGGCGACGAGCGTCGTACCCAGATCGTGGCTGCTTCCGGCGATGTCACCGAAGAAGACCTCATCGCCCGCGAGAACGTGGTGGTCACCATCACCTCCACCGGCTATGCCAAGCGCACCAAGGTGGATGCCTATAAGTCGCAGCGACGCGGCGGCAAGGGCGTGCGCGGCGCCGAGTTGAAGCAAGAAGACATTGTGCGCCACTTCTTCGTCTGCTCTACGCACGACTGGATTCTCTTCTTCACCAACTTTGGCCGGGTCTATCGCTTGAAGGCCTATGAGCTGCCCGAGGCATCGCGGACCGCGCGCGGCCAGCACGTGGCGAATCTGCTGGAGTTCCAGCCGGAAGAGACTATCGCGCAGATCATTCAGATCCAGACCTATGACGATGCCGAGTACCTCGTCTTGGCCACTCAGCAGGGGCGGGTGAAGAAGTCCAAGCTGCACGATTATGAGTCCAACCGTTCCGGCGGGTTGATCGCCATCAACCTCAACGACAACGACAAGCTCATCGGAGCCACGCTCTCCAATGGCGATGATGACATCCTGTTGGTCTCTGAAAAGGGCCAGTCCATTCGCTTCACCGCCGATGATGATGCGCTGCGCCCGATGGGTCGTGCCACCGCCGGTGTGAAGGGCATGCGTTTCCGCGACGATGACCAGTTGCTCTCCATGACCCGCGTGGACAATGGGGAGTTCCTCTTGGTGGCCACCTCCGGCGGCTATGGCAAGCGAACCCCGATGGAGGAATACCCCACCCAAAACCGTGGCGGTATTGGCGTGGTCACGCTCAAGCACACTCCGAAGCGCGGCAAGCTGATCAGCGCCTTGGCTGTGGATGAGGACGATCAAATCTTCGCTATTACCTCCGCTGGCGGTGTGATCCGCACCGAGGTGAACCAGATCCGCCCGAGCTCCCGCTCGACCATGGGCGTGCGTCTGGTGGACTTGGCGAAGGATGTCGAGGTCTTGGCTATCGACCGCAACGTCGAGGACGAGGGCGAGGAAAATGCCACCGCCGTGGCCACCGGCCAGGCCGAGTCCCCGACCGCTGCCCGGGCCCGCAAGACCGGTGAAGATGACGCCACCGCGGACCCAATTCCCGGAGTGGAAGGTCTCAGCGACAACGATGAGTCCGAGGAGGACTAATGAGTAGCCAGAGAGTCGCCGTGCGGCATATTTCTCCGCTGTCTGCATTCAAGACAGCGCTGGCCCTATCGCTCACGGGACTAGCTGCCTGGATCATCTGCGTGATCGTGCTCTATATGGGCCTCGATGCCGCAGGGGTGTGGGATAAGGCCAATGAAGTGATTGCAGGCGTCGGCGGCGAGCAGGTGCTGAACTTCGGCATCACGGTCTCGCTCGCGACGCTGGTGGGGGCGATCTTCGCCCTGATTGCCACCTTCCTCGCGCCCCTCGTGGCGATCATTTACAACGCCGTGGTTGATCTCTTCGGAGGCGTCGTGATCACCATCGGTGACGCCGAGGATTAAAACGCCGCTTTGTCGGCGGTAGCGCCAGCGGCCCCAGCATGGAATCACCTGTGGTTGGGGCCGCTGGCATATACCGATAAAGACGCCTAAAAATACGGTGTGAACAGCTGATTTGGTGTTGTTGCCCTTTCTGGGTAAAGTTCTTACACGTTCCAAGGGCCTATAGCTCAGTCGGTTAGAGCGCATCGCTGATAACGATGAGGTCGCAAGTTCGATTCTTGCTAGGCCCACTGCGAAGCCCTCAGGTTTCGTTGCTTGGGGCATTAGCTCAATTGGTAGAGCACCTGCTTTGCAAGCAGGAGGTCAGGAGTTCGATTCTCCTATGCTCCACAACTCACATTTCCCCTAGTGGTTATCCACTAGGGGTTTTGTTGTGTCTAGACTGCTTGCGGGAAAATCAGTGGCCGTCACTGCGTTGCGCTGGGTAATCTGGATCCATCGCGGTGAGAAGAATGAGACTTACGGCGATAGAACAGCCCACCCGCCGTGGTTGTGCCGCAGCCGCCGTGGAATACTCACCCAAGAAAAGAGGTTCTCCCGTGTCTCAGCATGAGATTTCCGCGCTGAATGATGCCACCGCATACGATAGCGACGGCGAGAAACTGGGCGCCGTGGAGGAGGTATTCATCAACGATGCCACCGGCCAGCCCAAGTTCGTGGAGGTCTCTCATGGCCTCTTCGGTATGAAGTCGAGCGTGGTGCCGCTGCTCGGCCACCGCCTCAAGGAGGAGCAGCTGCACCTGGCTTTTCCCTTAGGGCGCATCAATGGCGCCCCCAATTTCGATGGCGCCCATATCAGCCCCGAGCAGGAAGAACGCCTCTACCGCCACTATGGCATTGCGGACGCCGAGGATAGCGAGAGCTACTCCTAGCCTTCGCCCGGCGGGATTATCCTTGGTGGGTATGAGCCTTTCCGTATGCGATCTTCTTGGTAGTCCCACCCGCACGCTGAGCAGCCCAGCCACCGTCGCCGAGATTCGCGCCGCCGAACAGCCTCTCCTCGATGCTCAAGGCAGCGTCGATGAGCTGATGCGTAGTGCCGCCAGCGCGGTGGCGCGGGTCGCCACCGCCATGCTGGGCGATGCTCAGAGGCTTATCGACGCCCCCTCCCAGCCCCACATCCTGGTTCTCGCAGGAGCCGGCGGCAATGGCGGGGATGGGCTGTATGCGGCCGCCATGCTGCGCGAGCAGGGCTGGACACAGGTGAGCGCCTATCGGGTGAGCAGCTCGGTACACGCCCCAGCGTGGCAGCGTTTCCTCGACGCGGGGGGAGCGGTGGTGAACGATCCCGCCACCATGGGCCGGGTGGATCTGCTCATTGATGCCATCACGGGCATCGGAGCGCGGCCCGGGCTACGACCAGAAGCCGCCGCGGTGCTGCAGGGGCTTGATGTGGCCCAGGTGCTGGCCGTAGATATCCCCTCGGGAGTGGCCGCCGATAGTGGCGCGACGGGGGCGCAGCACATTAATGCGGATGTGACGGTGAGTTTCGGGGCGCCGCGCCTGGCCCATGTGCTCTCCCCAGCCTGCGGCACGGTGCTCATAGCCGATATCGCCCTCGACAGCGCTACGATGCCGCCGCTATCCGAGCTGATTGCCCAGCAAATTGCGCGGCGGCGCGCCCGCACTGGCCTGCGCGCGGTCTATGGCAGAAGTCAGCTACAGCTTGAGGGCTTTGCGTGCATGGGGGGCCACCACGGCATCGCGGATCTATCTCCGGGGCCGGAGGATGATAAATACAGCGGCGGAGTGGTGGGAATTCTCGCCGGATCTGAGAACTATATCGGTGCCGGGGTACTGTGTGCGACCGCCGCAGTGCGGGCTAGCAGCTCCATGGTGCGCTATGTGGGGGCGCTGCGGGCGAGAGTCGTGGAACGCCTCCCGGAGGTGGTCTCTCATCCCAGCCTTGGCGAATGCGGCCAGGTGCAGTGCGTGGTTGTGGGGCCAGGTCGCGGCACAGATGAGAGGGCGCGCGAGGAATTACTGACCGCGCTGTCCATGGATGTTCCGGTGGTGGTGGACGCCGATGCGATCACCCTGCTGGCTGAACTACCGAAGCTGCGCGCCGCATTAGCCGCTCGGCAGGCGCCCACCGTGCTCACCCCCCATGCTGGAGAGTTCGAGCGCCTGGCCGCCGTCCTCGACGATGAGCTGCCGGGGCTGAGTGAACACCGCGTGGAGGCCTGCGAGAAGCTGGCCGCCCTCCTGGGTGTCACGGTCTTGCTCAAAGGGCATGCGACGATCATCGCTGATCCGCAGCAGAGCACCATCGTTCATACGGGTATGTCCTGGGCGGCGACGGCCGGCTCGGGTGATGTATTGGCGGGGATTCTCGGCGCCCATCTCGCTTGGGCGGAGGCCACCGGCCACATCGACACTATGGAGTCGGTGGTTTCGGCGGTGCTGGTGCACTCTGTGGCCGCAGAACTCGCGGCGCACACCCTCTATGGGTCGGCACCGACGAGCGCCAGCGCCATCGCCGAGAGTATTCCCGCCGCGACGGCCGCGCTCATCGCGCACCGAAAAAATGCCTAGGCGCTAGAGACCTTCGAGAACGCCGCGCTCATAGTGCAGGGGCGTGATACCGAGGTTGGTCGTGCAGTCCTCAACGCGGATGGTGAGGATGCGGTGATCGCCGCCATCGAGCCAGGCCTCCACGGCGCCCAAGAGATAGGAGGCGGCATCGGCCACAACCGGGATGTCATCGATGCGCCGGTGGGGGACGGTCTCGAAGCGATCGGCACCATAGTGGGCGAAGTGCAAGGCCAGAGCGCTCTGCTTCTGGGCCAGAACAGACACACCGACCCGCGCGCCTGGGGCCATATGCTCGAGCGTCTGGGAGCTGGTGTCGATGCACACCAGCACCATGGGCGGATCCACCGAGAGCGAACAGAAGGCGGAAATGGTAATGGCATAGTCCGCGCCGTTGTCATGAGTGCTTAATACTGTCACCCCAGAGGGGAAACTGCCCACGGTGTCTTTGAAGGCTGCGATAGAAACCCCAGTGTCCACGCTCATGCTGCTCTTTCTTTCTCGTGGGCCCTGGCGAGCTCCCAGCGCAGCTGCGCCTCAGAGGGGCTCTGGACGGGAATGAACGCGGCCTCGCGGAAGCGGCGGGAGACCGGCGAATTCTTGCCATAGCCAGCTCCACCAGCGACGCGGACCTCAATGCCGGCGGCAGCGGTGGCCACCTCGGCGGCGTCGAGTCGCAGCTGTAGCAGCTCACTGGGGGCGATCGGGCTCCGGCCCACCCGCGCGGCGAGCTCGTCTTGAGTAGCGATGAGCTGCTCGATACGGTGGGCTGTTTCCTCCTGCTCGGATTCAAAGGTGGCGTGCACCCCGTGAAGCCGCGAGGTTGCCGCGGTGATGGAGGCCTGGGCGAGGCCGAGGCATTCCGAGATTTGCAAGAGCGCGAAGGTGGGGCGGATCCGGCGAGCGAAGCCAGCGAGATCCGTCGAGATCACTGCCTCGGTGGGGATGAACACCTCGTTGAGGGTCAGTCCTGCAGAGGCCGTGGAATTCAGCCCGAGGAGCTCGAAGGGTGCGGCCAGTTCCACGCCTTCATCACTGGCGCGCACAGCGAAGATGAGGGCGGCGTCGGCAAGCGCAGCGCCGGTGACGATGATGGAATCGTCGGCCAAATTGGAGGCCCAAGGGATACGGCCGGAGACGCGATAGCCGCCCTCGACCGCGGTGGCGCTCAGATCCACATGACCACAGCCGGCTGCGGTTTTCATCACGCTCGCCATGCCCGTCACCCCAGGGGCGCTGCCGCTGCGCAGGGTGGCGGCCAGCTCCTCGAGATAGGACGTGGGCGTCTCGGCGACCGAGAGGTACTCGGCGGCCATGCGGTGCGCCCAGCTGGCGAAGGCCACGGATAAATCGCGTTCAGCAAGCGCGCGAATCACGCGGACCTGCTCGCCGAACTGTCCATCGGCGTTGGTGGCCAGGCCCAGGTCGAGCGCTCCCTCGGCGGCCAGCAGCGGCAGCGCATAGCGCGCCTGGGTGGCGCCGGTGTCCACGGAGTGGGCGGTGCTGCTGATCTGATCCAGCAGTTGCTCAGACACGGCGGTGGTGGCGGTGGGGGCGAGAGGGATGCTCATGGTGCTAGATCAACTCCGAGGTGAGTGTGGCGGGACGGGTGTAGGTATTGACCACGGGCGACCAGGTGATGGCGTCCTTCTGGATCTGATCGAGGGTGTCGCGGTCGGCATCGCCCTCGAGATCTACCTTCACCCGTACCTCGGAGACCCCGGGGCGCTTGTCCTGGGAGAGATCGCCGACGCCCCAGGTGGGGGAGATGTCGATATCGCTCTCTATATCGATAGCGATTTTGCTCAGGGTGACACCACGGTGGGTGGCAATCGCCTGGATCCCCACGGAGATGCAGGCGGCGAGCGCGGCCTGGGCGACCTCGGTGGGGTTGGGGGCGGAATTATCGCCGAGCAGCTGCGGCGGTTCCGCCACCAGCACCGGCTCGAGGTCGCGGACTTGGGTGTAATTGCGGAATTGCCCATCGGCCTCGGTGTGGGTGCGGATTACCTTGCGGCCGCCCTCGGGGTTCTCGATGTTCTTCTGGGCTAAAGCCGCGAGCTTCTCCTTATTGATCGGCTCAAGCGGCTCGCCAGCGTTGTGCTTCGGGGTGGGATCGGACATCAGGGCCTCGTTTCTTTCTTAGCTAGGGGGCAGCGATGGCCACAGGGCGCGGCTATCGCTGCGGTGCGATCCCCACCGTAGCAAAAAATAGACAAAGAAGTCTATAACTCCGTACAGAGTAGTCTACCAATCGCCATATCCACTGTTCACGACGCTATAAAGTTGTTCTTCGGGCGCTTGTCGACGCCATCTTCGTGATTATAGGCGCCCCTGCAGAGAAGATAGCGGGCCGTTGAAGCGGCGCTGCATAGACAGAATGGTCTATCACAGTGCGGGCCAGAAACTGGGGGCAGAAGAAAACCGCCTGCCCCGAAGGGAAGGCGGTTCTACTCGCCACGGCTCTGCGCAGCGGGAAGGACTATTTAGTTCTTCTGGTCGTCGCCGTACTTGGCGTCTACCTCGGCGGAGAGGATCTCATGCGCCTGGGCGGAGCTGGAGCGCTCATCGGTCCAGCTCTCTACCTCGGCGTCGTTATCGAGCTCACCCACACCGGTGTTGGGCACGGCAGGATCGAGGGAGTCTGCAACCTCTTCATCGAAGGGCTTCTCCGGGGTGGCCACCTCGGCATCGGCGGGGGTCTCGGTGGAGTAGACCAGCTTCGGCTCCTCATCCGGTGTGGCGGTATCGAAGTCCTCCACGCGCGGCGGGACGGTCTGAACCTTTTCCTCCTCGCGGAAGAAGAAGTAGTACACGGCGGCGGCTACAGCGCTCAGCAGCGCCAGAACCGCGGCGATCGTGCCGAAGGTCTTTCCCTTCGCGCAGCCCTTGTCCTTCTTAAACTTCTTCTTGGCCTGTGCGGCTGCCTTCTTGGCATCCTTTTCCCGCTGCTTGGCCAGCTTGCGCAGTTGCTTGCCGGACTTCTTGGCGTTCTTCTCGGCCTCTTCGCGGAAGGAACCGGTCTGCGCCTTCGCCTTCTCGAGGCGCTTGGCGGCCTGGGCGCTAATGGCGGAGCCGCGCTTGTTCAGATCGGCTACACGCTTATCGACGTCCGCATTATCCACGGCCTCAGCTGCCGAATCATAGAATTCTTGGCCCTTATCTACGGCCGCATGGGCGGCCTCTTGCAGGGCCTCATAGGCCTCATCAGCCTTCTTCGCGCGATACTCATTCAATGCAATAAGGCCCTTTTTAGCGGTTTGTGCGCCCTGGACGAGCAACATGGGATTCATTGTGGTGTTCCACCTTCCAATCTTTAGTTTCTTTAATAGATAGTCCCATCCTAGGTGCAGTGACGGTGCACATGCCACGTTTTTTCTCTACGATGAGGGCTATGACTCAGAAGACCGCAACTGCCACGATGCACACCAATTACGGTGATATCGTCATTGAACTCTTTGGCAACCACGCGCCCGTCACCGTCGAGAACTTCGTCGGTCTGGCCCAGGGCACCAAGGACTACCGTGCCAACAACGCCAACGGCACCACCGAAGGCCCCTTCTACGATGGCGCCATCTTCCACCGTGTGATCAATGGCTTCATGATCCAGGGCGGCGACCCCACCGGCACCGGCCGCGGTGGCCCCGGCTACACCTTCGAGGACGAGTTCCACCCCGAGCTGCAGTTCGATCGCCCCTACCTCTTGGCCATGGCCAATGCCGGCCCCGGCACCAATGGCTCCCAGTTCTTCATCACGGTGGCGCCCACCCCGCACCTGAACAACCACCACACCATCTTCGGTGAGGTTGTGGACGAGGACTCCAAGGCTGTCGTGGACTCCATCGCCACGGTGCAGACCTCCATCCAAGATCGTCCGAATGACCCGGTGGTTATCGAGTCCATCGACATCCAGTAGGAGGGTAATCATCGCGGCGGGGCGCGGGCAGTGAACGTCGATAAGCGCGCTGCACGCCCCACCCCCGCGACGCCCCCCTCTCACCCTGTGACCCATCGCCGGCCTGTGGCCGTATGTGGCGATGGGTCTTTGCGTGTCTAGAGAAAGAGTGTCATGAATTTCTCCACTATTGCCCGCTGGTATCGCGAAGCGCCCGTGACCGTGGTGCTGGTTGCGCTCAACTGCGTGTTCTATCTGATTACCGCGATCGAGTCGCTCTCGCTGCAGCACAACCTCGCACGCTCCGTGCTGGCCGAATACTTAGTATTCTTCCCGCCGCGGGCGGCGTATCTCGGCTTCGCCGGTCTCCTGCCGTCCGTGGGCTACGCCTTTATGCATGTTGGCCTCGCGCATCTATTGATGAACATGTTTCTGCTCTTTCTCATTGGCCGCGAGATAGAACACTATGTGGGCGGACGCATGATGATTGCTGCCTATTTCTGCTCCATAGTGGGCACGGCTGCGTGCATCACGTGGGCCAGCCCGCTGGCCTCTACCGCGGGCGCCTCGGGTGCGGTCTACGCGCTGATGGTGGTCTTTATGGTGCTGTGCCATCGCACCGGCCGCGATGTACGCGGTCCCGCTGTGCTCTTGGCGGTGAATATCGTCTACACATTCATTGCAGTCAATGTATCGGTATGGGGCCATATCGGCGGCATCATCATGGGCGCCCTGCTCGCCTGGCCGCTGGTGTATGGCACCCGGCAGCAACGCACCCCCATTGTTGGTCTTTTATGTGGGGCTAGCGTGTGTGCTCTGCTGGCTGGCTTCGCCACGATATTCACAGGCAGTTTGTGACAGGCTACAAGGTACGCACCCGAACGCTATCCCCATCGATAGGCAGGTTATGCCCAGTCGGTGGGGATAAGTGTTTTGTAGGCAAAGGGACAAGGGCTGTGCACACCCGCTGTGGAGGCTGTGCATAATCTTCTGCATGTAATTTAGCCGGACTCGAACGCACGCTCTTTCGAAACACCTGGTCCTGACCTGCGTTTGGGCAGATAGTTAGAACATTATTTAGGTGTGTGCACAGCGTGTTGAGTTAGTGCACAAAGTTATGCACAGGCTGTGGATAGGCATTGAATTACAAGAATGTAAGCAGAATGCACAGAGTTATCCACAGTCTGTGCATAACTCTGTCGTTTTCTACACACATGCGCTATGCACAGCGAGGGTTGTGCATAACCTTGTGGAATTGTGCATAACTGCTCTCTCACACGGGGGTGGTGTGCACCGCTGTGTGGTGTCTTTTTGAGTGCGATTCAACCACGAATGCCCCAACTTCATAGGTTTCGCCGCTGTGTAGTAGCGGCTCGGGTTGGGTGTGTGGACATAAAAAACCCGACTCCGCGTAGGAGTCGGGTTTTTATCTGTGTGCGGCTAGCGCCAGCCCATCGTCATCAGCAAGCCAATGATGAGCAGCCCAAAGCCGATCGCGAAGTTAATCGGACCAAGTTCACGCATGAGCGCGATCTGGGGGCCGGCCAGATAGTTCACCACCAGCCAGGCCAAGCCGAGCAAGATCAGCCCAAACATCAAGACCTTGTACCACAGCGGAGTACCGGAGGAGTTGATCTTCACAGGGGTGCGGCTAGCCGTCGACGTCGACACCGTGGTCGAGCTCTGAGTAACCTTTGCCTTCGGCATATCTAGCCTTTCTTTTTTCACAGTTCTCGGGCATGTGCGCCCGTGGACGTCTTATGCACACACTACCAGCGTCGATAGAGTTTCTGAATACCGCACGCGGGGGCTTGTTCGTTCGACTGTAGACAGGGCACAGCACACACCCGCCCTCACGCGCTGACGCGGGGGCGGGTGTGTGCTGCAATAGCAGCAGCAATAACTGCGGCTAGGGTGCGAGCTCAAGCAAGGAGAAGCGATAGATCCGCAGGACCACATCATCCTCATCCCCGATGCTCTCTCCAGCGGCGGGAACTTGGGAGGCCACGGTGTTCTGCTTCGTCAGATCATTGGTGGGCTCTTCTTCTTGGCGTACCTGGGCTTGGGTACCCTTCCAACCGGCGGCCCGCAGGGCGGCGACGGCCTGATTCACGTTCTTGCCGCGGAGATCCGGGACGGTGATCTGTTTCTTGCCATTGGACACGCGCACAATCACCGTAGAGCCCTTGGGCGCTGTGGTGCCCTCGCCAGCAATAGCGAGCACAGTGCCCTCCGGCTTATCGGATTCCACATATTCGGGTTGTGGAATAAAGCCGGCAGACTCGAGGTTGCCCACGGCCTGCTCGTACTTCATGCCGGTGAGCGAGGGGATGCGCACATTTTCCACACCGGTGGAGATAGTGATGCTCACCTCGGAGCCCTTGGACACGGCAGTACCGGCGGGCGGCGACTGCTCAATGATCTCGCCGACAGGGGCGGTGTCCGAGGGTTGCTCACGCGGAGTGGAGTTGAGCTTCAGCCCGGCCCTCTCGAGTTCCTTATTGGCAGCCTCGGTGGTGCGGCCGGTGATCTGCGGCACTTCCACGATCTCCTTGCCCGAGGAGACGATCAGCGTCACCGTAGAGCCCTTCGGCAGGGAGGAGTCGGCGGAAGGATTAGTGCCCAGTGCTAGACCACGTGCTACATCAGGGCTGGGTTCTTCGGAGCGGATCACCTCAAATCCAGCCGAGCGTAGCCGCTGGGTAGCGGCCTGTTCCTCTAGCCCAGCGATAGTCGGGACCGAGACAGAGCTTTCGGCCACGCGATCCTCGCGGTTACCAAAGTAATCCACGGCGAAAGCGGCACCAATACCCACCACCACGACAGCTAGGATGGAGGTAAGCCACACGCCCCAACGGGAGGACTTCTGCTTGCGATGCCCACTCTGGGAGCTCTGCTGTACTGGGGCCTGCGGGGCGGCGGCGTAGTCGTTGCTGGCTGGGTACTCGTTCTGCGAGCCGTAGTGCTGGGCGCCGGCGCTCGCGACACCGGCGGTGCCTGCCGCACCGGCGGCATTGGCGGCCGCGGCAGAGATCTCGCCGGAATCACCAATGATGGCAGTATGCGCTGGACCCTCGCCCTGGCGATGGGTGTTTTCCAGCTTGGCCCCCACCGGGCCGGAGAGGTGCATCTTCGCGGCATGGGAGACGGCGTTGCGCATCACCAGCTCGAGATCGGAGGAAAACTCCGCCGCCGATTGGTAGCGATCACCCGGGTGCTTGGCCATGGCGGTGAGAATTACCGCATCAATATTGGTGGCCATGGTGGGGGTGAGGTCGCTGGCGTACTCCGAGGGCGGAGTGGGGGTTTCGTGCACGTGCTGATAGGCGACATCAAAAGGCGACTCGCCCTCAAAGGGCGGCCGGCCCGTGATGGCCTCATAGAGCACACAGCCCAAGGCATACACATCTGAGCGGGCGTCAGCATTGCGGCCGCGCGCCTGCTCAGGCGAGAGATACTGGGCGGTGCCGATCACGGCAGAGGTTTGGGTCATTGCCGAGGTGGCGTCGTCAAGCGCTCGCGCAATACCGAAATCCATCACCTTCACCTGGCCGGTATTCGTGACCATGATGTTGGCGGGTTTGATATCGCGGTGAATGATGCCGGCGTCGTGCGAGGCCTGCAGGGCCGAACACACCGGGATCATCACCTGGGCGGCGTCGGATGGCGAGTAGGGGCCACGGTCGTGAACGATGCCGCGCAGGGTTGTGCCGTGCACCAGCTCCATCACGATATAGGGCACCGATACGCCATCGATGAGCTGCTCTCCCGTGTCATAGACCGCCACGATATTAGGGTGGTTCAACCGGGAAGAGTTTTGGGCTTCGCGGCGGAAACGCTCGCGGAAATTCTCATCCCGCGCCAGCTCCATACGCAGCACCTTCAGTGCCACCTGGCGTCCCAAGAGCGTATCAGTGGCGGAATACACATCGGACATGCCGCCGTGCCCAATATTTTCTTGGGGATCATAGCGGCCACCGAAACTGGTGTGCATCATTATTGTTCGCCTCCTTCGTCGTTCTCGGGGGTGTCAGCCGGCGGAGCCGGTTGGGTGGGCTGCGCCGGTTGCGCGGGTTGGGTGGGCTGCGTGGGAAGTGGAGGTGCCGGCTCCTCCGTCGGCTCCTGCGACGTGGTCACGCTCGGCTCGGATGTTTCTTCTTCAGAGCTTAGCGTTGGGCTTTCGGGGCGCTCGGGGGTGATCGTTTCGATCACGGTCTCCGTCACCGGGGGCAATTCGCTTGTAGACGTCTCCTCGTTGGTGCTGCTCGTCTCCGTCGGCGCGGGCTGCCACGTCGGTTGGCTAGTGAGATAGTACAGCAGCACGCCCATGCCTCCTACTAGCAGCAGCAGCACAAACAGCCACGGCCCGATGCTTTTCTTTTTCGCGGGCCGCTGCCCGGTCGGCTGCTGAGCCGCGCGGGGTGCCGCGGGCAGCATCTGCGGCCGTGGCGGGGTGACCGCCGGATTCACCGTGGTCGGCACTGTGGCATTGCCGAGCGCAGTGGTGGAGGACCCAGGGTGGTGCTGCGGTGCCTGACCAGCCACCGCCGCTGAGCGCGGTTGCGGCGGGCGCTTCTGAAAACGCACCGCGGAAATAGCGTGGGAGAGCTCATTGCCATCGGCGTAGCGACGCTGCGGATCCTTACGCAAACAGATCCCAACGAGCTCTCGGATCTGCGGGGCGATCTCCCGCGGCAGCACCGGCGGGGCCTCATTAATATGCGCAATGGCCACCGAGACCGTCGAATCCCCACTGAAGGGACGGTGGCCGGCGAGAATCTCATAGCCCACCACACCGAGAGAATAAACATCCGAACAGGCGGTCACCGGGTGGCCCTGGGCTTGTTCCGGGGAGACATACTGGGCGGTACCCACCACCATGCCGGTGCGGGTCAGCGGCACGGCCTCCGCCGCCTTGGCGATACCAAAATCGGTGATCTTTACCTGCCCGGACTCGGTGATGAGGATATTGCCGGGCTTAATATCGCGGTGTACCAAACCCATGCGGTGGATCACGGCCAGCCCGTGGGCGGCCTGCTCCAACACATCGAGGGCCTGCTCCTGCTCGAGCTTGCCGCGGCGGCGCAGCATATCCGCCAAGGACTCGCCGCGGACGTACTCCATGACGATGAAGCAGAACACATTGCCCGCAGGATCATCCGCCTCGCGGTAGTCGTAGGTGCCCACGACATTCTCGGAATTGATATTCTCCGCAGCCTCCGCCTCATTGCGGAAGCGGGTGAGGAATTCCTCATTGTCCGAAAACTCCGGACGCAGCACCTTAATGGCCACTTCGCGGCTGCTCTGGCTCTCCTTCGCCAGCCACACCGTGGACATACCGCCGTGTCCAATGATGAACTGCAGCTGATAGTCATCGCCGATGAGGGCCTGCACGCGGTCTAATCCGGTGGAGTCATTACTCATAGTTGCTTTCTCACTTCCGATCCGCGGCTAGGCCTGCGTCCTCAAAACGGCATCGATCACGGCACGACCAATAGGGGCAGACACCGAACCGCCGGTAGCACCAGCACCCTGGTTACCGCCGTTTTTCACCACCACAGCCACCGCTACATCGGCGTCTTTATCTGGGGCGAAGGCCACATACCAAGTGTGCGGGAAGCTGGAGCGCGAATCCTCGCCATGCTCAGCCGTGCCGGTCTTGGAGGCGATATCTCCGCGCCCGCCGGAGGTATTCCGCTCCGATTGCCGCATCAGCTCCTGAAGCTTGGCCGCCACATCTTCATCCAGGCCATCCTTGGCCTGCTGAGGCTTATGGGAGGACAGCGTAGACAGATCCGGGCGCAGCACCTCATCCACCACGTAGGGCTTCATGCGCTTGCCGTTATTGGCCACGGTGGCGGCCATGACGGCGGCATCGAGCACCGTCATGGCCACATCCGCCTGGCCGATAGAGGACACGCCGCGCCGGGCAGGATCGCTGAGATCGCCGACCGAGCTCGGGGTCTCCGGCAGCCCAAGATCATAGGTGTCGCCGATGCCAAAGGATTTCGCGGCATCGTAGAGGGCATCCTCGCCCACATCCACGCCCATCTGCACGAAGGCAGTATTGCAGGAGAGGGAGAACGCCGTGGTCAGCGATACCTCGCCGCCACCAGCGCAAGGCCGGCCACCGTAGTTTTCCAGCGTCGAGGTGGAGTTCGGCAGAGTGATCTTGGCCTCGCCGGTGAGCTGGGAGCCTGGCTCGTAGCCATTGCGCAGCCCCGCGGTGGAGGTGATGATCTTAAAGATCGAGCCAGGCGGCAGTGTCTCCTGAGTGGCGTGGTTGAGCAGCGGTGACGCCGGATCCGAGGTGAGCCGCTCCCACGCCTGCTCGGCGGAATCATTATCCACCACAGTGTTGGGATCAAAGCTCGGGGTCTGGGCCATGGCCAGCACCTCGCCGGTGGAGGGTTTGAGGGCCACCACGGCGCCCTCATAGTTATTGTTCACCAGCTGCTGATAGGCCACCTCTTGGGCCTCGGGAAGCAGGGTCAGCTTCAGTGAAGCCCCATCGTGCTCCTTGCCGGTGAGCGTGTCCCAGGTGTTGGACACCAGCATGGAGGGATCCGTGCCATTGAGCACCTCGTTGAATCCCTGCTCCAGTCCGGCGGCACCGTAGATATCGGAGAGATAGCCGCTGACGGGGGCATAGGCCTGTGGATTGGTGGAGGGATAGGAGCGGTAGTAGAAGTCGTCCGCGGCCTTGCTGGACTTGGCCAGCACCACGCCGCCGGTCGAAATCTGGCCGCGGGGGGTGCTCTTCATTTCATAAAACTGGCGCTTATTCAGCGGGTTTTGCGCATAGGTTTCTTCGCGGAAGCCCTGCACCACGGTGAGGTTGATCAGCAGCACCAGAACCATCAGCAGAGCGATCATGGTGGACGAGCGAATAGCCTTATTCATGGTCTCTCACCTACCTCCGATTCTTCTGTGCTGAGTGGTTGGGCGGGGACATTCCAGGGGAGTGGTCACTGCTGACGGCGGAAAAGTGCGAGGTCTGCTCGATACTGGAGGGCTCCGCGTGGCCGCCGCCGCGCTGCGGCGGTGCGGCACTGGTGTGATCTTCTGGTACCCGCGCCTGGTGAGAGATGCGCAGCAGGATGGCCAGCAGGATGTAGTTCGCCATCAGAGAGGAGCCACCCTGGGACATGAAGGGAGTGGTCAAACCGGTCATGGGCAGCATGGCGGAGATACCGCCGACTACCACGAACAGCTGGATCAGGATGGTCATGGACAAGCCCGAGGCCACCAATTTCCCATAGGAGGACTTCGCCAGCATGGCGGTGTGCATGCCGCGCACCACGAACAGGGTGAAAAGCACGAGCACGGCCGCGAGACCGATGAAACCGAGCTCCTCGCCGATTCCGGCCAAGATGAAGTCCGATTCCGCCACTGGCACGGCCTGGGGGTAGCCCTCGCCAAGCCCGGTGCCCGTGATGCCGCCCCAGGACATGCCGAACAGCGCTTGGGAGAGCTGGAAACCGGTGGTGTCATAGTTCGACAGTGGGTCCATGAAGTTAGCCACGCGGGACTGGATCTTGTCCGAGATCTGATAGATACCCACACCGCCGATAGCCACCAAGATCACGCCGATAAGCAGCCAGGAAATACGGCCGCTGGCGAGATACATCATGATCAGCACGGTGGAGAAGAGCAGCAGCGCCGGGCCAAAGTCGTTCTCTCCGGCCATGATCACCAGTGCGAGTGCCCACACGAAGAAGATGGGGCCGAGATCGCGCAGGCGGGGCAGCTCAAGACCCAGCACACGATAGCCGGCGACATTGAATAGTGCCCGCTTATCCGCCAAGAGCTTGGCGAAGAAAAGCAGCAGCAAGATCTTGGAAAACTCCCCCGGCTGCAGGGTGAAGGGACCCACGGAGATCCAGATGCGGGCATCGGATTGGATGCCGGAGCCCTGCGGCCACACCATGGGCAGGGCCAGCAGGATGATGCCGACCACGCCCAAAATATAGGAGTAGCGGGTGAGTACCATGTAGTCCTCCATGATCACCAGCACGATGGTCATGAGCACTACAGCCACCAGGGACCACATCACTTGGCGGGTAGCCATGGAGGTGTCCTTCGCCGCGTCGAGACGCGAGATCATCACTAGGCCGAGGCCATTGAGGGTCGCCGCCACGGGCAGCAAAATCTGGTCCGCGTGCGGGGCCTTCCACACGAGGGCGAAATGGGCGATCATGAATACGCCGATGAAGCCGCCGCCCACCCAGAGCAGCTGACTGCCGAGCTCATTGCCCAGCGAAATCTCGAGGCTCACCACCGCGGCCATGACGATGGCCGCCGACAAGATGAGCAGCCACATCTCATTTCTTCGGATGGTGATTCTTTGCCACACTCTCATGGGCTATTTCACCTCCCGGCAATTGGTTCCGGGCTTGGTGAGGTCGCCGGCCTCGCCCTTGAGGCACACCGGCAGGGCGTCGTGGGCGAGACGCTGCAGCTGCTGCACCACCTCGTCATAGCTGCCCGAGGGCAAGCCTTCCACAGAGTTGCGGGTGGCCTCGGGGAGGGAGTCCAAGGTGAACAAGGAGCAGTTCTTGGACGGCTTCACTGGATCAGTGAGCATCAGATTGCCGGACTTATCCAAGCAGGCCGCCTGGTGCGGCTCGTGGAAGGAGGCGCCAAAAACATCGAGATTCACGCCGTGTTGGATCTCGAGGCGATCATTCTCTCCAGTGGTGAGGTAGTACTGCGAGTCCACACTGCGCATAAACGCCCAGCCGCCCAGAATCGCCGCGAGGATCAGAACAAGGGCGATGCTGATGGGGATCCAGCGAAACCGCGAAGAAGAACCTTCCTCGTGTACCTCCGGCGCTTCCGACTCGACATCATCTTCGGATGCCTCTGGGCGGGGGCGCGACTCGCGCGCGGCGGACGGCGCCTCATCCTGATCGAGCAGAGAGGCACGGGCTGCAGAGGTATTTCCGCGCGGCGCCTCGGCAGTGGCGCTATTGAGCGCGCCTGCCACCATGGGAGTCACGGCCAGCTGAGAGGCCTCGGATTCTTCATCCTCTACCACATCGGCCACCACCACGGTGACGTTATCGGGGCCGCCGCCGCGCAGCGCGAGATCAACGAGGGTGCGGGCCGCCTCGGCGGGGGAGCCGTGGCGGAGGGTCTCCTCGATGGTGTCAAAGGACACCGGATCAGAGAGGCCATCCGAACACAGCAGGAGGCGGTCCTGGGGCTTGGCGTCGATAAGCCGAAAAGAGGGTTCCACCGGATGACCGGTATACGCCTTGAGGATCAACGAGCGCTGCGGGTGCGTGGAGACATCCTCGGGGGCGAGCTTGCCCTCGTCCACCAGAGATTGGACGAAGGTATCGTCTACGGTGATCTGCTCGAGGCGGTCATCGCGAAGACGATAGCCGCGGGAGTCGCCCACATGCAGCATGGCGAACTCGGTGCCGTCGAACATTAGCGCCGTCAGTGTGGTGCCCATGCCCTCAGTTTGGGGATTGGCGCGCTCTTCTGCGGCGATGGAGCGGTTACCATCATCGGCGACCCCTCCGAGCAGCGCGAACATGTCGTTGTCGCCGGGGTCGGCGTCGAGCTTCTGCAGATGAGTGATCATCAGCTGCGACGCGATCTCGCCCGCAGCGTGGCCACCCATGCCATCGGCCAAGGCCAGCAGGTTGGGGCCGGCATAGGCAGAGTCCTCGTTGTTTTTTCGCACGTGGCCGCGATCAGAGGCGGCCGCAAAATGGAGTCTCAGCATCAGGACATCAGCCTCACGGTCGTGCGCCCGATCGTCACTTCACTCTCGGTGGTGATTTTTTCGGGCTGGTCGATACGGTAGCCGCCTACGTGGGTGCCATTGCGGGAATCGAGATCCTCCACAAACCAATCATCGCCGCGGCGGAACAGGCGCGCATGGCGGGAGGAGGCGAAGTCGTCCTGGATCACAAAGGTGCACTCCTGGGAGCGGCCGATCGTGATCTCTTGTACACCAAGCAGATCCATGCGGGAGCCACGCATCGCGCCATCGACCACCACCAGCTGCGCCGGTGGCTGGGGCCGCTTGCGCGGCGCACCCGCCGGGGCGGTCGCCGGGGAACGCTTGGACCAGAAACGGCCCGAGGACTGCGTGCCCGCGAGCCGGTTGGTATCGCGCCGCATGGCGCGCAGCGCAAAGAAGATACACAGCCAGAGCAGCACAAGCAGGCCGATACGGAACACAAGTAAGATGACGGCGCTCATTGTTGTTCTTCAGGCCTCCTTTAAAGGCAATGTCGGTGTGCTCTGGGCGGGCACTCATATCCGCCCCGCACGTCCATGCGCCGGGTGCGCATGTCCGGCTGATTGGGCCACGGGGCACAACCAGTAGCTGCTGGTGCCACGGGGACGCGAGCCCTGCGGTGCCGCCTCCCAGTCGCTTCCCCATATATACAAGGACAAACGATCCAGTCTTCGGCCGCACCACACAGATGCATCCCCTACCAGCACCAACCATGCTGCTGGTAGGGGTTATTCCCGCCCGAGAGCGGAAGACACCCCCGCCCAGCGTGGGGGCCAAGCAGGTTACCCACACATTTTAGTACGCGTAGGCCTAGTTATTAGTGATCCGCACTTCAATGTAGGAGTGTCCCACGGTGATCACGTCACCGTCTGCGAGCAGCCAATTATCCACCGGAACATCGTTGACGGTGGTTCCGTTCGTAGACTGCAAGTCTGTAATGACAGCATCATGGCCATTCCACGTGACCTCGGCGTGCTGGCGGGAGACCCCAGTATCGGGCAGGCGGAAGTCTGCGTCATTCGAGCGGCCGATGATATTTGATCCATTGTGAACCAAGTAGGTGCGTGAGGATCCATCCTGCAGCAGCAAGGATACGGTTGGTTGCTTTGCCGCGGGGGTTCGTGCCTCCTCCGGCACATTTGCGGCCGGTGTTTCGGTAGGGGAGTCGAAGGTGGTGGTCTCCGAGGAGTAGTCAGCTGAATCCTCCGCTGGGAGTGCTGCTGCCTTGGGTAGATCCGTATGATGAGCAGCGCTCGTCGGTATTGCCGCGGCATAACCGGCTGCTGCGCCCGCGGCGGCACCTGCTGCGGTGGCTGCGCCGGAGGAGTTGTGGTGATCGCTGTTCATATATCCATTCGTCTCTGCTGGCTGGTGGTCCGCCGGCTCATTGCGGTGCGGAGTGGAGCTGGAGTGATGATCCTGCTGGTCGTGATCCTCGAAAGAGGCTGAATCCTCAGACTCTACGGCATCCGCATCCTCCGGCATACCGTAGAAACCACTCTCATCCTCCGGGTGCTGGGCGCGGATGCAGTGGGACTTCAACTGGCCGGTGCGCAGCCCCTTAGCCTGCACAAGCTTGACGACGACTGGCCCAGCCGGCGACCAATTCTGATTGCGGAAATAGCGAGTCAGACGATCCGCGAAATCCCAGGGCAGCTCGGGCGAGGTTTCCTGCAGATTGGAGAAATCCTTCTTGCCCACCATCACCTCGAACTGGTTGGGGACCTCCACATAGCCCTCGTAGGTGGTGACAGCCTCGTCCTCGGCACACTGTTTAAGCGCCTCCTCGACTTCGGCGGCCACAATCTTGCCGCCAAAGACGAAGGCGAAGCTGTTATCGAGGCCGCGCTGCAAGGCGCTGTCCATCTTTGCGAATCTCGACCACACAGACATAGCGGATGCAGTGTCACCTTCCTTCTTTTCTTCGGCGAGAGTACTCAGCGGCTCATCAGTTTTGGCCGAAATATCTGGCATGGCCACTAGGACCCTATCAAGGCTCAGAATGTGCACGTCATAGCCATGGTGGCCACAACGCTCAACGCCTCCGCCCGTCACCGCTCTCACCGGGCGAGCCTGCAGGCAGTTCTCATGCCCCATAAAGATATAAGCGGCATGGCCACACTTGAGCCGAAGTGTGGCCCCAGTATAGAGGCCACGCCTGCCACAATGAACTTCTACCAGCGCAAAAACGCCACGCCCGCCGCGCGAGCCCACCATGAAACAGGTATCCACCTGCGGATTTGGGATAGTGTAACAATCTGTGTAACCTAGGTTAAGTCTTGCACAGCACTGCTGGTTAGACGTCAACTCGGGCGAGTGGCGGAATGGCAGACGCGCTGGCTTCAGGTGCCAGTGTCCTTTACGGACGTGGGGGTTCAAGTCCCCCTTCGCCCACACTAATTAGTGCCCCGCACCATGGTTTCTCACTATGGTGCGGGGCATTTTTTGATCTGCTGACGCTGAGGCGATTGAGTATTGCCTTATCGGAGTTCAGATTGATGGAGCGTAGGAGCGCCCCAATAGTCCATGTCTTAGTGGGAAGCTAACCTAGTGCCCTTGGACCTTGTTGGGATAAACGTGGATTCGAGTGGGTTCATCCTGCAGTGGTAGCGAGCTGTCGAGCGGCCAGCCCAAAGGGCGATCTGCCTCAACTAGGAGTTAGCGGGGTAGTGCACACTGCGAGGATGCCAAACTATGAGGGGAGCTACTCCTGCAGCAGTCGTCAAAGTTGCATTGTGTCTCTCTGGACGATGAGGTGCCTCAAAATCTGGAGCAAGGGTGGCCTGACTGAGTAATGTAGGGAGGCAGGGCATTGAACAGGTCACGAAAGGATTAAACGTGAGCATCGATCAGTCAATCCAGAGTCTCGCCGCCAAGGTTCGCGAGCTCAAGCCGATCATTGAGACCGAGGAAGCAACCAAAACAGCATTCATCATTCCCTTCATCAGCACTGTTCTTGGATATGATGTTACCGATCCTCGGGAGGTTATCCCTGAATATACGGCAGATGTCGGGGTCAAAAAGGGTGAGAAAGTGGACTTCGCCATTAAATCAGGCGATGATTTCCGTTTCCTCATAGAGTGCAAGAAGATTGGCGAGCCGCTACGCCTCGATCATGCTAATCAACTAGTTCGTTACTTCAACGTGACCGATACAGAGTTCGCGATTCTCACCAACGGAGAAGTCTATGAGTTTTATGCTCAGCTCGACGCTGCCAACCGTATGGACGAGAAGCCATTCATGACAATCGACCTCGCCAATATCGATGCTCGTGTTTTCCCGCATCTTGAGATGTGCACTAAAACCCGTTTCGATTCAGAGACAATCGCTGCGAGTGCCGAACAATTGAAGTATATTTCAGAAATCCGAAAGGTGCTTTCGGCGCAATTCAAAGAGCCGGATGCGGACTGGGTTAAGCTCATTGCTTCCCGTGTGACATCACGCCGTATGACTGCGCAAAACCTTGAGGTGTTTACGAAGCTTGTTTCGACGGCCCAGTCGCAGTTCCTCAAGGATGAGGCAAACCGTCGTCTCCGCTCAGCTCAGGATTTTGACGAGATCGAAAAGGCCACGCCGGCGCTAGAGAATAACACCGTTAGTGAGGATCCAACCGATGTTGAAGATCCCGACATTGTTACGACCGAAGAAGAGCTGCAGGCTTTCGGGATCATCCGGGCTATCTGCTGCAGTGAGGTGCCAGTATCGGACATTAATCTGCGTGATGCGAAGACATACTGTGCCATCCTTTATCAAGATAACAATAGGAAACCGATCGCGCGCTTGTACTTTGATCGCCGCATTCCTCGTATTATGATCTTTGATGAGCTTCGTAATAGGCATTCGTTTGATCTTGGCGGGGTGGATGACATTTACGAGCATTCCGAGCTCCTCCGTAGGCGCTGCATCGCACTTCGAGATGAGTAGTAGTGGCGGCTTTCAGCCTTGCGAACTGAAAGAGAGTGCTCTCGGTCGAGGAGCGTAGTGAATTTAGAGTCTGCCAAGTTGGGTGTGGTGGTTGTCGAAGGGAGCGAAGCTCTAGCCCAGCAGGTACACCAGTTACACACTGACTAGATACATTTTGCAGCTCTTGGTAGCGACGTAACTATTTTTGTGTTTCGACCTTCTATGGCGCGGCGGCTCTCTGATGTTGTGGATGCGCACCACGGAATCTCCTCCGGTCGGGAGGAAAGAACAACCGTGGGGATAGTTTTCGACGGATACGAAGCATCATGGCAGGCGGTTCACTCCGAGCTGCTCGACGCCAACGCCGCACTAACAGATCAAGGTGGAATCCTACCGCTACAAGTTGTAGCGATACCGAGCTAAGCGATAATATTTCCCTAGATCAGTAAGTGTTTTCCCTGCCCCGCGGGGATGAGCCTGTCATGCTGGATCCCATGACTCCCTATCGGTAGTTTTCCCCGCGCCCGCGGGGATGAATCCCACTATCTCGTGCGGTCTAGCCCCGCTGCTCAGTTATCTCTAAGGTCTGCCGCCGCCTGCGGATGCCGAGATAAAAGTGTGCGCTGCAGGCTGCGAGGTGTGCGTGGTGTCTAGTGCGCGTGTTTCTCGCCGAGATCAGCTTCGCGAGCGAGAAAAGAAGTGACGAATAAAAAGCGATCTTTCTTCATATCGAATCGACCCCGCGAATCCCCATGCTGTCCCCGCCGCCGATACGGTGGGGTTATGACACGAGACGAAATCCTGATCGAGTTCATCACCCGCGCCCACGAGAGCCTCGAGTCCCTCGGCGAGGTCGATGCCGCCACCGCCTCCCGTTCGCCGGGCGGGCACCCCAACTCGCTGGCGTGGCTGTTGTGGCACACCGGCCGGATGCTGGATATTCAGCTATCCGAGCTCAGCGGCCAGCCCCAGCTGTGGCACACCCTAGAGCTGCGGCGGCAGCTGAGTCTCGGTGAGCTCGGCGATGGTATGGGCTATGGACATAGCGATGATGAAGCCTGTGCCATCCAGGTGCATCGGGCAGAGGACGTGCGCGGGCTGATGAGTTATGTGCACGCCTGTCTTGATGATGTGCAGTGTTATGCGCTGTCGGGGCCGGATTTCGACGAGGTGATTGATACCAGTTTCACTCCGCCGGTCACCCGCGGGGTGCGGATCGTATCGCTTATCGACGACGCCATCCAGCACTTCGCGCAGGCGCACTATGCAGCGCGCATTCTGGGTAGCCGGGTCTAGCGCGTCGGCTTAGCGGAAGTACGCTGAGACCGCCGGAGCTACGTGGGCGGCGTGGTTGATGAGCACGCCGTGGCTATAGCCGCTGAGGGTGATCAGCTCACCGCCCATGGCTTCCTTCATGCTGGGCGCGCCGTGCGGGCCTACCGCGGAGTCTTTGGAGTAGCCCAGATTCAGTGGCGCGGTTTTTAGCTTCTCGCCGTTGAGCGGGCGGGCGGGGGCCACGGGCTCGGGCCAGCCGAGGCAGTGCTGGCCGCTGCCCAGGAGATCACCATTGAGGTCGATGAAGTCACCGCCGGTGAAGGCGGTCTCCCAGAAGGGTGCAATCAGGCTCGGGTCGGGGGCCGTGGTGTTCTCATTACAGACGATGGCGCGGTCCACGTTTTGCATGGTGATCGCCTGCAACTGCATCGCCTCCTGCTCTTCTGGGGTGGGCTGTGCGGTGGCTTCGCCGAGGTCGAGCTCTAGCGGTGCGGCGGGGGTGTGTGCGGCGGAGTGGGAGAGTGCCTCGGCGAGCTGCGGCCACGCCTGCTCGGAGTACATGGCGAGGTTGATCGGCCCCACCGATTGAGCGATCTTCATTGCGGCGTTGATATCCCCAGTGTTGGTGATGGCATCGGCGAAGGTTTCGCCGCGCCATTGCGTCCAGTCATACAGGTTGAGCAGCAGCAGGGCCACGTCTTCTATCTGCTCGTTGCCGGCGGCGGCGGAGGCCAGGGCGTCGAGAGCCGTCGAGCCGCTGGCACCGAGATCCGCTGCCTCGGCCTCGCGGGGTTTCAGGGCGGGGGTCACGCCGAGGTTATCGCGGATCACGCGGCTGAAGTTCTGGTACACCTCGCGGGAGGTCGTGCCCAGGTGATAGGTGTCATCATGGTCTGCGGTCCAGTTGAAGAAGGCGGAGATGGCTTCTTGGCGGACGGCCTTGCGGTTGGCGCCGAGGGCGAACCAGCGATCCTGCGGGGCAACGCTGGAGTCCAGCAGGAACTTATTGACTCGCTCCGGGTACATGGTGGCGTAGGTGCTCATCAAAGACCCGCCGTAGGACACGCCGTAGAGGTTAAGCTGCTCCTCGCCGAGGGCGAGGCGGGCGCGTTCGAGGTCCCGGGCGGTGTTATCGGTAGTGATGGTGCGGGTATAGCCGGGTTGGGTCTGCTCGCACATCTGGAAGGTGGTGCCGGGCAGTGCGATCGGCGGGATATTCTCGCTGCTACAGGTCAGCGGGGTGCCGTAGCTGAGTCCGCGCGGCTCCACAGCGATGAGGTCATAGGCGGCGCGGACATCGTCGGGCAGCTGCACCTTCTGGCTCACGCCGTCCTTGGGGGTGGTATCGGCGAACATGCCGAGGGCATCGCCGCCGGGGCCGCCTGGGTTACCGGCGATCACGCCTTTGCGCTCGCCTGTGGCGGGCAGCTTGCTCATGGTCAGTTCAATGCTGCCGGAGCTCGGGTCGGAGTAGTCCTTCGGTACGGAGAACGTGGCACACACAGCTCGCTCTGCGGCACCGCTGCCGGTGGGGCAGGGGCCCCATTCGAGCCCCTCATCAGCCTGCGCTGTGGGGATGGTGGCCCCGCCAAGCAGGAGGGAGGCGCCGAGGCACGCGCTCAGTGCGGTTGGAAGCATTTTCATGAAAACCGTCTTGCCCTTTCTTACTGGTCATCACGCGATTCGCAGGGAATCGCAGCTCTAATCCGCAAGTCCTGCAGAAATATGTGTACACGGTAGTGTGGGCCCTAGCTTATAGGAGTCTGAAGTTAAGGAGCGCGCAATATGGCCAACACCGATGGCGAGACCATCACCCCTTCAGAGTCAGAGGCAGAGGGAATTGGCGGCTATCGGGTGTGTGCCTCCGCCGAGGAGGCAGTGCAGCGCTTGTGTGAGTTGTATGACGCCTCTACGCGGCTCGCTGCGCGGGTGATCGATTCAGCCCAGTGGGCAGAGTATGAGAATGTGCGCTACCCGCGGTTGGTGATCGACGTCCATAGCTGGCGCCCCATCGATCGCGCCCAGCCCTTTGGCTATGTGGATGCAGCCGGCCGCTACTGCGCGAGTGTGTCTCGTCCACAGGTGATGGGTTGCTACTTCACCGAGATGATTGAACGCTTGGTCAGTAATTATCCCTGCACTATTCACGTGGGATATTCCCGCGAGCAGATTCCACCGGAGTATATCGATGGGCTGGATCGTTCGGAGAAACTGCAGCAGGCGCTCCAACTTGGGGTGCGGCTGCCGCGCCCCAGCTTGGACTTTGTGGATGATGGCATTATCGACGCCAAGTGGGATGTCTTCCACCAGCAGGGAAATGATGAGCGCCCCCTGTTTCACTTCTCTCCGCAGCGCTTCGATATCGCCATTAAGCGCATCGAGCACTACACCGGCATCCCTATCGAAGGGGTGCAAAACTTTATTCTCTTCAGTAACTACGCCATGCATACCCGAGAGTTCGTGGCTTATGCCCTGTATGAGCTGGCGCGGGAGGAGTCGCGTTATACCGAGCTGTGGCTACCCGATGGCACGCGGGTATCTCGCGAGGAGGCGGCGTCGATAAGCATCGAGGATCTCTCCTTAGAGAGCCACTATCAGATGCCGCGCTATGACCTCATTGCGCCCAACGACGATGGATTGACGATGGTCAATATCGGGGTGGGGCCGTCGAACGCAAAAACGGCCACGGATTGTTTGGCGGTGTTGCGCCCCGAGATGTGGGTGATGATCGGCCATTGCGCGGGGCTCGATGGGCGCATGCGCATCGGCGATCTCATTTTGGGCAATGCCTATGAGCGTCGCGACCATATTCTGGATGATCGTATCCCGCTGTCCACGCCGATTCCCGCCGTGCCCGAGGTGCAGCGGGCGCTGGAACGCGCGGTGCGCGATATCTATGGCGAGGACAAAAACATGATGCGCACCGGCACGGTGCTCTCCACCGATGATCGCAACTGGGAGTGGCATACCCCCACCACCCTGTGGGAGATGTTCCGCGGCTCCACTGCGGTGGCGGTGGATATGGAATCCTCGGCGCTGGCCACCAATGGCTACCGCTATCGCATCCCCTATGGCACGCTGCTCTCGGTCTCGGACCTGCCGCTGCATGCGGTGCCCAAGTTGCCCAGCGGGGCGCAGGCCTTCTACTCCTCCTCGAAGGAGGCGCACGTGATGTGTGCGGTGCGGGCCGTGGAATCCCTCGCGCGGGATAAAAGCCGGCTCCGCACCCGAAAGCTGCGCCGCACTATCGGCGAGGTGCCCTTCCGCTAGCAGCGCAGCCAGCCCAGAAAAGTGCTACGGGGTAGCGAGTTGCTGGGTGAGGGCACGCAGCGCGGCGGCAGTGGCCGCCGGTTGCTCATTCATCACCATGTGTCCACAACCGGGCAGTACCGTCACCTGCGGATCGGCGTGCAGCGTGCGAAGGTTATCCAGCTGCCCGATCCCGAGCACCGCATCCTCACTGCCCCAGACGACACCCACGGGGATAGCATGCGTGCGGCAGATGCGGGCACACTGCCGCGCCACTGCCATGCGCTGCGGCGCTGGAGTACCCACCAGCGCCTGGGAAATATTGGCGAAGGTCTCCGCTCGGTCTTCATGCTGCGCCCAGCGCAGAGACAGCGCCCGCTGCTCCTCGGTGATGCTTGCTGGATCGTGCACGGCCACATTATCTGCGGCGGCTACCACCCGTGGATGCGCTATCGCCATGAGGCGCTGACCCAGCACCGGCACGGCCGCGGCCTTGACTACTGGGGTGATCTCCGTGGAAAAGCCCGAGGGTGCGAGCAGCAGCAGCCCAGCACAGCGCGCCGGGCGGTCGGTGAGCATGCGCTGCACCAGCGCCCCACCCAAGGAATGGCCCACGAGCACCACTGGCCGCGCGCTGCCGAGCAGCTCATCCACTGCCTCCCAGAGTGTCTCCACCATGAGCGGCAGGGTGTTCTCCGAGCGCAGGGCAGGGGTGGCACCGAAGCCGGGAATATCTAGGCTGAGGATCTCGAGGTCCGGCGCGCTTACGTCCTGCGGGCGGATGCGCTGCAGCTCGCGGGTGAGGGTGTCGAAGTCCTCGAGGCCCCGGCCAATGCCGTGGATACACACCACCGGCAGGCTCTCGGCTGTGGCAGGGATGTGGCGATAGCGCAGCGGACCATGGGAGGTGTGCAGCATCTGTGGTGCGGGCAGCGCCGATGCCGGTGGCTGCTGCGCTGGGTCCGTGGACTCATCGGGTGTTGCGGCAGGATCGGCTGCGGCGGCAGCGCCCGGGGAGGCAATGGCGGGGGCAAAGTCCATATCCGTGGTGGGATCAGTGCGGCGGAAATCGCGCACCTCCCGCAGATAGTCATTGCGCAGAGTCCACGGTGCGGTGTCGGTGACGGCGGGGAATTGGGCGATCCCGCGCTCCACATAGTTGCTCTGCAGGTCAATGATGCGGCTGCGGGGCCCCGCCGGCGGGGTCGTGGGGCAGAAGGAGCCGAGGCCGTGCTGACGCAGATGGGTGATCATGCGGGCCAGATAGCGGCCCACCAGCTCGGCTCGGAGAGTGAAGGAATCATTCACATAGCCCAGGGTGAAGCTGAAGTTGGGGACCCCATCTAGGCACATGCCGCGCCAGGCGGTTTTCTCGCCGGGATGAATCGGCACACCGTCCACGGAGAGTTCGATACCGCCTAGGGCCTGCAGCTGCAGGCCGGTGGCCTTGATCAGCACATCGGCCTCCACGGCCGTGCCATCGCTGGTGTGGATGTGGTGGGCGCTGAGGGTATCGATGGTGTCGGTGACCACGGTGATATCGCCGGCGGCGATGGCGTGGAAGAGATCGCCATCGGGCACGCGGCATACCCGCTGGGTCCACAGGGGATAGGAGGCCTCGAAGTGCTGGGAGTGGAGCTTTTCGCCAATGATGGCGCGGCGGTGTGAGGCGAGCGTGCGCGTGACTGCATCCTCTGCGAACTGGGAGGCCTTGAGGGTGAGCGCTTGGGTGCCGATCGCACGCCAGCGATCGAGGGCATCCACGCCCCGCTGCGGCAATACCGAGCGCAGCGGCTGGAGGGGAGTGGAGTTAGGCATGACGGCGGCGTGATTCACGGTGCGCTGGATCATCGTTACTTGGCGTGCCTTCGCGGCGAGTTCCGGGGCGAGTGTGACGGCTGTCGCGCCGGAGCCGACAATCGCCACCGCGGCATCGCTGAGGTCGAGGCCCTCTGGCCAGAACTGGGGATCAACGATGGTGCCGGCGAAGTTTTCCTCACCGGGAAGAGTGGGTTGGTGGGAGTGGGCGTGATCGTAATACCCCACCGCGGCGTGCAGGAACTGGGCGTTGAGCTGGTGTTCCTCGCCGGTGGCGGTATCCACATAGCGCAGCTGCCAGCGCTGGGTGGCGCTGTCATAGGCCGCCTTGCGCACCTGGGCGCCGAAGCGCATTCCGGAGGCGAGCCCGTGGCGCTGGGCCGTGTGTCGCAGATAGTGCAGAATCTCCTCGCCGGTACCCAAAGGCCGGCTGCCAGTCCAGGACTCGAAGGAAAAGCAGTAGCTATCGATATCGGAATCACTGCGCAGTCCGGGGTAGGAGAAGGTGTGCCACGTGCCTCCGAGATCCTCCTTGGCATCGAGGATCACCCAGCTCAACCCAGGGATCTGGGAGAGATAGTAGGCGGTGGCGATGCCGGAGATTCCGGCACCGATGATGGCTACGTCTACCTGTTGCTGAGACACGTTTCTCCTGCTTGTTCGGGGCTCTAGGGCGCGAATGGATGAAGCGATCCGCGATGGATCTACCGAATATCTTAAACAGCATTCAATTGTGGCGTCTGCGGTTCTGGGTGCGCGCGGCGATCGCCGCCTGTTGCCCCAGTGGCGCCGGGCGGCTGCACGCGGGGTGTGCGTGAGCGGGGCGCCCGTAATTGACACCCATTAATGGGGTTATATGCATCATTAAAAGCCCCCAAATAAGAAAGAGATTAAGCAATTAGTAAAACAAAATAAGAGGGGTGAGACCTCCGACAATACCCCCGAAAAGGGGCCCTGTGTAACGTTTTCAGTCCTGCTCTATTGACGGAGACGTAATGAGCTGGCAAAGTCTTTTTTAGCCGTTGAGGTAGACGGTCACTCGCCCAGCAGGGCAGGCCTTTTTCAAGGTCAGCGTATGTTGTGGCGGAGATTATATCGTCCATTGGGGTGGGTGCCCCACGGATGAAATTAAAGGGATTCGGTACTCGTTTTGAGGGAATGCGGGTACCGAATCCTTTTTGTTTTTCCTATTGACGCACATCAATGGCGAGTGAAATAGGATTATTCTTCTGGCTGCCTCGGGTGACAGCACACAAAAAGAGAGGGCCGGCGCGCTGAGGTGTGGCCGGTGTAGATGCGGGGGCAGGTGAGCGTCGATAAGCGTGTGCCCTATGCCACTAGACAGGGTGGTCTACGGTAGGCTGGTGTGCATGACTGATCGTATGAACGTGGAATCCTTCAACCTCGACCACACCAAGGTGGCCGCGCCCTATGTGCGGATCGCTGATCGCAAGGAGCTGCCCGGCGGCGATGTGCTGATCAAATATGATGTGCGCTTTAGCCAGCCCAATAAGGGCCATTTGGAGATGCCGGCAATCCACTCGATTGAGCATCTCACCGCTGAGCACATGCGCAATCACACCGATAAGCTCATCGATTTTTCCCCCATGGGCTGCCAGACCGGCTTCTATGCCCTCATGCTCGGCGTGGAGCCCGAGGAGTTTTATCAGCTGCTCGAGCTGACCTTGCAGGACATCCTCGATGCCACCGAGGTGCCGGCCGCCAACGAGGTGCAGTGCGGGTGGGGCGCTAATCACTCCCTAGGCGACGCACAGCAGGCCGTGCGCGGCTTTCTTGAGCACCGTTCCGAGTGGGAGACCGTGGACGCCTCAGCGGGCTCATAGCGGGCTCTGGCTAGCATGAACTCATGGCTACCATCATCCCCATCGGCGATAAGACCCCGCAGATCCATCCCACCGCCTGGGTGGCGCCCAATGCCACCCTCATCGGTGATGTGGTGATTGGCGAGCACGCCAGCGTGTTCTATGGCTGCGTGCTCCGCGCGGATATCAATGCTATTCGTGTGGGCGCGCGCAGCAATATCCAAGACAACTCGGTGCTGCATGTGGATCGTGACGCCCCCTGCACCCTCGGCGCGGACGTGACGGTGGGGCATATGAGCCTGGTGCACGGCACGACCGTGGCCGATGCCTGCTTGATCGGCATGCACTCCACGCTCTTATCGCGCTCCAGTGTGGGAACGGGCAGCCTCGTGGCCGCCGGAGCTGTGGTGCTGGAGGGTCAAGATATTCCGGCCTCCTCGCTGGTCGCTGGCGTGCCTGCGCGGGTGCGGCGGCAGCTTAACGACGGCGACCGCGAGCACTTCATCGCTCACGCCGACCGCTATGTGGAAACCGCCCAACTCCAAGAGGAACCACTGGAGAGCTAAGCTAGGCCGACCATGCTTGAAGCCCCCTGTTAGGCGATGCGATACCGCATCACGGCAGGGGGCTGAACTGATGGATGGACGGGGCGCCGTGGCTGGCGCCTAGTTGCTCTGGAAGCTAGCTGCTCTGGCGGCGGCGTCGCGGGCGACGGCGGGTGGTGGTGATGCGTCGCTTCGGGAAGAGCCGCTCGGAGATCAGCGTGGGATCGGTAAACAGCGGCCGCACGGCGATCGCCCGTGCTGCCGACGTGTAGGTGCCCTGCAAGTTATCGCAGTACACCACCTCGTGGGAGTGGCCGGCCTCGCGAAGAGTGGAGCGGACGATCTCCACGGCGCGGGGGTCGTGGGAGAAGGCGCAACCGGTGACGATCACCGTGGTGACATCCAGACCAGAGGCCATGGTGGAGGCGATCGAGCCCAGGAGCCGGGCGCGCTCATCGAGCAGGCGGCGGGCGGATTCTGCGCGCTCATCATCAGAGTTCGTGAGATCCACCATGCCGCTGACCGTGGCGGCCTTAATGCCTTGGCGGCCTGCTGCGGCGAGGAAGCCGCGGGTCGATAGCGCCTCGTGCGCGTCGCAGACGTGAATCTCCGACTCGGTGGGCGATTCGCAGCCGCCGAAGCCCAGCAGCTCCGAATCGGGAATCGGCAGGCGCGTGGCACCAGAGACCCCGTGGGTGCTGGTCCAAGCCGCGCCGACGGTATCGCCGGCGGCGAGGACCGCCACCTGATGTGGGGATTTGGTCTGTGCCAGACAGGCGCCACGGTCGAGGTACTGCGCGAGCACGGTGCCCGTGGCCAGATCCTCCACATCCACCGGCACAGCGAAGGCCTCGGTGAAGGGGTGCAGGATGTCCACGTCGCGCCAATACCATTCGGCGTTGGTGACGGTTCCGCGCATTACTCGGGCCGGGATCATGATGCCGATAGCGGCGAGCGGCAAGGCGTGCTCGGCCACCAGGGTGCGAAGTTCGGCGATCATGGCGTCCACGAAGTCGGCGGGGTTGGTGGTGGCAGGGTCCATGGTGGTGGAGTGCTCCACCACCAGATCAGCGCGAGTGCCGTACAGCGCCATGTGGAAGCCAGTGGGATCAATGGCGATGGCGGCATGCAGCCACGGCGACGGAGACAACTCGATCGGGATGCGCGGACGGCCCGGGCCACGGGGAACAATCAGATCGGGGCGCTCGCGCACCAAGCGCGATTCAATCAGCGTGGTGACTGCGCGAGTGATTGTTGGTTGGCTGAGCTCGGCGGCCTCGATGAGGTCTTGGCGGATCATCTGGGTGCCCTGCTGGAGGACGGATAGACAGCGGCTTAGAGGGGTATCCGCCGTATACACAAAGGTTTGACCTGCCAAGGGCGAGAGGACGCTGATGTCTTCCTTGACTGGTGCATGTGTTGCGGGGGATTTCATGCGAGTCATTCTATGCATAGCCTTGACAGAGCACGAAAACGACAATCTACGTTTAAAGAGTTCTCAGGTTCTTCTCATTTTGTGGTGGTGTGCTGCATCTTTAGGATTCTCTGGGCGCAGTGATAGTGCGCCTCTACCGAGCGCGGCTAGGGGTGTAATATTCCCGTTTTCGGGGCGCAACTGAGCTAATTTCGGGACTGCGCACATGGGGGTGGCATCAGATGTCAGAGGAGCAGAGAAAGAGAACGAAGCCTTCCACATGAGATGCTCGCTTAAAAATTAGGAATTAACACTAGAGAGCTTGCTGTAATGGACCGCTCGGTTCATGTCCGCACAACCTACAGGCAATAAAGGACACGTCCACACCATGGGCTTTGGTGCGCAGCGTAAGGAGTGCGCCACGGCTTCGAGGCAGGGGCAGACCGAACGGTTGGTGGGCATAAGCCTGGGGCGCGAGGTCGTCAGGGCGAACGAGGAGCCTTGCGCCCCCGCTAGTCTTGCGCCTCCGCCAGCCCAGCGCCCCAGTTAGTCGCGGGCGGCGCGCAATCCTTCGCGCACATGCGCCACGAGGGCGGGAAGTGCGTCCTGGGCGGTGGCTTGGATGAAGACATCCACCTGCGGGGTCAGGTCGGTGGTCTGGGGCGAGATTTCCACCAGTTTCGCCCCCATCTGCTTGGCGATAATGGGCAGGGAGGCGGCGGGCTGCACGATGCCGGAGGTGCCCACGATCACCACCAGATCGGCGGTGGCCATGCGTTCTTCGGCCTGCTGCCATTCTCGTTGGGGCAGTGGCTCGCCGAACCAGACGACACCGGGGCGAATGAGGTTGCCGCACCGCGAGCACGTCGGCGGGGTCAGTCGCGGGCTGGGCTCCTCGGGCAGCTCAGGGCGGCGGGCAGGGGCGCCACACATGCAGCAGCGGAACGCAAAGAGCGAGCCGTGGAGGTGAGTGGGCTTGCGGAAATTGCCGCGTTCGTGCAGATCATCGATGTTTTGGGTGGTGACGTGCACATCCTGCAGCCGCTCCCACTCGCCGATGGCGAGGTGCCCGGCATGCGGATAGGCGTTCTGGGCCACGCGGGCCCGCCAGAGATACCAGGCCCACATGGGTTCGGGGTCGCGCGCCCACGCATCGATGGAGGCCATGGCCTGCGGATCCACATGATCCCAGAGCCCCGATTCGGCTGAGCGATACACCTCCAAGCCAGAGTCGGCGCTCATTCCGGCGCCGCTGAATACCTCGATGCGCTCGGAGTGCAGGGCGAGATCCCCGGCGGTGGCGATGCTGTCGTGGTCCATGCTGTCCATAGTGTCCATGCTAGAGAAGCGAGGCGACCTCGCTGGGGTCCGCGTTGAGCAGCAATGCTAAACGCTGCTGCGGTGCGGCGAGGGCCTGCTCCAGGGTGGCGATATAGGGAGCTTCCTGGGCGGCGCGCTGCGCCAAGAACTCTCCTTGATCGCTGGGCGAGCAGCGGTTGATATACACCCCGCCCACCCGCACCCCGAGGTGCTGCAGGGTGTGGTAGAGCTCGATGGATTCACTCACCGGCATCTTCTCGGGCAGGGTCACCAGCCCAAAGGAGGTGAGTTCTGGGTCTTGGATGAGCTCACGGAAACTGCTGAAAAGGTGCTTGCGGCGGGTGAGGATAGCGCGGATCTCGGCGTCGCGGCTGCGCTCTTTCTCCCCAGAGAAGCCGCGAACGATCTCGCCGAATTTCTCCGATTGGCCGCGGCGTTTCAGCAGCCCCTCGGTCCACGCTCCGAGCAGTTCAGGCAAGGCGAGCAGCCGCGAGGTGTGCCCACTGGGGGCGGTGTCGATGACGATGTGGTCAAAGTCCTCGCGCTGGTGCAGCGCCACATCGGCGATGCGCTCGAGCAGGGCCGCTTCGTGGGTGCCGGGCGAGGTCCGCGCCAGGTTGAGGTGTTTGCGCACCTCGCCGTGGAGGCGCTCCGGCATCATCGTGCGCATGGTCTCTTCCACCTTGGCGATATGCGCCTCGGCGGTGGCGCGCGGGTCGAGTTCCATCGCGGACAGGGTGGGCGTCAGCGCGGTCGGGGAGTCGCTGAGGGTGGCGTCGAAAATGTGCCCGATATTGTGCGCCGGGTCGGTGGAGACCAACAGGGTGGGGGCGGCCTCGCTCAGGCGGAGCGCGGTGGCCGTGGCGAGGGTGGTTTTGCCCACCCCGCCTTTGCCGCCGAAGAAGATCACGGGGGTGTTTAGCAGCATTGGATGTGCTCCACGGGTGAGTGCTCTAAGCCCATGCGGGTATGCCAGGCGTGAAAGTCCTCGTAGATGATGGGCAGCAGCTCGATGGTGTAGAAGCTCGCGGGATTATCAATGCCGAGGGCTTCGGAGAGCACCAGCATCATGAAGAGGTCATCTTCTTCCCGCTGGGCTTGGGCGAAGGTGGCGCGGTAGGGGGAGACATAAAACTCCTCCATGCCGCGGCTCACCTTCTTGAAGACGTCGAGAAGCTGTGCGGGCCAGGCCGTCATGGTGGTGCCCCGCTAGCTCCGGGTGGAGGGGGCGGCCAGCTCGGGGTAGTCCTCGGGGAAGGCCGCATCCGGTTCGCTGTGCTCGCGGGCGCGGCGCACGGCGGAGAGTGCTTCCACGGAGACCCACAGGGCGCAGGCGAGGATGATGATATCGAGGGTGGCGAGCAGCCAGTTGGCGTCGGCGATGAAGGTCTTGAGCTGCACCACCAGCGCCCACACGGACATCACGAGCACGAAGAGCAGCGGGATTACCACCGGCCAGATCGGGCGGGAGAGGCGGGAGAGGATCACCGCGATGATAGACATCGACAGCGCCGCCATGAGCTGGTTGGTGGTGCCGAATAGCGGCCAGATGAGCACGCCGCCGGAGCCATTGCTGCCGGTGGAGAAGGTGAGCGCCAAGCCCACGGTGACGGCGATGATGGTGGCCCAGATAGCGGAGACCTTGGCGCCGATGATGCCGCCGATTTCTTGGACCACGAAGCGCTGGAGACGAATACCGGAGTCCATGGTGGTAGCGGCGAAGAGCACCGCCATGGTGGCGAGGACGGTGGCAGACAGCGAGGTGGGCAAGCCGAGACCCTCGTTGATGATGGAGCTGCCGCCCTGCACGAAGGCGCCGACGCCGCCGGCGTTGAACTCGGTGTAGATCTCCTTCCAGTCCGCCAGGCTCTGAAAACCTGCGGTGGTGGCCACGATCGCGCCGAGGGCGAGCAGGCCCTCGCCGACCGCGCCGAAGTAGCCCACGAAGCGCTCATCGGTTTCTTTGTCGATCTGCTTGGAGCTGGTGCCGGAGGCCACGGTGCCGTGGAAGCCGGAAATCGCGCCGCAGGCGATGGTGACAAAGAGCAGCGGCACCATCGACGGGGTGCCCTCGGGCAGGGAGGTATTGACCATGGGGGCCACCACGGCGGGCGCGGTGAGCAGCGCGGAGGTGTAGAGAATGCCGAGGCCGATGAACAGCTGCAGGCCGTTGATGTAGTCGCGTGGCTGCAGCAGCACCCACACCGGCAGCAGCGAGGCGATGCCGCCGTAGATGAACAGCAGCAGAATCCACACGGCCTCCGGGGCGAGCCCGAAGGTGGATTCGGGCAAGCTCACGGGAACACGGTCGCCCAATACGATCAGCCCGTAGAGCGCCACGATGCCGACCAGCGATACCAGCGGCAGGTTCCACTTCAGCCGGTAGATGGCTTGGCCGATGAGCAGCGCCACCAGCAGCGCGCCCCAGGTGGGGATCACGGCGCTCGGGGTGGATACCAGCAGCCCGGCGATCACCACACCGAAGGCGGCAACCACCATGAGCAGCAACAGGAAGATGACCACGAGGAAGAGGTTGCGGCCGCGGTTGCCAATGTACTTGCCGGATAAGGTGCCAATGGATTGGCCTTTGTGCCGCGCGGAGGCCCACAGCACGCCGAAGTCGTGCATGCCGGCGATGAATACGGTGCCGATGGTCACCCACAAGAAGGCGGGCAGCCAGCCCCAGATCACGGCCACGGCCGGGCCCACAATGGGCGCGGCACCGGCGACGGAGGTGAAGTGGTGGCCCCACAGCACGTACTTATTGGTGGGCACGAAGTCCACGCCGTCTTCGAGCTCATGCGCGGGGGTGGCGTACTCCTTTTTGAGTTGGTACACCGTCGATGCCAAGTAGCGGGAGTACAGCAGGTAGCCGCCGCCCATCATCGCTAAACCGATGAGGATGAGCCACAGTGAGTTCATTTCTTCACCCCTAGAGTGTGATCGCTGAAGAGTATGTGCATCTTAGTGTGTCACATCACGCGGGGGTGGGGGAGCAGAATACCCGAGCTCTGCAGGCTTATCGACGCCGCCCTCTGCCTAGAGCACCCGCTGCAGCCAGCGCAGCACCCAGGGCAGCCAGCCGGCGAGGAAGAGCACGGTGATCAGGCGCACGATCTGCATGGCGGCGACGATCTCGACGGCGCCGGTTTCGGAGCCCAGGGCCAGGGCGGTTTCGAGGCCGCCGGGATTGGTGGCGAGGAAGGCGTCGATGTAGTCCATGCCCATCCACTGCGCAATCACCCAGGCCAGCCCAGCGCAGCCGCCAATGAGCACCGCAATCAACCCTAGGGTCAGGGGAAGTTGGTGGGAGAAGGAGCGCAGCGCCGCCACCGAGAGTCCGCCGCCGGCCATCCAGCCGATGGAGACATAGGCGATATCGCGGGCGGCCTCGGGCAGGGCGAGGGAGTGCCAGGGATCGAGCAGCAGCGCCACGATGATGGTGAGCAGCATGGGCCCGAGCACGCTGGCCGCGGGCAGGTGGAGAAGCCGTCCCAACTTCCCGCCGAACACGACAATGACGAGGATGGCGAGAGCGCTGAGCCAGGTGAAGGGCTGCGCTTCGTGCTCGCTGGGGCTGCTACTGCCGCTGAGATGAGCCCAGGCCACCACCAGCGGCATGATGATGGAGACGCTGAGGAGCCGGAGATACTGGGTGAGGGTGACATAGCGGAAGTCCGCGCCGAGGTCCTTGGCCAGCAGCGGCATGACGGAGGCGCCGCCAGCAAAGAGCGATAACACCCCGGTTTCCGGGGAGACCACGTGCGCGGGATCGCGTGGATCGGCGCCGGCGCGCTGGGCTTGGCGCAGGGAGCCGCGCCACAAGAGCCAGCCGCCACCGAAGGCGAGCACCACGGTAAAACCCGCAGAGAGCAGCCCGGGTGCCACATAGCGCAGCAGCTCACCGGCGGGGGTGCGCACTAAGGGCAAGGAGGCGATGATCGCGATGAAGGACTTGGCCACGGTGATCAGGCGAGGATCCACGGTGAGTTCCTCGCCGTGGAGGATAGCCGAGCCGGCCGCGGCGATAATGGCGGCGAGAATCCATGCGGCAGGCACATCCAGCGCGCTCAACGCTACGCCCAGCACCACAGACAGCGGGACCACAATGGCCCATCGTGCCCACTGGGTGCGCACTGGCCTCACCCCTTTCTTCTCACCGCTTTAGAATCAATCCTATGAGCCACGGATACGACAGCGACAAGCAACGCTACCTCGCGCGCCTCAAACGCATCGAAGGACAAATTCGTGGCATTCACCGCATGGTGGATGAGGACGAGTATTGCATTGATGTGCTCACCCAAATCCAGGCAGCTCGCGCCGCCCTCGACAATGTGGCGCTGAAGCTTCTCGACGATCACCTCTCGCACTGTGTGGTCACGGCAGCAGCTCAGGGCGGCCAGGAAGCCGAGGACAAGATCGCGGAGGTGTCGCGGGCCATTGCCCGGCTCGTGAAGTAGCAGCCGCGTCTCGGGCGCGGTGCTCGCAGGCGGCGCTGGAGACGGGACGCGACATAGTAAAGATAGTAAAAATAGTAAGAGATAGTAAAACATGTTCGATACTGCATCTACTCCCAGTGGGTGGTGCAGGAGCGTCTCTTATGGTCGGTGTTTTCTGACAGGCCCTCGCTTTCCGGCTTGCATCACACACAGAGGGCACCTTCTCGGTGGCGAGGGGCTGTGTCTGTAGTTCTTGGTGGCGCCAGAGGACACGTTGCGCCGCGGCATGGTGGGTGTCGATATATGGTGCTCGGCGCAATTGGGGGTTGTGTCAGTAGATAGGTGTGAGATACTAAAGATAGTAAAAATAGTAAAGATAGTAAGAGATAGTAAACGGGATACCATGGAACGCACAGCCAACCCATTTCGCGCCACGCTCGGATCTACACCGCCGTATCTCGCGGGCCGCGCTTCGGAGCTGAAGGACTTTCGTTATGCACTCGAAGAAGGACCTGGGGCGCATGAGCGGGTCACTGTGGTCACCGGACTTCGAGGTGTTGGTAAGACGGTCCTCTTGAACGCCTACGAGGATGAAGCGCGTGCGCAGTCGTGGCACGTGATTTCCGAGACAGCCACACGCGGGTTCATGCAGCGGCTTACTGACACGATATATCGATTAACAACAGATCAGTACGAGCAGGGCAAAAGGAGAATCACTGGGCTGAGTATCGCTCCTCTGGGGGGAGTGCAGCTATCAACTCCCACGCATTATTCCCCTCAACCGACCTTCCGAGATGTGCTTACTCGATACCTTGAGATCCAAGCAGACATTGATCTAGCTATGAATCAAGAGCCGGTTGGACTATTAATTACGGTGGACGAGCTTCACCACAACCGCAAGGACGAGATCATTGAGTTTGGCGCAGCAATTCAACATCTCGTGCGCGAAAACCGGCAGATTGCCGTGGCCATGGCAGGCATACCGCAGGCTGTGAATCCACTGCTAGCAGCTGACAGCGGAGACAACCCTGTGACATTTCTACGCCGTGCAAACCGAGTGGACCTTGGACTTATTCCCGATGAGGAGGTGCGGCGAGCCCTTAAGGAGCCGGTTGAAGGAAGCGGTTGCTGCTTCAGGACGGATGCATTGGAAAAGGCGGTGCAGGCATGCGCCGGGTATCCCTTCATGATTCAGCTGGTGGGGCACGAAAGTTTCCGTCGACGTGAGGGCGAGGTCATTACGGCCGCCTCGGTTGAGGAAGGTGCGGCAAAGGCCAAGCGTAAGCTAGGCCAGCTGGTGCACGAGGCATCACTGCGGGATCTCTCACCGGTCGATCGCACCTTCCTCGCGGCGATGGCTACGGATGATGGCCCGTCGAGAACCAAGGACATTGCCACACGAATGGGAGTGGATGCGCAGTATGTGGGCACCTATCGGCGGCGGCTTATTGCCGCAGAGATGATCACCGTTGTGGGCCACGGGCTGGTGGACTTCGCGCTGCCCTTCATGCGCTCCTACCTGCGCGGTCACGCGGTGGTCGACGTTCTCGGCGAGTAACACCGCTGCGCATCCGGTGCCCTGTGTTAACGGAGCAGCTGGGCTGTGGTTTTTCGGGTGGCTGGTGCGGTTCGGGGATCCTCCGGCCAGGGATGCTTGGGGTAGCGCCCGCGCATGTCGGCGCGCACGTCTGCATAGGCGCCGTCCCAGAAGCGGGTGAGATTATCGGTGATCGCCACTGGCCGGCCGGCAGGGGAGAGCAGCTCGAAACGGATGCGCGTGCCGAGTACCTCGGGGCTGTCCTCGAGCCCAAAGCACTCTTGGAGTTTGACCTGCACGCTGGGTTGCTTATCGCTGTAGTCCACGGGGATCGATCGCCCCGAGGGCACGGTGATACTGGCGGGCACATCCTTGTCGAAGTCCTGAGCCGCCGGCCACGGCAATAGAGAGCGCAGCGCCTGGTGCATATCGATCTCCGCCAGCGGCATGCCCTCGGCGAGTCGCGGATAGTGCATGCTCAACCAGATGGGAGCGGCGGCGATGAGACCCGCATCGCTCACATCTGGCCACTGCGGGTCGTGGGCGTGATAGAAGGCCATGCGCTGGCGCAGCTGCTGGGCGGCGGCGCTGAAGCGTATATCGCGCAGGCCATCACGCTCGAAGGCGCGCGCTACCGCCTCCTCCACCTGCACCACGGGCACCGCGGTGGGGGTGGACGCCAGCTCAATCGCTGCGATACTCCGAATCGTGCGGGCACTCAGCTTGCCCTGGCGCACCCGCACCGCGGTGCTGCTCGTGGGCGGATAGAGCTGAAGGATCTGCTCCTCACTCACTGCAGCGGCGCGACGAATAATAGGCAGCGCCTGCTGGTTGGTGCCGCGGCTCATCTCCGCTACAGCCAGCCACTCGGAGCCACGCAGCTGGGTATCGAGCAGCCGCGCCCGCGTTCCCGCGGTGGTGAGATAGACGTGCTGATCGGCATCCACGAGCCGAGCCACCATGTGCGGCAAGGCCAGCGCGATCACCCCGCCGGCAGATAGTTGCCGCAGATGCGCAGGCTGCTCAGAGGAGGCGGAAAGAGCGATCCGGGTGAAACGGCGGGTCTCCCGCGCCACCTGGGGCGAGCTACTCGGGGCGCTGAGGTCCGTGGCGCTGCCCACGGTGAGCTCGGCTAGCACCGGCGCGGCAGCGGGGCCTGCCTGTAGCAGCGCGTGGGCACAGCGCGGGTCCGCGGGGATGGTGGAGATCCTGCGTCCATGCTCAGTGATCGCCCCATGCTTATCGACGGCACCTATCCCGCGCAGTACCTCCTCCGCAGCGGCCAGCGCGGCCGGCGGGGGAGCGTCCAGAAGCGGAAAGCCCTCACCCCGCGGGCTGCCCCAGCTGGCCAGGGTGAGTGCCGCCTGCGTGAGATCCGAGGTGGCGATCTCTGGGGCAGCATAGGCGGGCGCAGCAGCATAACTACGCTGCTCACACAGCCGAATCGCGGTGCCGGGTCCGAGTCGTCCGGCGCGGCCGGCGCGCTGATCCATCGCCGCGCGCGCCGCACTAATGGTGATCAGCCCAGTCATGGCGCGCAGATTATCGCGGCGCGGGACGCGGGCCAGGCCGGCATCCACCACGGTATGCACCCCAGGCACGGTAATGGAGGATTCTGCAATGGCGGTGGACAACACGATCCGCGGCTGGTCAGTGCCGCGCACAACCGTGCCTTGTTCTTGCGCACTCAAGCCGCCATGCAGCACCGCGTGGCGGCCGTGCAGCTGCTCGGCCACGCGCTCTATTTCGCGACGCCCCGGTAAAAAAACCAGCACCGAGCCAGTGGACTCGGCTAGCGCCTCATCGGCCACCCGCGCTGTCCACGATAAAAACTCGCGGGTCACACCCCGCTCGTCGAGGCGCGCCGGGCCGGGTTGATAGCGGATGTCTACCGGATGGAGGGCGGCGTCTACCTGGTGCAGGGTGGCGTCGATAAGCGTGGCGAAGGCGTGGGCATCCACGGTGGCGGACATCGCCACAAGCTGCAGGTCTTCGCGCAATAGGCGCAGCTCGGCGAGCATGCCGAGGGCAAGGTCGGTGTCGAGATTGCGTTCGTGTACCTCGTCGAGGATGACGGCGTCGATACCGGAGAGTTCGGGGTCGCTGAGCAGCATGCGTACCAGCACGCCCGGGGTCACAAACTCGATGAGCCGACCCGCTTCGCTCTGGCCGCGCACCGCGAAACCGATATCTGTACGGGGGCCGTGATGCAGCTGGCGCAGGCGCTGGGCGGCGGCGATCACCGCCACTCGCCGCGGCGCTGTTACCAGTACCTTCCCGGAATGTGACTGCTCATGCAGCAGATTGGCGACCGCCGGCGGGATCAAGGTGGTTTTACCCGTACCGGGCGGAGCGTGCACCACAGTGGCACCGCCCTGGGCCAGACGCTGCTGAAAGAGCGCGATATCGCGGGCCACGGGCAGCCCAGCGCCAATCGCTCCGAGATCACAGGGAAAGGTCATGGTGCAGAGGCTAGCCGTAGTGTCGGGGTGAGCGTGGGATGTTAGGGGTGCTGCTACTGGGAATCGTGGAGGTTGTGGTTGTGCACCTCATGGTGAGCAATGGCGTGCTCGGGCAGATGAATGTGCAGATAACGTGCACACATCCTGTTGTTGTCGAGGACATATCGCTGGGATTTCACGAGGTCACACGGCTAGATATCTATTGTGATCAGCCCGATATTCTCCTAGCGGCTCGCCCCTAGCTGCTCTGGCCTAGCGCTTGGTGATGGTGCGTCGATAATCCATGGCGCGCACCGGCACCCCATCCGGAAGCTCGTCGCGCTCCCACTTCTCCTGGCTATCCTCGAGCGTATCGACCACCCGCGCCGGCACCCCCAGCGCTAAGGAATCGGCAGGAATATCGGTGGTGACGATCGCCCCAGCCCCGATCACCGAGCGGGCCCCGATCCGCACCCCAGGCAGAACCGTTACTCCAGCGCCGATCCATGCATCCTCCTCGATGGTGATCGGGGCGGCCTTTTCCCAGCCATGGCGGCGCATCTCCACGTCATAGACCGGATGATTCACAGTGATCAGCCGGACATCGGGGCCGATCAGTGTACCCTTCTCAATGGTCACGGGCGCGGAATCTAAAATAGTGACCTTGGCGTTAATAAATACCTCGGGGCCGATGAAGGTATTGCGCCCGTATTCGATAAAGGCCGGTGCCACCACTGTGGAACCGCCGCCGACAGCGCCCAGCCACTCCTCGGCGATGGCGCGGGCCCGCTCGGGGTGGCGCTCCTCATTGAAATCACGCATCAGATTCTGGGAGCGGCGGTGCACCGCGTTGAGGGTGGCATTGTCGATGGGTAGATGCCATTCCCCCTTCGCCATCTGCTCGAAGCTGGAATAGGTACCGACATCAAAGCTCATAATGCCCCATTCTAGGAGGCGAGGATGGGTGGCATCGCATGGGTGAGCCGCGCCGCCGCGGCTGGGCGAGCGCCTGCGGGGGTGAGGGCATTACCGCGCCGGCGCGGAGCTATCGCCGCAGATCAGAGCGGTGGGAGTCGGTGCCACTGGCAGTAGGGGGTGGGGCAAGTGTCCGAGGCTTTTCCTAAAGTGCAGGGCATGAACACCACCGCAGACCACACAGCAGTATTCAGCCCCGAGCAGTACAGCCCCGAGCAGCGCGGTCTCACCCAAGGTGAGGATGGGCGCTGGCGTATTCCTTGGGGCAACCAGAGCGCCCAGTTGCGCGATTACTATGACAACGAATGGGCGCATCCGGTGCGCGATGAGCGCGGGATATATGAACGCCTCGTGCTCGAGGGCTTCCAAGCGGGCTTATCCTGGCGAACGATCCTGCAGAAACGCCCCGCTTTCCGGCAGGCCTTTGCTCATTTCGACCCCGAGAAAGTCGCAGCCTTCGACGAGGCAGACATACAGCGCCTGCTGGAGAATCCAGCGATTATCCGCAACCGCGCCAAGATCACCGCGGCGATCAGCAATGCGCAGGTGCTGCTGCGCACCCGCGAGAGTGCGCCCTTGCCGGAGCTGCTTGCTCGCTACCAGCAGCCCCTCGGCAGCCGTTTTGCTCATGTGGATCACATCCCCACCACCAGCCCCGAGGCTGCAGAATTAGCCCGCGAACTCAAAAGCCTTGGGTATCGTTTTGTAGGGCCCACCACCTGCTATGCGCTCATGCAGGCTAGTGGGCTAGTGGAAACACGAGTGGAGGGAGAATCTCGATGCTGAAGAAGAAACAGCTCACGATCAACGGCGTCACTGGGGTGCTCACGCTGCCCGCCCAGCCCAGCGAGACTCTCGTGGTGATGGCACATTGCTTCGGCTGCAGCAAAGAAACCAAAATCCTGGTCAAACTAGCCCGCTTCCTCGCCGGTCACGGCTACGGCTCTGTGCGCATGGACTTCTCCCGGCATCTCTACTCCACCTATATCGAGGAACTCGAGGGCGTCTCTCGGGTCATGCTTGGCGACGCAGCCGCAGATGCAGCCGGAAGCAGCGCGGGGGAGCTGCTGCGGTTTTCCCGGGTGATCCTCCTCGGGCATTCGCTCGGCGGGCTGGCGGTGCTCAGCGCCGCAGCGCGTAGCCGGAGCACGGGGCTGGGGGAGTACCTGCAGGGTGTGGTGGCGTTGTCCGCCCCAGCCACCGCCCACCACGTGGAGGCCGCGGCCGCAGATGTGCCCGATCTGGACCCCGGGTTGGTGGATGAAACCTTTGTGCAGGATGTCGCTGCCACCGCGGCCACCGAATTCAGTGACTGCCAGGTGCCGGTGTTGATTGTGCACCCCGATGAGGACCCAGTGGTAGGAATCGAGCATGGTCGGCGACTGCACGAGCTGCTGCCGGACAGCGAGCTCGTGGTGGTGCCAAAGTGCACGGATCACATGTTCGTCTCCGACGCGGCGCGCACAGCCGTCGAGGAGGCCGTGGGCAGATGGCTACCCCAGCACGCTGCAACGCCAGCGGATTCCCGCACACAGCAGCGCTGAGCCGCCCAGCCAGATCCCGTCTCAGCGGGTGGATAGTGTCCCCACGGTGGCGAGTTTTGCCATAATGGCCGCTATGGCCGAAAACACAGCGCATGAGCACTATCCGCACCTGAACACGCAGGGCCGCACCGCCGTGGTGACGGGAGCCTCCGCCGGTATCGGCGCGGCCTGCGCCCGCGCCCTCGCCGCCGATGGCTGGACCGTGATCCTCGGGGCGCGACGGCAGCAACCACTCGAGGAACTCGCGAAAGAGATCGGCGGTATCGCCCTGCCGCTGGATGTCACCGATGAAGCATCCGTGGAGAATTTCTGCTCCCAGATTTCCCGCTGCGATCTGCTGGTGAATAACGCCGGCGGCGCCAAAGGTCTGGACTCAGTAGAAGAGGGTCGTATCGAGGAATGGCAGTGGATGTATGAGGTCAATGTGCTCGGCACGGTGCGTCTCACCCAGGCCTTGTTGCCGCTGCTACGCCAGGCCCCCGAGGGTGCCGGGCAGATCATCAACATGAGTTCGGTCGCCGGACACACCGCCTACGCCGGCGGCGGTGGCTATAACGCCGCGAAGTTCGGGGTGGCCGCGCTTACTCGGGCGCTGCGCATCGAAACCCGCGAGGAACCCATTCGCGTGGTGGAGGTATGCCCGGGCCGAGTAGAGACAGACTTTTCTCTCAACCGTTTCCGCGGCGATCAGAGCCAAGCCGAGAAGGTCTATGCCGATAAGCTCAACCTCTCGGCCGAGGACATTGCAGAAACGGTGCGCTGGATCGCCGCCCTGCCCGCGCATATGAACGTCGATCAGATCACGCTGCGGCCTCGGGATCAGATCTAGCGGCCAGCCTGTACGCAGCGTGTTCACCGCTGCCCAGTACCGCTGCCCAGCACTGTCTCGCCACCGCCTCCTCGCTTCCGGAAGAAAGGCCCTCGTGTTCAGCTCTCTCGCTAGCCTCTGCGCGGTGTGGATAGTGGCCCTCGCATCCCCAGGGCCGGATGTCTTTCAAATTCTGCGCATCGCCTCCCGGCAGCGGCGCGCCGGGGTGCTCGTGGCCCTAGGTATCTGTCTGGGAAATACGGTGTGGATTCTCGCCTCGCTCGCAGGCCTCTCGGCACTGGTCACCACCCACCCAGGGCTATTGAATCTGCTGAAACTCATCGGCGGCGGCTACCTGCTCTATCTCGGCATACGGGCCCTCTCTGCGGCGCTCGGCCCCTATTGGCCTGGGCGGCGGCGTCCCCATGCGCGGGGTGCTGCGGGCGCGAAGGAAACAACACCGGCTGACACCCTGCCCCGCAGCACGGCGGCACAGCTGCGGCTTGGGGTGGCCACCAACCTCTCCAATCCCAAGGCCATCCTGTTTTTCGGGGCCGTATTTGCCCAGTTCATCTCGGCAGACAGCTCACTGGGGGAACAAGTACTCATTGTGCTGTGTCTCGAGATAATCCAGCTGTTGTGGTTTCCTGGGGTGGCGCTGGCGGTCAGCACGGTCAGCGCCACGCTGCGCCGCTATGCTGCGGCCATCGATACTCTCAGCGGCACCGTCTTTGCCGGTTTCGGTTGCTATATGTGCCTCACGGGGGCGGCGGCGCTGCTCAGCTAGGTGCGGCTGCGCCTGCAGCGGAGCGCGGTGCGCCACAGTGTCTAAGGCGCTGACTACACTGAGGACACGATGAACAATTCACATGTAATTGATGTAGCGATTAAAACCGAGACCATTAAGCTCGGGCAGTTCGTGAAGCTCGCCAACCTCGTCGAGACCGGCGGCGCGGCCAAGACCGCTATCGCCGAGGGCGAGGTGTATGTCAACGATGAGCAAGAAACTCGCCGCGGCAAAATTCTGCACGCCGGTGATCTGGTGCGCGTCGGAGGACTGCAGGCACGGGTGTCTACCTCTGATGACGAGGATGACTTCTTTGATGAGGCCACCGCGAATGATGACTTCGACCCTGAGAAGTGGAGGAATCTCTAAGCCATGCCAGCATTCATGAGCCAGGACGGGATGCCCTATTGGATCGATCTGTCCACCTCGGAGCTGCGCAAGGCGCGCTATTTCTACTCCAAGGTGTGCGGCTGGGACTACACCGAGCTCTCCTCGGGCTATCTGCTCGCCACGAAAAACGGGATGCCAGTGGCAGGCTTGGTGGCCAAGCCGGAGGATTCGCAGCAGCCCGATAGTTGGGTGACGTATTTCCTCACCTCGGACATTAACCATGTGGTTGAGCGCGTTCCGGAGCTCGGGGGGCGCTGCCTCACCGAGCCGCTGCCCACCAGCCAGGGCCAGATGGTGGTGATCGCCGATAGCTCCGGCGCGTTATTCGGTGTGATCCAGCCAGACGGCGAGGAGCGTTTCGTAGCCGCGGGCGAGCCGGGCACGAGTGTGTGGCATGAGCTGACCACCGTGACGAATCACGAGGACACGCTGAAGTTTTATGCCGAGCTCTTCGAGTGGACTCTGCACACCGTGGAGAACGATGCCGGCCAGGGCTACACCATGGCCTTGGCTGAGGGCGCGGCCTTCGCTGGAATCTATGATGCTGCCGGCCAGTTCCCGCCCCAGGTGCCGAGCTTTTGGCAGTCCTTCCTTGGTGTGGAGGATCTGCGCCTCGCGGTGCAGATGGTGGAGGATCTCGGCGGCGAGGTGATTCGCCCGCCCATGAACTCCGATTTCGGGGCGCTGGCCCTAGTGGCGGATTCCACCGGCGCGGTGGTCACCCTGGTGGAGGTTGAAGAGCCCCAAGAGGAGGAATTCCTCGACGAGGCCGCGCCGCTGCACGATATTGATGTGGAGCAGCTGCGTAAGGACATCCAGAACTAGCGCTTGTCGACGCCACCTCGCCGCTATCCCCCTAGCGGCAGAAGTCCGCGGCGTCCTCGATGAGCTGGCGGGCCTGCTGCGGGGTGGCGAGATAGTCTGCTGCGTAGTAATGCACCGTCTGCGCTTCGCTGAGCTCGGAGAGCGCGTTCTCATCGGCCCAGCTGGAATGGCTGAACTGCTGGATGAGGGTGCTCGGCCAGGTCTCAGCGTCGGGCAGTTCGACCGTCTCTGCGCCGCCGCCGAGCTGCGGGTTGCGCAGGATGAGCCCGTCGAGCTCGAGGGCGAGAGCGCCGAGGAGGGCGGCGCCATAGCCATCGCCGAAGCCGATGACCCGATCCACCCCCTGCAGCTGCCGGGCGGCGCTGAGGGCGTCACGCACTGCGGCCTGGGCGGCTGCAGGCTCTGCCGGGTGCAGGGGATAGTGCACGTCTATCACCCGCGCGCCGCTGCGTTGGGCCAGCGCGGCCACCAGCGGCTGCCAGTAGACATCGCGGAAGGCGCCGCCGCCGAAAAAGCCACTGCCGCCATGGACGCTGAGGATCGCCGTGGAGCTGGGATCATCGACGGTGATGAGGGTGTGGCTGCCCAGTGGGGCGAGCTCCACCTGGTCGGTCCAGGCCACCTGCGGCATGCGATGATCCACCGCTGTGCCCAGCTGCAGAATCGCGGCATGGGTGGTGCGGTCCACGATGTGGGAGACCCAGCGTTCGGCATCGGCTGGTTCGGTGCGCCCGCCCTGCCACGGCGGGGTGAAATCCGGTGCAGGATAGTGCTCCGAGAAGTACCAGAGCAGCTGTTCGAGCTGCTCGGCGGCGGGCATCATCTCCGCGGATTCGGCGGCGGTGGTGGAGCTATCGGACACGAGAACATCCCCTTCACTAGCAATCGCGCATGGTGCCTAGAGTCTAGCCAAGGAGATGTCCTGTGCGGCTGCCGGGTGTTACCAGATGCTCACTCGGTCCTCGGGGCGGATATACATCGGGGAGCTCTCATCGACCTCGAAGGCCTCATAGAGCTCGGCCACGTTGCCGGCGATGAGGTTGCAGCGGAATTCGGCGGGGGAGTGCGGGTCCACAGCTAGGTAGGTCTTTTGTAGCTCCGGGCGGATCTTGGTGCGCCACACCCGGGCCCAGGAGACGAAGAGCCGCTGCAGGCCGGTGAGTTCCACATCCAGTTCGGGGCGGGCGCCCTCGGTGTCCACGCGCAGCTTCTCATCGGTGTCGAAGCTCAAGCCCTGATCATCGAGCCAGCGGCGATAGGCCACCACGGCGATGCCGAGGCCGCCGAGATCGCCAATATTCTCGCCGAGGGTGAACTCGCCATTAACCCCGGCGCTGTCTTCCTCGGACTCGGCCAAGACGGAGGGCACTTGGCCGTCGAATTGCTGCACTAAGGTGGCGGTCAATTTCTCGAAGGCGGCGCGATCCTCGGCGCTCCACCAATCGTTGAGGCTGCCCTGGCCGTCGTAGCGGGAGCCTTGATCATCGAAGCCATGGCCAATCTCGTGGCCGATCACGGCACCGATAGCGCCGAAGTTGGTGGCGGCATCCGCCTCCGGGGAGTAGAAGGGCGGGCGCAGGATCGCGGCCGGGAAAGTGATGTCATTTTGCATCGGATAATAGAAAGCGTTGACCATCTGCGGCGGGCAGAACCATTCCTCGCGGTCGGACGGCTTGCCCACCTTGGTCACCTGGTAGTCGTGCTCGAAGGCGGAGGCGGCACGGGCATTAGCTACCACATCGGCGCCAGCGGCCGAGACCTCGAAGTCGTAGGAGCGCCAGGTATCGGGGTAGCCGATCTTGGCCTTGAAGGTGCCCAGCTTCTCGAGGGCGCGCTCGCGGGTGGCGGGCGTCATCCACTCCAGCTGGCTGATGCGCTCGCGATAGGCGCCCAGCAGATAGTCCACGAGGCGCTCCATCTCTGCCTTGTACTCCGGCGGGAAGTGCTCCTCCACGAAGAGCTGGCCGATCTCCTCGGAGACCGCCGAGTCGGCGAAGGACACAGCGCGACGCCATCGGGGCAGCTGTTCGGTCGAGCCCTGCAGCACACCGTTGTAGAAGCGGAAATTCTCCAGCTCCAGCTCGGTGGGCAGCATGGAGGCGAAGGAGGAGATGATGCTGCGGCAGGCCCATAGGCGCAGATCCTCAGGCGCGACCTCCGCGAGCAGGGTATCGATGAACTCGGGGAAGTCCTTGTTGCGCACAATGACGGTGGTGTCGGGTGCAAGCCCGCTGGCCAGCAGGAACTCGCGGCTAAACTCGGGCAGCTCGGAGACTGCGATCGGGTTATAGCTCTTTTGCGCATCGCGCGAGGCCACCACATCGCGGTGGCCGGAGGCGATCCGGATCTCGAAGGCTACGATGCGCCCCGCGGCATCCGCGGCCGCATCTCCCTCCGCAACACCGGCGAGCTCGAGCATGGTGGCCACATGCTGCTCATAGGCCTGAAGCACCGAGGCGTGAGCCTTTTCGCGATAATAGGCTTCGTTCGGCAGACCCAGACCGGACTGGTCCGCCCAGGCGACCACGTTTTCGCTGCCAGCATCCTTGGCCATGTAGCAGCCCAACAACGAGGGCACACCCTCGCGGTAGAGCGCGCCAGCAGCACGGGCGAAGCGGGTCTTATCCACCCCGGCGTCGGAGTCAGTGGTGGCGGGCTGGATGGCCTGGGAGATGGCGTCGATAAGCGGAGCGATGGGCGCAACACCGGCTTGGTTAATACCCTCGGTGTCCATGAAGGAGGAGTAGAGGGCACTGGCGCGCGAGGAGCCGCCCTCGATGAGGGCGCGGACATCATCCTCGGCGCGATCGCGCAGTGCATGGAAGGCGCCGTAGATGCCGCGGTCGGCTGGGATGGTGGTGGAATCGATCCACTCCCCGTTGACAAGATCAAACAAATCATAAAGTCTCATGAGTACCAGCGTAGCTAGGACTCACCCTGCTTCCCACTTACACTAGTGGCTATGCGCAATTCCTTGAAACCGTCCGCCGGTATGAAAAGCTGGTGGTCATTGATGGTTGCGGGCAGTGTTGTGCTGGCGTTGCCGCTGGCTATCAATGCCGCAATCCCTGAGCGCCTCAGCGTAGGCGCAAAGCCGGTGGTGCTCACCGGCGCAAATAACACTTGGGAGATACCCGTCTATCTGGACCCAGCACAGCAGCAGCTGCAGCTTTCCTGTCCACATGATGGAACCGATCCGCTGGTGACCGCCTTCGATTGTCCCGGCGCGCGGATCACCTCCACTGTCATTGATAGCACTGATGACCCAGTGCTGGCCCTGCAGCGCATGGTGCGAGCCATTCGCGTGACCGGACTGCCCACGGATGAGGCGGTGTTTACTCTCAACGTGGACAGCGAGCATGTCAGCGACGCCTATGTGATCGCGAGCGATAGCGGCTATGTGGCGTTCTCTGCCGTCGGCGTTGGTGAGCACGAAGGGACAACGATGGTGGCGCTCGTCTCTGGTGAGAATGCTCCAGACATTGGGGCCGCTGTGTTTGCCTCGCTCACCGGCGAGGAGCCAGTGGCACTGGTCGAGAGAGGCACGGTCGCATACGGCAAGAACCTTCTCGAAGGCGAGTTTCCGCTTGCCCCACGGGTGCATCCTGAGCAGTTACAACGCCAGCTGGACGGAGAGGCTGCCCCGTCCGCACCCCGTGTAGATAAAGCTCCGGCCGAGGAGACGGTGCAGGCTCCGAACCGAGAAAAGGATGTGGCATGAGCTCGATTTTCCGCATCACGATGATCGTGATGATTGCCATCTGTGCGCCCATCGGCTTGGTGTTGATTGGCGGTACCGCTGTGCTCTCCCCGCAAGGCTTCGTCGTGGGTATTCCCTGCGCTGTGCTCTATGCGGTAGTGATAATTTCCCTGCTCCGTCGTACCCCGCTGTGGCCCTCTGCTCGCACCGCGCCGGGCTTGCGCCGCAGCCAGGTGCTGTGGTGGGTGTTATCGGCGATGAGCTGGGGCGCATTCGCTTCTTTCGAGCTCACCATGCTCTCAGGTGGGCCGATTATGGCGCTGACCTCCAAGCTCGGTTGGGACATGGTGGAAGCCTCCCTAGGCGGCGCCTATCCGGAGGAAATTTCCAAAGTCCTAGGCGTGGTACTCATCATCTTCTCCTTCCGTTTCCTTAACCGCCCGTGGCATGGCTTTATCACCGGTGCGCTCGTAGGGCTCGGCTTTGAGATCGCCGAAAACCTGCTGTACGGCACTGTCGGTGCCGTGTATCACCCCGCATCAGATCTCTGGGGCGCGCTGCACATGTGGGGCTTGCGTACCCTCTTAGGCGTGGGGCTGCACGTGGTGCTCTCCGCGATCGCCGGCTGGGGTGTGGGTTATGCCCTGTTCGGCGGGTCGAAGGTTGCACGCTTGTCTACGTCTCGCCGCATCCTCATCGCTCTCGGCTGGCTGCTGGCCTCCTTCGTGGGCCACTTCTGGTGGAACCTGCAGTGGGGAAACACGGTGGCGATGGGAGTCTCCATCGTATTGGCAGGCTGCTATATATACGGGCTGTTCATCGTTCTTCTGGTGCGGTTGTGGAAACAAGCTAAGCGCGATACAGGCTATGTACTCTGCGACCAGCCACTCTTGGCACCCCCGTCTACAACTTCGGTGCCGTCATAGATTAATTTTTCAATTATGAAAAAGATGCTGAGCTACGCTGCCCTTGCCGTCGCCGCGGTGGGCCTAGCGGCCTGTGGTGACTCTGGCGAAACCACCACTGATACTGTCACCGAAACCGCCACCGTGAACGGCGAGACGTCTCAGGTAGAAACTGTCACCGAGACCGAGAGCGCTGCACCCGCCACCCGTACCCCCGTGGGTGGTACTGCGCCCTGCGAGATCCGTGCCTATTCCAATAACGCCGAGGATGATCTCCTCGACGATGACGTGGTGCGTGCTGGGGTGGATAAGCCCCGCGTAACCCAGCTGGTGCAAGACCAGTGTGGCAGTGCCACCTTCGACGATGATCACTGGACCTATCGCGATGGTGCCATCGAGGTGGAAGTGCTCGAGGATGGCACCGTTGATGAAATCGATGTAGACGACTAAGACAACGGCCACGGCCACACCAGACCCCCAGCGACGCACAGCTCAGTGCGGTTCGATGGGGGTTTTCTGCGTGGACGTAAGACCTGTGTCGGTGGCTGCTGCGGGGGCGGCTGCGGCCCGCCGCTCTCGCGCCCCGGTCTTGCATCCCGCATCGAGACCAGCCTCTGAAGTGTGATCGCGCAGTGTTTTCTCCCCTAATCTGTAGCGTATGACTATTAATCAGATCGCTGACGAATATGTGAAAGCGAGTATTGCACTCTCGCCCGAATTCGCCACTGCCTTGGGCTTGGAGGAGAATCAAGACCGCTGGGGCGATTACTCCCCGGCTGGGGTGGAGGCCGAGGCTGACCTGGCGCGGGAGACTGTGAAGAAGCTGCAGCAGGCCGAGCCGGTGGACGAGGGCGAGTCGGTGACGAAGGCGGCGATGCTTGATCGCCTCGGCGTGGCCCTGGATCGCCACGCGCTGGGAGAAGCCTTCAGGGATCTCAATAACATTGCCTGCCCGATTCAGAGTGTGCGCGACACCTTGGCGCAGATGGACATCTCCACTGCGGAGGGCAAGGCCAATGTGGCCGCGCGTATTGCACGCATGGGCGAGGCCTATCGCGGATACGCTCAGACCCTCGCCGAGGGCGCCTCCCACGGTCTGGTGCCCGCGCAGCGGCAGGTGCAGCGCGGTATCGAGCAGCTGCAGGCCATGGCCGCCGAGAAATCCCTGTTGGATGTCTATGGCGCGGAGGCCGAGGCCACCGCCGAGCAGGTGGCGGCGGGAAAGCAAGCAGCCGCGGAGCTGGCCACCTTCTTAGAGGAGCGGATCGCACCCCACGCCACCGCCGCGGATGGGGTGGGCCGAGATCGCTACGAGGTGGCCAGCCACCTGTGGGTGGGTCACCGCATCGATCTGGACGATACCTATGAGTGGGGTCTGGAGGAGCTGCAGCGGATCATCGCCGAGCAAGAGGTCTGCGCCGCCGAGCTCTACGGGGAGGGCACCAGCCCCAGCGCGGCTTGTGCGCGACTCAACGCCGATCCTACCTATCAACTGCACGGCGTGGAGGAGCTGCAGCAGTGGATGCAGCAGATCGCCGATGATGTGATCACGAAAATGAACGGCACCTATTTCGATATCCCCGAGCCGGTGCAGCGCATCGAGTGCTGCATCGACAAGGCCGGTACCGGCGGCATCTTCTACACCGAGCCCTCGGCCGATTTCTCCCGCCCGGGCCGGATGTGGTGGTCCGTGCCGGAGAGCGAGGACACCTTCAATACTTGGCAGGAGCTCACCACCGTCTACCACGAGGGCGTGCCCGGCCATCACCTGCAGCTGGGCCAGCAGGTCTATGAGGCCGAGCACCTCAATAGCTGGCGCCGCCAGATGGGATTCAACTCCGGCCATGCCGAGGGCTGGGCGCTCTATGCGGAGCGCTTCATGGATGAGCTCGGGTTTCTTCCCGATGCCGGCTACCGCATGGGCATGCTCGACGGGCAGCGTCTCCGCGCGGCCCGCGTGGCCCTGGACATTGGCGTGCACTTGGGTAAAACCACTCCCGATGGTGGCACCTGGGATGCGGACTATGCCTGGCAGTTCATGAAGAACAACGTGGCCATGGCCGATGGCTTCCTCCGCTTCGAGGTGGATCGCTACCTGGGCTGGCCGGGGCAAGCTCCCTCCTACAAGGTGGGCCAGCGCCTGTGGGAGCAGCTGCGCGATGACTTCCTGGCTGCCCGCCCCGGCGAGCTGAAGGAGTTCCACCGCCTCGCGCTGCGCGAGGGCACACTCCCGCTGGGTGTGTTGCGCGAGGTCGTCATGGCCCAGGTGTAGGGATGGAGCAGGCTTGTTGACGCTGCCCGCGGGTGGGCGTCGATAAGCCTGCGCAGCACCGCTAGTCGGCGAGTTTGACTATGAGCTTGCCGAAGTTGTCGCCGGTGAGCAGACCGATGAAGGCCTCCACGGCATTGTCGAGGCCCTCCACCACATCTTCGCGATAGGTGATGGAGCCATCGGCTACGCGCGGGGTCATCTCGGCGAGGAAGTCGCCCATCTGATCGGCGTATTCGGCCTGGATGAAGCCGCGAAGGGTGAGGGACTTCTTCAGCACGGTGCCCATGAGCTGGCCGGAGCGGTCGGGGCCGGCGGCCAGCTCGGTGGCGTTGTAGCCAGAGACTAGGCCACAGACGGGGACGCGGGCGTAGGTGTTGAGCCGCGGTAACACCGCATCCCACACCTTGCCGCCGACGTTTTCGAAGTACACATCGATGCCATCGGGGGTGGCGGCGGCCAGCTGTTCGGCGAAGTCATCAGCGCGGTGATCGATCGCGGCATCAAAGCCCAGCTCCTTGAGGTAGGCCACCTTCTTCGGCCCGCCGGCGATTCCGACGGCTCGGGCGCCATGGAGCTGTGCGATCTGGCCCACCATGCTGCCCACCGGCCCGGTGGCGGCAGCCACCACCACGGTCTCTCCCTGCTTCGAGTGGCCGATATTGTTCATACCGGCCCATGCGGTGAACCCGGGCATGCCCAGCACGCCCAGGGCCGTGGATAGTGGCAGCTGCGTAGAGGTGTCCAGCCGGCGCACGTGATCGGCCTGTACCACGGAGTGGCTCTGCCAGCCGCTGTAGCTGAGCACCACATCACCGGTGCTAAAGCGCTCATCGCGGGAGTCAAGCACGCGGGCAACGGTGGCGCCCACCATGGTCTCGCCTATGCCGATGGGGTCGGCATAGGACTCGGCGTCGCTCATCCGGCCGCGCATATAGGGATCGAGAGACAGATACAGGGTCTGTAGCAGCAGCTGGCCATCGGCCAGCTCCGGCAGGTCAGCGGTTTCGGTTCGGAAGTTCTCCTGGGTGGGCGCGCCATGTGGGCGCGAGGCCAGGACAATACGGGTGGTGGTTGTGGAAGTACTCATACTCCCGCACAACGCATACGTAACCGTACGTATTTCTAGAGCAGTTCCACCACCACTTCAGCGGTAGGGCGGGTGAGGCGAACGTCTTTACGGTTTCCCGATCTGTGCGGCTTATGCCATCAGGATAATCACTCATATCAGATAGCCCGACAATCCCCCAAGGCCACATGACCAGTTCGAGGACCTACGTGGCATCGCTCGAGGCTTTAGAGATCTAACCAACTACATCTGGCGATCCTTGGTGCACTCAGGCCAGCTACAGGACAAGGTAAACGCACTCTACTTCGAGAGGTGCCCACATAGTCCCAAATTAGGCAAGGCGGCGGTAACAGCATGAACGCTGTCACCGCCGCGGTGGGTGCGAATATGAAACTTAGTTGCGGAAGGTCTGCATCTTAGAGGGTTTCCACAACCCAGAGCGAGTGATGGTCTCGGTGTCGATCGCGGCCTCCTTAGGCGCCTCGCCCTCAGAGTTGGTGCGTAGTGCGTAGTACTGCAGGCTGCCCCAGTCGCGCTTCCAATCATTCTTCAGATAGCCCGGCGCCTCATAGGAGGTATTCACTGCCTCGGCGGTACCGAGGGCGCCACCGCCGGTGAAGTCCTGGAAACCCGAGAGGGATTCCTTACCGGGCTTATCCGGCGAGATTCTGTAGCGCGGAATCTCGGTGACACCGGCATAGTGGTCAAAGCTGCGCTGATCCGGGAACTGCAGGGCTACCGGCCAGTCGAGCAGGCCCGGGGTATCGCTGCCAATGAGCGTGTTCACGGAGGCCAAGGTGGGCACGCGCGGCGGGGTGAAGGCCAGCCAGTGGCCCGGGTAGAGGGAATCATCCTCGGCCTTGATGCGGATCACGTTGGCCTCACCGGGGAGATCGGTCAGCGGGACGCGCAGGTTGCGCCAGATATCGTCGCGGAAGGCGTCGATGGGCTCGTATTCGCCGAGCATCTTCACCGAGCCATCGGCGTCGCGGTGGCCGTATTCCACCACCAAGGTTTCGCCTTCGATGGGATCGCCATTGACGTCTTTGCGCTCGGTGGAGCCGGCGGCGGTGATCACTACGATGGGCGCATCCTCGCTGCGCTCGGCCGGCAGGGAGAACCAGTCACTGGTCACCGCGGCCGGGATCTGATCATTGTGGCGATAGGAGCCCAGCACCGGCACCTCTGCTGGGTCGAGGCCGAAGGGCAGTTTGGCGTGGGAGCCGTTGATGCCGGTTGTGGTGTTGAAGCCGCCCTCGGTGCCCACCGGCTGGCCCACCACCGATTCCTGGATCTCGATGTTGGTTTGGGGGCCGTCGAGCGCCTCCGCGGCGCTTTCTGGCCAAGCGCGGTAGCCAGAGACATCCAAGCGCACCGGCAGATTATTGGGCCCGAAGCCATAGGAGTTTTCGCCATTATCCAGCGAATCCTTCAAATCCTTGCCATCGGCAGGGGCGAGGAAGGAGTCATTGGTATTGGTCTCAATCACGGCGTCATTGGCCAGCTGGCCGGTGGTTCCACCCAGCTCGCGGACGTTGCCGGTGCCAATGGAGTACTGCGGCCACTGCTGCAGGAAGCTCTTGGCAAAGGAGCCATAGCTGATGATCAAAATGCCCACGCAGGCAATGGCGATGGGGGCGGCCAAGAGCTGGCCGGTCCGGGAATGGGAGGCCGCTTTCTGGGCCTGCTGTTCCCGCTCGCTCTCGCGCTGGGCGGCGGCCATGGCCTCGTCCTTGGTGGGGCTCTTCGACAGCGCATCGGCCATGCGGGCCTGCCGGGCGTTGTCCTCTTGTTCCGCGGCGGAGACATTTTGCGGCCGCCGCAGTGTGTCGAGGAAGGAGGACACCACGGCGATACCGACCACCAGCAAAGTGAATACGAGGGCGACGGTGGCGAACTCGATGCCGAAGATCTGCGGGGTCTTATCCCACCATGGCACACCGAAGCTGGAGACGTACCACCAGCCATTGATGCCGGCGAGGCTCACCGCGCCCACCGCCATCACCGCCGCGCCCAAGAAGAGCTGGGTGGAGCGGGATTGGCGAGCGTAATTGGCCAAGGACACCGCCGCCACGGCGGCCACGGCGGCGCTGAGCCCAGCCCACACACCGAAGTGGTGGGTCCACTTGGTGGGGGTGAACGTCATGAAGAACATGGCGCCGGCGAATACCAACAAGAGGCGGGTGATGGAGGCGGCATTGGTGCCCGGAATATGGGTGGAGCGCACCTTGGCGTAGAGCACCACGGCGAGGGCGAAAAACGCCATGAGCACGGGGAAACGGCGGGCCACCGAACCGTCCACGCTGCCGAGCAGCAGAGCGGCATAGCGGCTGTACTCCTGGTACCAGGCCAGGGAGGGGCCCACCAGTCCGCGCACCCGGGTGGACTCCAAAGCGGAGGCCAGGGACTGATCGCCAAAGACGGCCACCATCACGGCGGTACCGGCGGCCAGGAAGGGGGCGATGATCGCCGCAACATTGAAGGCGGTGGGACCGGAGCCCATGATCTTCAACCGCGCCACCAGGATCTTCACCAGGGCGGCGAGGCTGACGAGCAGCGCCGCCACGGCCATCAGACCAGTGGGCCCGGCCGACAGCGAGAAGGCGGCGGCGAGCACACCGAGGGCGGCGGGAAAGAGACGGGAGGTGGCGATGGCACGCTCGAAGCACACCCAAGTGACCACCACGCCCAAGGCGATAATCGGCTCGGGGCGCAGGCCGTTGTTATAGGCAGTCCAGAAAGCGAGGAACAGCAGCGCTGCGGACCAGCGAGCGATGCGTCGAGAAGCAACGGCCTCGCCGAGACGCGGCAGCATGGACTTCGACACAAACAGCCAGGTAAGAATGGCGGCCACCAGCTGCGGCAGACGCATCCACATCGAGGCGGTAGAGATCTGCGCCATCGCCGCCAGCAGATCATAGTAGGGGGATCCGAAGGGCGACTCCGGCACGCCATACCAGCGGTAATAGTTGGCGATATAGTCGGCGTGCTCGCTGGCGCGGGCCATGGTGAGGATGAAGCCATCATCGGAGGTATTGCCGCCAAAGACGTACCAGAAGGCGATACCGGCCAGCACCACGAGATCCGTGACGCGCAGCTTCTTCCACTCCGCGGGAATCTCCATAAAGCCACGGCCATCGGCACGATCTAGGCGGTAGAGCGCGGCCAAAGAGGCCACGGTGAGCAGTACGCCGCCTATCATGCACGCCAGCTTCAGCGGGGTGGGCGAGGAGGTGAAGCGGGAGTTGATCTCCACCTGGGCGCTCAGCCCCTGATCCACCAGCGCCTGATAGTTCTCCCCCGTGTCATCGAGCTCGGTGTAGATGCCGCTGACCTGGGGGCGTTGATCCGTATCCACCTCTCCCAAGGTGGTGCCCTTGGCGCTCACACGGGCGCCATCCACTCCGACGGAGATATCCAGCACCTCGCCGCGGAGATCCTTCACCTTCTCTGGGGTGAGGCGCACCAGGATTTCCTTGAGCGTGGACACCACCAGATCGCCATCGGTGCTGCGGATCATGAGGCCACGGTTGGCCGCCTCGGCGGAATCCTGCGGCAGTGTGGAGAGCAGCAGATTCTGGCCCTCGCGGAGATCATCCACCGCATCCACCGGCATGCGCACATCCAGCTGCTCGGGAGCATAGGATATGAGCGGGGCGTTCACGGATTGGAGATCACCCTGCGGCCAGCTGAAGGAGGACTGCACCTGGTTGATCGGCATCAACGGGGTGAGCACAAACAGCACAAATCCCAGCAGACCAGTGATCACCGAGAACGCCTTGAGCCCCGTGCGTGGGGGGTGGGCGTGCTCGCTGCTGCCGAGAGAATCTGCAGGGTCAGATGAAGCGAGGACAGGAGTGGACATAAGGGATCATTGTACTTCCTCGCCGCCGCAGCCCCAGTCATGCGCGACCGAGGCCGTGGCGGAAAGCCCAGCGTGCTAGCTGGATGTGGTGGTGCGCACAGCCACCACGAAGGGGCCGATCTGCTTCACTGTCCACGGCGCATCCGGCGCGTTAAACATCTCCGGGTTAAACCAGAGCGCACGGAAACGCACATTCGGATTATTCGGGTAGATGTCCTCGGAGATGTCCAGCTTCCACGCGCCCGCCGGGGTGTCCACGGGCTGGTTGGTGCTGGGGGCAGAGGCCGTTCCTGAAGAGCCGGTGGCGCCGGTGGCGCCCGCCGCGTCTCCGCTCGACGCAGTGTCTGTCGCCCCAGCGCTCGGCGCCGTGACGTCGATGTCCTCTTCGGCGGGGGAGCCATCGAGCTGGCCGCGGAAAACGAAGGCTTCTGGGCCAGAGAAGGCCCCATGGAGGGGCGCATCGTCCAAGAGCGTGGCGAAGGAGCTGGGGGTCATCTTCGGGTCAAAGGAGGCCTGGGCCCAGCTCTCCAGCTGCTCATTGCGCTGTCGGAATAGTCCCAGAGGGTTGGCGTAGTGGGCGGTCATGCCTTGGAAGCCGTGGAAGGGATAGTAGGAGAGTAGGTTGAACTCGTCGGTGGCGATCACGATATTTCCAGCGGGCTTGCCCAGCTCATCGGTGATGAACGTGCTGATATCGCCGTAGTAGCGGGCTGCGTTCGGCGGGTTGGAATCACCGCGCTGGCCATTGCCGTCGGTGTCGGTATAGGCAAAGTCCAAGCCGCGCGAGAGCTTGTTGGGGATATCTTGGGCGTAGGCCACACCACTCACTCCCAGCACGATCACCAGCAGCGCGGTGATGGAACTCTTGAGCTTCTTCGAGATCATCCGCGGATAGAGCTGATCCAGCCCCACCAGCCGCAGCTCCGCGATGCCGAGCACACCCGCGGTGGCCAACTGCAGCGTGATCAGCGTTTCCAGGCGGAAGCCCAGCAGGGTATTACCGGCGAGAGTGACGATCATGGAGGCCACCGACCAGCCGTAATACACCACCAGCGAGAGCCCGAGGGCGCGGATATCGCGGTCGGCGGCGCGGATCACCAGATAGGCCACACCGATCATGCACAACACACCCACCAGCGATAGGGAGAACATGGGCAGGGGAATCTCGGTGCCTTGGCGCGGCAGGTAGTGGGTGGCGGAGGATTCAGAGGTGGCCTGGCCGCTGAGGACTGCGGCTAGATAGGGCCACCACACCACTGCGGCCACGGCGAGTGAGCTCAGGCCGATCACCGCAAGTCGCAGCAGCGGCGCCACGGAGCGGGATCCCACCACGGCAGCAACGAGCGCCAACAGCACCACCGAGAGCGCGATCACTGCGGTGAAGAGGGTGTACATGGATGCCGAGGCCCCGAGGTAGATCACCAGACCCAGCATGGACATCCGGGCCCCGTCGAGGGCGCGCCGGGCCAGCACTGCCGCGGCGGGAGCACCCATGGCGATGATGGCGGCATAGGGCTCGTGGGCGGCTACCACGAGGGTGATGGCGGTGGTAGTGAGCGCGATGGCGGTAGCCACGGGCAGCGATCCGGTGATGCGCTGCCACACCGGCACGAGTACACAGCCCGCGGCGGCGAGTGTGATCAGCGACCACGGTTGGAAGGCCTCCCAGCCGGGCAGGTTCACCAGGTTAGCGAAGCGCCCGCCGAACCAGAACCATCCCGCTGGGTAGAAGGGAGGCATGTTGATGTAGTTCATATCCACCAGCCGCGCGGTGTCGGTCAGCCGGGTGAGGAACTGAGTGCGAAAGCCCTGGTCCACGCTGGCGCCATCGAGATACAGGCTGGTAGCCGAGAGGGGAATACCGAGGGAGGAGACCACCAGCCCGGCGGGGCTGAGATAGCACAGCGCGATGGTGAGCCAGCGCCGCAGTGGCGAGCGCGCCGTGGTTTCCCCGTGCCGCCAGGCGTGCTCGTCCTGCAGCCACAGGTACACGAAGGTGAGCACGGTGAGCAGCAGGATCACGGTGACTGCGGTGGAGGCCGCGCGCGATACATAGGAGGTGCCAAAAGCGGGCAGATTGGTGGTTTTGAGTATCAGCCACGCCACATAGGTGGCGACGGCGCCGGCCAGGCCCGCCGCGAGCACCGACAGGGCCGCCCGTTTCGGCGTTAAGGCATCGGGGGCGTAGGGGGCGAGGCCATCAGGCTCGGGGTTGTCCCGCGCAGGGCGGGGAGTGCGGGGAGCGCGCAGGGAGCCATCTGAGGCGGTGCTGGTACTCATGCATTTAGTGTGACACACCCGCGCGCGGGGAGGGAAAACATCCACGCTGCTCAGTTAATGCATCGCGGGGCTTATCGACGCCACCCTCCACGCCCCGTATCACCCGCATACGCAACCGCCCCGCCGACGGTACTCCTCCTCTGCGGAGAGAGCCGGGCGGGGCGGATGAGGCGGCTGCAGTAGTCGCAGGGGCCAGGACGGGCCTTTAGAAGGGCAGCTTGCGGAAGAGGGGCTTCGGCACGTGCTGCAGGATCATCATCACCGGCTGGAAGAGCGGGTGCACCCAGATCACGTCCTTATTGTTGTTCACGCCCTTGAACACGGCGTTGGCTACGTCCTCACGATCGACGGTGAGTGGGGCTTCGTCGAGATCTTCGGTCATCTTGGTGCGTACCTGGCCGGGGCGCACCACGAGGACGTGGGCGCCGCTATCGCGCAGGGCCTCACCGAGCTGCTCGTAGAAGGCGTCGAAGCCGGCCTTGGTGGCGCCGTAGACAAAGTTGGAGCGGCGTACCTTCACCCCAGCCACCGAGGACAGTGCCACGATGTGGCCGTGGCCCTGCTTCTTGAACTTCTGGCCTAGCAGGGTGCCCACGGACACGCCGCCGGTGAAGTTGATAGTCGCGGCCTTGACCGCTTCCTGCTGGTTTTGCCACTGCTCCTCGTTATCGCCGAGGATGCCGAAGGCCACGATGGCCACATCCACATCGCCGGCGGCGAAGGCGAGATCAATCACGTCGGCGTGGGAGTCCGTGTTGGTGGCATCGAAGTCCAGCACTTCCACGGCGGAGGCGCCGGCTTTTTCCATGCGGGCGGTGGCCTCGGCGACGCGCGGGGAGTCCTCACGGGCGGCGAGGGTCACCCGGGCAGGGCCTTCCTTGAGGAAGCGCTCGACGATGGCGAGTCCGATATCGGAGGTGCCGCCGAGCAGGAGAATATTTTGGGCTTGGCCTACAGCGTTCAGCATGTGGGTTCCTTTCTTGCGCGGGCGTAAATTAGCGCAGCTCGAGGCGGCGGCTCATGTCGGAGGCGAAGACACCGTGCGGGTCGATCTCGTTGCGGGTCTTTAGCCAGCCCTCCATGCCGGGGTACATCTGGTGGAAGTTCTCGGCGGTGGTGCGGGATTCCTTGGCCAGGTAGAGGCGGCCGCCGAACTCCATCACGCGTCGATCCAGATCATCCAAGAACTGGCCGAGGCCCTTCTTGATGGGGAAGTCCACGCACACATTCCAGCCCGGCATCGGGTAGGACAGCGGGGCCTTATTGCCTTCGCCGAAGAGCTTGAACACGTTGAGTGCGGAGTAGTGTCCGGAGGCCTGGATGTCCTTGACGATGGACTTGAAGGGCTCCACGGCCTCGCGCGGCACCACAAACTGGTACTGCAGGAAGCCGCGCTTGCCATAGCCGCGGTTCCACTCGCCGATGAGATCCAGCGGCTGATAGAACTGGGTGAGGTTTTGCACCTGGCTTTTATAGGTGCCGGATTTGAGCCACCACAGCTCACCGATGGCCACCATGGACATCTTGTTCATGGTGAAGCTGGGGAAAATATCGGGCACGGTCACCAGCTGCGGGGCGTTGAACTTCAGCGGGTCCTTCGCCAGCTTCGGGTTGAGCTCCTCCAGCTGGGCCAGGGTGGCCAGAGAGCCGCGGGAGATCGCAGCGCGGCCCAGCTTCGGCTCGGGCGAGATCGCATCAAACCAAGCGGAAGAATAGGTGTAATTCTTCTCGGAACCATCGGAGTGGAACTCGATGGTCTCGTCCAGGTTAGCGGTGAGATCGCCATCGGCAATGAAATAGGCGGTCTCGGTGCGGGTCATCTTGATGCGCGCCCGTAGGATGATGCCGGTGAGGCCCATGCCGCCGACGGTGGCCCAGAACAGCTCGCCCTGCGGGTCATCCGCGGAGCCCTCCGGCTCGAGGTGCAGGATGCGGCCATCGGCCACGAGCAGTTCCATAGACACCACGTGGTCGCCGAAGGAGCCGGCTGAGTGGTGGTTTTTGCCGTGGATATCGGGGCCGATAGCGCCACCGATGGTGACTTGGCGGGTTCCGGGCAGGACCGGCACCCACAGCCCATAGGGCAAGGCGGCCTTCATCAGCTGGTCGAGGGTGACGCCGCCGTCCACGTCCACGATGGCGGTCTCGGTATCGATGGAGTGGATGTGGTTCAGCGGGGTCATATCCACCACGAGGCCACCGGCGTTTTGAGCCGGGTCGCCATAGGAGCGGCCCATACCGCGGGCAACGATGCCGCGCTTGAGATGGTTGGGCTTGGATTCGTTCTGCTCCGCCACGAGGGTGACGGCGCGAACGATCTCTTCCACATCGGGGGTGGACAGCACGTGAGCCGTGGTGGCGGCGGTGCGGCCCCAGCCGGTGAGGGTTGTGGCTTCTGTGTGCAGGGTTCCGTGGGCACCGTTCGAAGCAGCGGTGCTGGTCTTACCTTGTGTGCTCGTCATCGCTAAACAAGGCTACTCCGCGGGGCCGTGATTGTGGGTTTCCATGCCCGTTTTGTTGAGTTGTTGTGAATAATCCAACATGTGCGCGGGGCGCCACTGCCTCCCGGCTGAGGTTTAGCCCTCACCACACTCCGGCAGTAGGGAGGAGGGCTCGCCGATAGTGGTGATGAGCAGCTCGTCACGGGCACGGGATGCGGCCACGTAGAGCAGGGCTCGTTCCCGTTGGAGGGCGTCTTCGCGCTCGGCGTCGGGAAGCGGCATCCGCCCGCCGCGCCGAGGAATGGCCTGCTCATTGATGCCGTCGAGGATCACGTGGGTAAATTCCATGCCTTTGGCGTTGTGCATCGTCATCACCGATACCGGCGCCTCGAGGGTGGCGGCCCCGGAACGCAGGGTGCTGGTGGTGATACCGGCGGAATCCAAATGGCTGGTGCGCATGACCACGCGCCGTTTATCGCGGCAGAGCACGCCGATATGCGTGGAGGCGCTGGCGTTGGTGCTCCACGCGGTGATGGCGCGCTCGATGGCGGCGTCTTCTTCCTCTGGGGTGGCGGCGTGCACGATCCGCGGCAGCGGGCCGGTGCGCACGGAGCGGTAGCCGGTGAGGGTGTCCTCCTCGCCGCTGGAGTCCAGCCAGTGCACGCCCTCGAGGATGGCGGAGGCATAGCTGAGATTTTCCGCGGTGGTGCGATAGTTCAGGCGCAGCCGACTGGTGGCGCGGCCGCGGGTCTCAATGCCGAAGCGACTCAGCGGCAGCTGATTGCCGTAGATCCGCTGGTGGGAGTCCTCGGCGAGGAAGATGTCATTCGGGCCGGGGGCCACACAGGCGCGGATGAAGCGCCAGTGCCCGGCGTGGAAGTCTTGGCCCTCGTCCACCACCACGTGATCAAAGAAGGGCTGCTGGCGGGCTTCCAAAATGTGGTCGGCCACCACCGCGAGCGCCGGATAGGTGAGGCGTTTCTGCTCGGAGCAGCGCCGGATGAAGGCCTTGACGATAGTCCATACGATCTTGCGTTCCTTGCGGCCCAAGGGGGTGTGCCGGCCCGTGCGGGTGATGCGCAGATAGTCCTTCATCTCGGTGATGGAGTGGGCGAGGATGATATCGGTGAATTCATCGTTGAGGAACGCGGGATGCCGCTTGTCCTGGGGCAGTCCCTCACCATTGAGCTCGGCGGCCAGCTCCCAGTTTTTGTGCACCTCGCGGTCATCGAGCGGCCGGGGCACAAAGGAGCTGCTGATTCCTAAAGTGGCGTGGAGGGCGGCGTCGAGCTCCTCCTTATTGGCGTTGGTGATGAAGTTGTAGATCGCCGAATCAATACCGTTGATCCACACCCCAGGGGTCCCGGGCATCCCAGCCTCAGGATAGGAGGGGTCCAGCACATTCATCTGGGTTTTCAGCTGCCGCGCGAGATCTTTGGTGAAGGTGGTGAGGAAGATCCGCGGCACCTGCCCGCCCTGGGCGCCGTGGGTGTAGAGATACTGGGTGCGGTGCAGCAGCACCACCGTTTTGCCGGTGCCGGCGCCACCGAGAATGCGGGCGCTGCCGCGGTGCTGGCTCTGCACGGCGCGCTGCTGGGAGGGATGGAGGAAGGTGCGCCACTCGGCGAAGCTGCCTTCTTCTAGGATTTCTTTGAGGTCCAGCTCGGAGGGGTCGATCCAGTAGCTGGAGCGCTGCAGCGAGTTGATGATGGTGTCATCCCTGCCGACGGTTTCCTCATCTGCGTCGACGTGCTCGAGCCCGAGGTCCTCAACCACCTCGGCGATGCTCATTCCCGCGAGCAGTCCCACGATGGCGTCGTGCTCGAACTCCGGGCGCTCTGCGAGCAGCTCGTCTAAGACGGTGTCGTTCTCGGCGGCCTGGACTGCGGCGATGGTGGTGGCGGATAGGCCCAGTTCGGTGCTGAGATCCTCGGTGCTGATATTCGCGGCGCGCAGGATCTCGCGCGGTGGGGTCTGAGGTAGCTGGGCGGGGGTGCCCACGCTCGCGTCCGGCTGGTCCTTTTGGGCGTCGGCAAGCTGCTGGGCGGCGATTTCCGCAGCGCGCTGCTTGGCGCGGGATTCGATCTCCGCATCCAGTTCCGGAGACGTAGAGGCGCTCGGTGTGCCGCTATTGTCGATGACTACCTCGCCATTGGTGGAGTTGATCTTCACCGTCACCGTCTGTGCATAGGCGATGGCCTCATCGTGATTATCCACGTGCAGCAGCATGAACAGCCGCCCGTTTGAGCCATCGAGCTCCACCAGTACCGCACGGTATTTTTCCGTCACCCGTCCGGTGCGCACTCGTGGATCGGCGGTGTTTTTTAGCGGCTTGATCCTTAGTGAAGGGTGGCTTGGGTCCTTTTGAATCTTCTCAATAAAGGCCAGAATCTGTTTTTCCATACCTGGAACGGAATGGAAATTTTTACCCATCATCAGGGTGCTGCTCATTCGCTTCACTCCATGTGCTGTTGTGATCGCTTATCGACGCCCACTCGTGCCGCAGTAGCGTTTACATATGAAGCACAGCTTAGTGAATGCGCCATCGCTGAGGGTTTCTTTTTTATAGCCAGCCCTGATCGCGGGCAACGCGGGCAGCCTCATAGCGATTGCTGGTATTCGTTTTCGCGATGATACTGGACACGTGATTGCGCACCGTGCCCGTGCTCATGTGTAGCTCGGCGGCGATACTGCGAGTATCAGCCCCGCTGAGCGCCTGTCTAGCTACCTCCACCTCGCGCGGGGTGAGTGGGGATTCCATGCTGTAAAGCGCTTCCTGCATCAATTTTGGATCGATCACCGTCAGGCCCTGGTGCACTCGGCGCACAGCCTCGGCCAACTGTTCTGGTGGGGTGTCCTTGACCAAAAATCCGCGCGCACCGTGGGCCAGCGCTGTTTTCACATAGCCCGCGCGGCCGAAAGTGGTGACGATGAGGCAGGCGCAGGGCGTGGCTGCATGGTGATTGCGTTCGGTGATCGCTTGGGCGGTGGCGAGGCCATCCATCATGGGCATCTCGATATCGACGAGGGCGACATCCACCGAGTGAGCATCGATAAGCTCCACCACTTCTGTGCCGGAGCCACACTGAGCTACGACCTCGATGTCGTGTTCCAGATCCAATAAAGCCGCCAGAGCGCCACGGACGAGCGCTTGGTCATCAGCGAGAAGAACGCGAATCATGCTGCTCCTGTCTGTACCGTGATGGTTGTGCCATTGTTGCCATCGATCTGTAGTTGCGCTCCTGCTGCCGCGGCGCGCCGGCGCATGCCGCGCAGGCCATTGCCATCGTGGTTGCCGATTCCACAGCCATTATCCTGCACTCGCAGGAGCTGCGGCTGCACCGTGATCTGGCAGTGAGTGGCACCTGCATGACGGATGATATTGGTCACGGCTTCGCGCAGCACCCAAGCAAAAAGTGGCGAATTCTGCATGTCTGCGCCCTGGTCAATGGTGTGAGCGATACCTGCAGTGGCCAAGGCTTCGCGGGCATGGGTGAGCTCGGTGGCGAGATCACGGCCCAACTGATGGTTCACCGCCGCGCGCACCTCGGCGAGACTGCGTTTGCTCAATTCGGCCACCGCCTCCATCTCGGCTTTGGCCCGCTCGGCATCGTGATCCACATAGCGGGCAGCGACCTCAGCTTTGAGGTTGATCACCGTGAGGGAATGCCCCAGCAGATCGTGCACATCCGTGACGAGTTTCTCCCGCTCGCGGGATTGCTTCAACTCTTGGCAGATTCGGCGGGAGGTGCGTTCCCGATCGTTAGCCAGCCCAGCCACCATGATCATTGCAGGAACCATGACCGTGAGGACCAAGATTTCCAGCTCTGCTCCCGTGGCGAGCGCGAAGATCGATGCCAGAGCAGATAGCAGTGGAACCGCAACTATAACGAAACGCCACGGCCTTAAAAACGCAATAAAAGAGACAAGAAACGGCAGAAAGCAGACGATCCAGCTACCTAGAACGACACTAGAAAAGGCAATAATGCTGATTAATACAGCACCTACCGACCAAAAGCGCGAATCCGCTGACCAGCCGCGCGGATAATAGGCGTGCGATCCAAAGGAAAAACTGTAGACGCCCGCGAACACCAAAGCGCAGAGTGCCGCCCAGACTCGTTCGGCGGTGGAGGAGGTGGCAAGAGCGTGCGCCATTTGAACAGCGAGGAAGGGAAGCCACAGGCTCGCGAAGACGCAGGTGTAGAGATCGAAACCCTGCCATGGCTTGGAGAAGGCGCCGGTGAAGGAATCGGATGGTGCTGCCATGGGTGCGCTCGCTTCCTCGCTCGGGCTAGGCGCGTGATTTATCGCGGCGGTTCAGCAACAGAACGAGTGTGCTGAACGCGACCGTCCACGCCACAACACTGATTAGAGCATAAGACAGAGGATCAGAGATCGTGCCCGATTCGTCCGCGATGGCCTGGATTCCCTCAGTTAAAGGATAGCGGGCCAGCGCGCCGGGACCATAGGCTGGAGTGAAGCGCACGAATGGCAGGAAAGATTCTGGCAGGGGGGTGAAAACGTTGCCGGCGAAAGCCAGCACCACCAAGGAGCTGGACGCAACTCCCACCGCAGTGTTTGTACGCAACAGCTGGGCCCATGCCGTGCCGTAGAGGCCGAAAGGAAGGGAGACGAGTACGCACAACACACCCGAGAGCACCCAGGCCTTCAACGGCATCTCTGCTCCGGCGATCGCGCCCGTGATATACACCGCCACCACGGGCAACAAGGCTCGCAACGCCAACGGCGCAGCTTGAGCCGCGATGAGAGTGCGCTGTTTCAATGGGGTGAGCGCGAGCTGACGATTCCATCCCGATACCCCTTCGAGTACCGTAGTCCCAGCGCCACCAACGGCGCCCACCGCACCGGCGTAGAAGGCCATTCCGATCATGACGTAAGCATTGACATTGCCATGGTTGAGCGGCTGCTCCCCGTAAGGCTGGGAGGCTCCGAAGATGATATAGAAGAACACGGGCAGCGCCACGGAGAAGAATAGTCCTGCCTTATCCGTGAGTACACGGCGGAGATTGAGCAGAAGAAAGGTCATATTAGCTCTCCTTGGAGGTTACAGCGAGGAAGGCTGCATCAAGCGAGGCGATGGAGATCTGCAGATTCCGTGCCGCGGTGTGATTGAGCAGGTAGCGGGCGAGAGCGTCGGAATCAGTGGTGGTGAGATGCCAGCTGCCGGTGCCGTAGTGGTCTATGTTCTGCACCAGCTCCGCGACGGGCGAGTGCAGCAACTCCTCCGGGGAAAAAGTGGTGGGGAATTCCGCCTCGATCGTGTGGGCATTGCTCATATTTCTGATCTCGGAGACACTGCCATCGGCGAGGATGCTTCCTTCGTTGAGCACCACGATGCGTTCAGCGAAGTTCTGTGCCTCCTCGAGATAGTGGGTAGCAAAGAGGATGGTGGTGCCGTGGCTGGCGTGGGTGCGCATCGACGCCCAAAAGTTGCGGCGAGCGGTGGGGTCCATGCCGGCGGTGGGCTCATCGAGAATGAGAAACGTGGGGCTGCCCAGCAGTGCTAGAGCGAAGCGGAGACGCTGCTGCTCGCCACCGGAGCAGGCCTGCACTCTGCGGCGGCGAATGGTGCTGAGATTCGCGCGCTCCAGTACCTCCTCTACAGGCTGGGTACTGGGATAGGTGCTGGCGATTAGTCGCACAGTGGACTCGACAGTGAGATCGGGAAGCAGCCCGCCTGTTTGTAGGACCGCTCCTATTTGGCCACGAGAGACAGCCTGGCGCGGGGTGGTGCCGCATATACTCACCTCGCCCGAACTCGGGGTGGTGAGCCCGAGTAGGAGATCGATGAGGGTGCTTTTACCTGCGCCATTGGGCCCGAGCAGGGCAATAATCTCACCAGAGCTGATCTTCAGTGAGACATCCTGAAGCGCCCGAACCGGCGTTCGGCCCGAGAATACTTTGCTCACGTGGGTGAAGCTGGCGCCGGTACCGACATGAGAGCCGGTGGGTGATGTGTGCGTCATGCCCTCATCCAAGCGGGCAGCCATGATAGGAGCGTAGGGGGATTGTCATCCATCACCCATGATTATTGTCATGGGTGATGGCACGGCGGCCCCAGCGAGCATGACGCAGGTGGGCGCGGGTGTTTAGCGCGGCTGGGGGAGGGCCGCGGCCACTGGCTGCGGCAGCGGCACATACTCCGGAACCACTGCCAGCACCGGATCGCTCACTGGTGGGGCGATATGGCCGAGCCGCTGATCCAGCACCTGGCGCGCCGGGTAGTTCACGAGGGAGAGACCGGCAGAGCCCACGGGGTTGGGCAGGCTCGGCGGGGCAGGAATGTGCTCGCTGGGGCCGAAAGCAGACTGCACATCGTGGGTGAGTTGCGCGGCGGATCCAGTGGTGGCGGCCGCCACGGAGAAGTCACGGCCATAGCTGGCGGAGGCGTGGAAAGAGCGGCGATCATCCGACCAGCCCCACTTGGTGCCGATCACCCCAGGCAGTGTGGAGGTGCCAAAGTTTTGGGCATAGCCATCGGCCGCCACGGGGGAGGCGGTAGCGAGGGCTACGAGTACCGGATCGGTGGGGTTCTCGCGCTTCTTCGCCTCAAGGTATTTCACGCTATCTGCCGTGGAGGTAGTGGAATTACCCCAGTGGGCGGCACCGTGGGTGTCATGCAGGCCATAGGTGCGGGCAGTGGCGTTGATGGACTGCGGATACTTCGCATAGAGCTGGGAGGCGATGCGATCATCCGAGGTGCGCAGCATCTGGGTGGCCTGCGCTTTTTCTTCGGCGGTGCCGTGTCTAAAGACGTAGTCGGCGATGTACATCTTCACGATCGACAGCCCGGGGCGGGACTCATGCTCGTTCGCGGTACCTGCATGGATACCGGTGGGGGTGTGTTCAAAAGAGATTTGCGTGCGCGCTGGGGCATCGATGGTGCCATTGTGGTTGGTGCGTGGTACCGGCGCCGCCGCAGCCGAGGTGGCCAGTAGCGGGGTGGCGGCCGAGGCGATCACCGCCGTCGATACAGCCGCCACAACGCGGCGGGACACGCGGGGAAGACGAGAGGGAGCGCGATGACATCCAGACATGGTGTTCAGTATATGACTCGAGGCTAGGTGCTGGAAGTCAGTGTTATATGCGGCTACCGTGCACGCGTCTCCTCGCCCCAAGGTGGCTAGGGCGGTGCTTCCGCGCTTTCACGGTAGATACGTGCTGCTAGCGCGGGCCTCTGGCTAATGATCTCACTCGTAGTCAGCGATCAACCAGGATCGCCTCCATCGGCGCCGGTGATGCTCGCCCGCCGCCACACTTCGGCGTGGCCTCTACGGAAGCTCAGGCGGTTCCGGCATCTCTCCTTCATAAGACACGTGGTCGCCATTCCAGTAGTAGACAACCTCCTTGGTGAAGGCGTACATGTTCGCTAGTGGTTCTCCTGAAGCGCGAAAGGCTGCGCTGTCCACAAAAGACACGCGAACGCCGTTGGGATCCGCTGCGGCTCCCGCGATTGCTATACGATTGTCACCTGCGAATCCTTGGACCGAACCCTTGTGAAAAAGTACAACCCGTAGGTCAACGCGCAGATCATTATTGTCAAGCAGGATGTACGACATATCACTATCTGGGTCGTACTCCGAGCTATCAGAGACAACCCAACTGCCACTGCCGAACGTTGTTTCTGCCGCGGCTAATGCGAGTGCTTCGGCTTCCGATGTCGAGGCTCCGGCCGAGTTCTCAGGGCTACTGCTCTCAGAGCTAGGAGACGGCGGCCCGCTGCTCTCGGTCGATTCATCTGGGGTGATGGTCGTTGTTGAGGTTTCGGTGACGGTGGTGGTCGTAGCCTCACTGCTAGATGGGGCTGCTGTGGTGTCATTGTCGTTGCACGCTGTCAGTCCAGCGATACACAGCCCCGCGGCGAGGGCTAGTGCCGATGCCTTCGTGGCTGTCGAGTAGGTGGTGCGGGTACTCAATGAATTCACCTTCACTAGATAGGCGTGAAAAAGAAGCGAGCTCTCCACCACGTCGGTGACGTGGATGGTCTGATGCGCCGTCCGGCGCCGATGGCGCGCTAGTGCACACACTGCTCGGTCCCTCGGTGGAGCGTCATAGATCTCCAATTTTACTTACTCAACGTCCAGTAAAGGCGGTTTTCCGCCGCCAATATGTGGGCTAGTGGCTCGCTTGTGGAGCGGGGGGTTACTGAGGGGCTCTGGTTGGCTGAGGGCGCCACAGTGTACAAACTCGCCGCGGTGACGGCGATAGCACGGGAGCTACGTCGGAAAGAAGCTGCCGAGCCTGCAGGTTCCGTCGTTGAGCTGCAAACGTGCCGCCAAATTCGACAATTTCCCTGGCATACAGGCTTGCTGATGCGAGGTTTTTAGCGCCTATCGCAGCAGCGCCCCCAGCGCAGCTAATGCGGTGCGGCGGGGGCGATGAAACGGAGGCGACGAGGGGTGGTTAGTCGATCAGGCGCTCTCCCGTGGAGGGGGAGAAGAGATGCTGCTTATCGGGAAGAATACGCACGTAGATCGTGCCATCGCCCTTGGTTACGGTGCGCGGAGGAACACGCACAATGAGAGTGGAATCGATGGAGCCCGACGTCGGTGCCTTCTCGGGGTCGGCGCCGGCCAAGGAGCCATAGACATAGGCATCGGATCCCAGCTCCTCCACGAGGTTCACGTGCAGCGGAATGGCGCCGGGGGTATCGGAGGACACCAGCTCGAGGGATTCGGGGCGGAAGCCCACGGTGAGAGTGCCCTGGTCCTCCTCCTTCAGGGCGCTGATGGCGTCGCGGGGCACGGGGATCTCCGTGTCTCCGAGCACCGCGCGCTCACCCTGAATGGTGAAGGTCCCGAAGTTCATCGAGGGCGAGCCAATGAAGCCGGCGACGAATTCATTGGCCGGCTTGTCATACATTTCCTCTGGAGTTCCGACCTGCTGGAGAATGCCGTCTTTGAGCACCGCAATGCGATCGCCCATGGTCAGCGCCTCAGTCTGATCATGGGTGACGTACACGGTGGTGGTGGCCAAGCGACGCTGCAGATCCGCGATCTGGGTGCGGGTTTGGATGCGGAGCTTGGCGTCCAGGTTGGAGAGCGGCTCGTCCATCAAAAAGACTTGGGGCTGGCGCACAATGGCGCGGCCCATTGCTACGCGCTGGCGCTGGCCGCCGGAGAGGGCCTTGGGTTTGCGGTCGAGGAACTGGGTGAGGTCAAGGATGTCCGCAGCTTCGCCCACCCGCCGGTTGATCTCTTCTTTGGCGGCCCCGGCGATCTTCAGGGCGAATCCCATATTGTCCCGCACGCTCATGTGCGGATAGAGGGCGTAGTTCTGGAACACCATCGCGATATCGCGGTTTTTCGGCTGCATCGCGGTCACATCTTTGCCGCCGATCAAGATCCTGCCGGCATTCACATCCTCCAAGCCTGCGAGCATGCGCAGCGAGGTGGATTTACCGCAGCCGGAGGGGCCGACGAGAACGAGGAACTCGCCGTCCTCAATGTGCAGGTCGAGCGAGTCGACGGAGGGCTTTGTCGCGCCGGGATAGACGCGCGTCGCCTTATCAAAAGTCACAGTTGCCATGATTTGGCACACCTTTCTTCACCGGCAGGTACGTGCCGGACGATCCGTTGTGAAGGGGGTATGAGCAGGCCGCGAAGCAGCCGGCTATTTCTGCCGAGCGATTCGTGCCATACAAAGCACTCCTCGTCGATTGTGGCACAGTCCAACACTGATGAGACGTTAAAACAACAAAGGAGCTCTGTGTGGCGGGGTTTTCCTAGTGATCGTTATTCCAGAGGGGAAGAAACAGATCGCCATACATGTCGTTCTTAAGGGCGCGGCATTCCCTTCAGCGGCGACTCGAACTTGGAGCAGCAGATCGCCGAGATCGTTGATGAGGATAGTGCCCGGATGACGTAAGTGGGAGCGCCGATGGTGAGTTCTGGGGTGATTGTGTGGGCGGCTTGCTCATGCTTGCGGGGCTGCAGACCGTGTGTTCGTGGCGGCGTGGGATAACGTCCTGCTGCCGATGATCATTCTCTTCCTCGGCCTGCAGCGCTTCTGGCAGTCCGGCCTCTCTGCTGGAGCCGCCAAGGGCTAAGCCCCTCGTTGCCGACCACCCCATCCCCTCCCTCATCCCTAGTGGATAGGAAAGGGGATAGCTATGGGGTGGCCACACCCTGCGCACGCTTATCGACGCCCACCTTCGGCGCGTGCGCCTAATCGCGCAGGCGCTGGACTACCTCCGGCAGGTTCTCCGCATCGCTGAGCTCAGCGATGGTGATACTCAGCCACGGCGCGGCGAGCTCATTGTCGTCGAAGAGCAGCGCCAGCTTCTGCTCTGTGTCTTCGAGCTCCCACACCGCAATGGTGGAGACGCCGTGGATCTCATCGCCGATATTCTCGGGTGCGGCCACCCCGGCGCGTGCGAGAACACGCAGCGCGGCCACCGCCTCCTCATCGTCCTCCCACTCCTCGAGCACCTCGGCCCACGCGTCGCTGATCTCGGAAGTGTGAGACGCAGCCGAGGTATCCGCCGCAGCCGGGCTCGTCGCAGCGGCTGCTGCGGGCACTGCCGCCTCCACCGCCGAGAACTCGCTGTTATCGCGCACATCAATAAGCACGCTGTTATTGCTGAGGAAGCCCAAGTTCGAGATGTGCAAGAAGCGGTTCCAGCTGTCTTTGTCCGAGCCCTCTTGGTCTGGAATGAAGCTGATGCGCACGCCCTTGTCCACGCGGCGCAGATCCACCGCCGGCCCCAGCAGCTGGGGGCCCTGTTCTTGGGCGGCCCAGGAGATGTGGAAGGCCGCGGCCTCGCCGAGCTTATCCCAGCGATGGGTGGGGTGATGCAGAATTTCCAGCAGCTGCGTCATGGGATCGCGCAGCAGCAGCTCGTGGAAGGAATCCTGGAGCCGCAGCTTCTCATTGAGCACCCCACGCAGCTGCCCCACATACCAGCGGGGCGTCTCGGTGGCGCCGGTGGTGGCCGTGGCGCGCCGGGCCTCGAGATCCTTGTAGGTAATGGACCACGGGTACATGCCGCGGCGGGCCAGCTGTGATCGCTTGGCGATGTCCCCAGCCACTCGGTTGTGCAGCTGGCTGGCGTGATACTGATAGCCGTCGAGATAGGCGGCCACGGTGCTCACGGTGGCGTTATCGGTTTCAAAGTAGAAGTCGGGTTTGGTTTCTACCAGATCCTTCTGCTCGTGCATGGTCCACTGGTGGGGCGAGTTCGGGAAGCTGATGGTCCAGCGGGCACAGTTGCCCACTGTTTGCTCCTGCACGCGCGCGCCCTTCGCCTTGAGATCGGCGCGCAGCTGCTCGAGGAACATCACCTCGAGTGCTGAGCGGCTATCCGGCTCCGGGGCCTCCTCGGTGATGTGGCCCTCCCAGAGGTTCTTCTCGCTCAGCGGATCGACGCTGTTATCTGGGTGGAGATCGTCCACCAGGATTTTGGTGATCGCCGCCAGCGCTGATTCCCGCGAGGTCTTATCCACATCACTGCCGGCGCTAAAGGGCAGCAGGCACTCGGGGCAAGCTTGGCGCTGATCGTTCTGGCAGGGGCAGTGCTCCAGCTTTTCATAGGCTTTTAGCAACAAGCGGCGAATATCGGCCGAGGAGGTGAATTGCGAGAGATAGCCGGTACCGCCCGGGATCGTGTCGTGCAGCAGCAGCATGGGACTCACCTTGCCGTGGGTGCTGGCGTGGACCGGCGCCACATCGAGGTGGTCGGGGTTGCCGCCGAGGGCCAGTTTGAAGCCCATGCGGATCGTGGCGATGAGGCTCGGGGTGGCGTTCTCATCGGCGGCGGCAATGCTGGGCGGCAGGTGCATGAGCACGCCTTGGGTGGTGAGGGTGCGTCCCAGGGCGAAGGCGATGGTGTCCTCGTCGGCGGCATTGCGCAGGGAGCACCAGGGCTTGTGGTCGCGCCAGTGATTCGACCCCGCCTCGGAATCCTTGTGGCCGCACTCGCGGCACACGCGAAACATGGGAGTTTCTACTTCGGCGCCGCACAGGGATTGGCGCATTCCGCCTTGGGCGCGGCCCAGATTCAGCCAGCGCATGTTCACCGAGGGCAGGTAGCGGATACCGAAACCGGTTTCACGCAAGAACCATCCCTCGCCATAGCCGCCCTCGGGCACAACCATGGACAGGGCGCGTTCGAAGCGCACCGAGGCGCGATCGTCTTTGGCGTCGGTAATCGCGGAGCGCGAATAGTCCACGCTGGCGTAGACGCGCGTCATTTCCACCACGTTGATCACCTGCGCGGCGTCGGCAAAGCGAGCGTCGCCGCAGTGTGGGCAGGGAAGCGTATCAGAGTCGGGGGCTTCTACCCGCGAGTAGGAGCAGCTGGGGCAGAGCCGCCACTGTTGCACAGCGGCGTTATCCGGCCCGAGCTCCACCGAGTCCACCGTGGCGGCAATGCCCTGGGCATAGAAGGTGGCGTCCGGAGCGAGCTCGAAGAGCGCGGAGGAGATACCGCGCGAATAGTCGCGGGCATGCGTTTCGATCTCCCCGGTATCGGCGTCGGTGCGCGAGATCGAGAGGTGAAACTCCACGGTCTCATCCAAGAGAGTGAAGTTCGGCAAAAGCCCCGCGCGCTCCATCACGGCGATCCAATATTCCTCCTCGAACTCGGAGGTCAGCTGGCTGTTGATGAAATTCGCCGCCGCCCGGGTTTGGCGCAGCTGCAACTCGGTTTCCTCATCGGCGCTATTGCTCTCGGCGACGCGGTTGAGTTCATCGAGCGTGGCATGCACCGCCTTTTTGCGCTCGAGGAGCATTGCGCGGTGGGATTGCCAGGTGCTGCGGCAATCGCGCAGCACGGCCACCGCCTGGGTGCTGGCCCACTCCCGCAGCTCCTCCTTCACGGCTTGGGGCGCAAACTCGCCCAGGCTGTCCAGGAAGGCATCGAGCTCAGCGTCGATCCCCGCCTCGATGCGATCGATGAGCGCGGCCACCACCGTGCCCTCGAAGTCCTGCAGGCCATAGCCGAAGACGGACTTCGCGCGCGTCGCCGATACGTTCACCTCGGCAAAGTCCATGGTGTCGATCACATAGGCCAAGAACTGCCGGTGCAGAATCTCTCGCGCAGACAAAAAGGCCGCCGGCGGCTGCACCACACCATTGATGGTGCTCAGCGGCCGTTCCAGCCTAGCCAGCGCTTTCCCGCGCCCGCGGGTCACAGCGATCACCAGCGAGTTGCCGCTCAAACGCCCAGCACGGCCCACACGCTGCACATAGGAGGCCACAGAATCCGGCAGGGAGGCCAGCATCACCGTGGAGAGATCCCCGATATCGATACCCATCTCGAGGGTAGGGGTAGCCACCAGCACATTCGGCGCATCCGGTTGTTGCTTATCGACGGCCGCCTTGAACTGTTCCTCGATCTCTAAGCGATCCGCGGTCGCGAGCAAGCTCGTGTGCTCGCGGCTGATGACCGTGCGGGAGTCCCGGGAGCTATACAGGCTGCGGTAGTAGTTGTGCGGATTAGCCACCACCTCGAATCGGCCCTCACAGCCGAGCGAGTGGCAGGGGGTGTGGGCCAAGAGTTCGCGGCCGTGGGCGTCCACGCCGAAACGGCGGTGGCACACCGAGCATTCGAGGATGCCTGGATCGGGTTCGTGCACCACGCGAATGCGCGAGGGCTCGAGATAGTACATGGTGGCACCGGTGTTGGACTCCAGGCTGCCGAGGATGCCCTCTGCGGCCAAGAGGCGAAAGAGCGCGGTGACGGCCCAAGCGGCGTGGCGGGTGTCGATGCTTAAGTGGGTGGCGCTCCAGCGGGCACACCAGCCGCGCTCTTCCGAGAGCGGCAGCACCGAGTTCTTCGATTTTGCGCCAGCGAGTTTTCCGCCCGCACGGGGAAAGTGCGGGGCGCCGCCTTGGGGGAAGCGGGGCACGCCTTGGGCGGCGGCTTCGCGGCGGTAGAGCATGTACTCATTGCCATCGTCTTTGATGAAGGCGCGCAGTAGCTCGGTGTAGATACCGCCGCTGAGGCGGGTGTATTCCAGCAGGCCGCGGGCCCAAGCCAGCTCGCTGCCGGCACCATCGAGTGCATCGCCGGTGGCGGGGTCATGGGAGATAAACGCCGCCATTTGCGTCTCGCCGAAGGCGCTACGCAGAGCCTCTTTAGCGATGGGCTCCAGCACCGCATCGTCTACGTCCACGCCCACGGAGACGGTTCCGGTGGAGACCAAAGAGCGGGGGAGATCGGCGCGATCACCGAATTCGAGAGCCACATCCAGCTCCAGCACCTTGGTCAGGCGCTTGGTGGCCTCGCCGCGCTGCCGCGAGGAATAGCTGGGATCCCAGAAGGGCGCAAAGCGTTTATTCTCCGCCACCCAGGGCGGCAGGAGCTCAAAGCGAGAGCGCGCCGGGACCTCATCTGCATCGGCGGAGGCAATGAGCTGCTTAGGCAAAGTGTCTAGGGTGGTCGCTTCGTCGATGGCCGCATTGGTGCGGCCACGGAAGGCGAAGGTGCGGGCGCGGGATTGCATGAACCCGGCGCGGTGCGCGGCATCCTGCACGGAGTCGGTGAACACCAGTGATTTCTTCTCTGCGGCGTCCACATCGTCCATGCCGAAGAGATTGGACACGGCCACGGAAAGCAGCGTGGCCACGGAGGAGCCGAGGAAGCGGATGGAGTCGCGCTCCCCGCAGGAGGGGCAGACGTTCTGGCGGGCAAGCTCGTCTACGTCCTCGCCGCCATAGGTGAGAACCCGCACCACGCCGCCGAAGTCCAAGTGTTCCTCTTCGGGCTCGCTCACGCTCAGCTGCGCATTGGGCAGATCCAGCCAGGCCAGCATGGAGTGGTCCTCGGCCAGGCGATCGTGTCCCAAGCGCAGCTCACTGGAGGCGTCGATGAGCGGCCGCATCATGGTGCGTTTGCGCACGCTGTGGCCGCGGATGGTTTTAGGGTTGGTTTCGATGCGCTCATCGCCGGGCTGGACGCTGACCATCCACCCCGAGCGCCCGCAGTTGCGGCAGTAGCAGGCCGGCAACCAGTTGCCCTCGGTGGTGCCGTTATCGGACCAGCGAAACATTGCTGCCCCAGCGGCGTTGAGCTCTACGGCGCGGTCGATGCGCGATACCTCCCGCACCCATAGGTGGGTCTCTACCCCAGGGAATTTCTTGCCGTGCCAGCCATGCAGCGCCCCGAACTCGGCGCGCAGGTGCGCGATCAAGGTGAGGGTGTGGGCAATAAAGGTGGCCGCGTCTGCGTCGAGTTGGCGCAGCGTTTCGGTATGGAAGAGCTGGGCATCCAGCGGAGTCTCGTCCTTTTCGAAGGATTCCGTTATCGCCACCGGCCGGCTCGTTGCCTGCAGCAGCTGAAGAACCCACTCATTGCGCGAGGCTGCCGCAATCGTGTGCTCCACAGACGTCTCCGCGCCCACGCCGAGTAGCTCTTCGCCGAGCACCCGGCGCACGATGCGATCGTGCTCCACATGCTCCTCAGCCTCGGTGGCCTGTTCGATCGCGCGATTCATCTCCTGCATCGCCGCGGCCGTCGGCGCGGGCGTGGGCTCGGCCTCGATCCCGGTGAACTCGGCAATGCTGCGCTGCCACTGTTCGATGGTGAGCACGGTTTCGCGAACCACGGAGCTCGGTGGCAGCTGTTCACCGAAGATAGTGTGCGCGAACTCCAGCATCTCTGTGGGCTCGGAATTCTTATCGCCCAGTGTTGCGGAGGTAGCCACCGGCGTGATCCGCCCCAGCGGGCGGGTCTTGTCTTCCTCGCTTAAATCGCCCTCGGGCTGGAGGGCCTTGATCTTCAACCCCATGCGCCGCAGCAGCAGCGCCACATCGGTGCCTTGGGCGCCGTCGTAGGTGTGGAACTCATCGAGCACCACATACTGCAGGCTTGTGGCCGATTCCTTCCATAGCTGCTGGTCTTCATCGCGCAGCAGGAGCTGATCCAGCATCTTGTAGTTGGTCAGCAGGATCTCCGGCGGCGCCAGCCGCATCGTCTCCCGATCGGTGATCAGCCCCGCCTCGCTCACGGTCCGACGGTGCGAGTCAGCCGTTTCACCGGTATAGATACCGGCACGAATCCCACCCAACCGCGGATCGGTGGTGATCAGCTCCGCCAGACGCGCCGCTTGGTCATTAGCCAGCGCATTCATCGGATAAAGGATGAGCGCCTTAATTCCCCGCCGCCCCGTGGTGCGCAGGCAGTGATCCAGAATCGGATAGAGAAAAGACTCCGTCTTACCCGAGCCCGTTCCCGTGACTACCAGCGTGGGCTCTGGGCGCCGCTCCTCGCCATCGCGTGACGACGCCAACCTGCGGAACGCCTCCGCCTGGTGCCGATAGGGAAGAAAATGCTCCGGCAGCCAGCCCAGAAGGTTCGACCAGTCCGCCGCCGGGGCATAGGGCAAACGGGTGCGCACATAGGGCCCATGGAACATGCCCTCCTCGGAGTTGGTGAGAAACTCCTTCAGCCCCGCCGCCGTTGCCTGCTCCGCCAGGGAGAAGCTGGTGGTCAGGTACTCACTCAAGCCACCAATAATGTGGTTCGAGGCATGCGTGGGGATGATACTGGACATGGTGGGTTATAGCTCCTTGGAAAAAGCCTCATAGGCGGCCCGCAGATCGGCTTCACGATCCAGCGGGGCAAAGGGGTAGTCGAAGGTGTAGGACACCTCAGACTGCGGGTGCGTCCAGGTGCGCTCCGCCGCGGACAGCTCCGCGCCGAGCTTCAGCTTCTCCTGAAGCTTCACAATCTCCTTCGGCACCTTACGGCCATGCGCATCATAAAGATCCTCCCGATCGTAGCGACGCATCACAGGGAATTGGGTGCGATAAATCATGCACAGCTCATCAGCGCTGATACCCAAGGACAGGGCCACAATGGCATCAATCTCATTCTGCGCATGCCAGCGCTTCTTCGCATTCCGCAGCGGCGTCTCCGGCGTCCACTCCTCACCCGTGATCTGCTCCCACAAGGGCGCATACGCGCGGGTAAGGCAGTTCAACTCCAGATAGCGGCGGGCCGCAATGGGCCACAGTGCGTTCTCGGTGCCGAGGGGGAGCACTTCGAAAACAGTCGCCATAATATGCCCCGTCCCGGTTGATCGCAGATAGAAATCTACAAGGAACGAGCTGGCCGTGAACGCTGCGGCAAGCGTTCTCACATCTCCCATCGGCCCAGCAGAAGTAATGGTGTACAAGTGCGTGGACTCTGCGGGCAGTAGGGAAGGGTAGAGCGTTCGAAAACCGGTAGTCGCAGCCATGTTTCGCCATCCGACGCGGAAAAATGATGACGCATACTCCTTTTTCCCGTCTACGGTCCACGTGCCAAACAAGCCATTTATCGCAGCTTGATCCAAGGAATCATCGAATGCATATGATGTCGCAGGAATAAAGTCTTCGGCTACGGCCTCGAGGTCGATCTCGGACCAGTCCTTGTTACTCTTCATCGTGGGATTGGGCTGCTTGATCATGGGCGTGGATACGCCCAGATGTGGGCCTTGCAGAATCGCCTCGGCCCAGGAATCTGGATGCTGCCACGAGGTGTCGAAGTACCCCTTCTTCTTGTCTGTGGTTTCATTCCAACCACTGGAGAACTGTAGCCCCAGCGAACCAATACGATCTGCGGCAGCGAGCTTTTCCAGAACGGCGGCAGCAGCGGTGTTCACGGTATAGACCATGCGCGTTTCCAGCAGCGGCGTGTCGGGATCCTCGAGAACGGACTTCCACAGCTCGAGGGTGTTCTTATCCACGGTGGCAATTCGATCACGGTGGGGCCGCAGATCCCAGTTATCGTTCTCGTCCCTGAAACCGGGGAGTATGCCGCTTCCATCGTGCTTAAAAGAATCGCTCACGCTCGTGGGGTGGTAGAGAGAGTTCGCAGAAAGGAATCTGGGGTCGTCTACGGCAATGGAATAAACATGAACGCCGTACGTGACGTGATTATCCACATCGAAGAGCTTGAGCTCGTTGATGAACTGCCAGTGGCGGCGCAGACGACGATATGCACCTATGCGTAGGGGTGCAGCCTTCTTCTCTGTGAAGTGTGATTCGGGGTGGATCAAAGAGATCACACCAGTGTTGCTGGCATTGGCCCAGGTGCGCTCTATGAAGCCCCGGTAGAGATCAGGTCGCTGATCTTTGAGATGGGGGTAGCGGGTGATATCGCCAAGCACAGCGGCAACGACTACTGAATCGGATATACCGCGCGACATCGTTGCAAGAACAGCGCCATTGTCCACCAGGGATTCGCGGCGGGCCTGCTTCTCCTTTTGGGTTGGTTTGGTGGCAAGTTTGAACCACGGGTCGTGCTCAGCGAGGAGCCCGTCCACGTCCACGTCGGGCCGCACCCACGGCGGGTTACCCACTTGGAAGTCGAAGCCGCCCTCGGCCATCACGGCGGCGAAGTCCAGATCCCAGTGGAAGAAACTCTGCTCGGCACTGACGCGCTCCACAATGGCCAGCCACGGGTGAGCCTCCAGCAGCTCCTCGTACTTCAGGGCGCCGGAGGCCTTGAACTCGAGATCCTCGATAAAGTCCAAGTCCTCCCAGTCCATGGCGAAGCCGAAGCCCTCGGCCTGCTTCTTCCCAGATTTCAGGGCGTCATTGGCCCGGCCCAAGGCGTGGTGAAGCATGCGCAGCCACTCCTCACGGCTGGGGAGCAGCTCCGTTTCATTCAGCGGCCAGAACCACAGGGCGTTCCAGGCGTTCATGATCAGCCGCAGGCGCTGATAGGAGCCGTTGAGATTAGCGAAGAGCTCCTGCTCAATCTGTGCGCGGGTGACCGCGCCGGCGCTATGCTGCTCCGGCTGGCCCCATAGGTTAATGGTGCGCCGGGCCTGCTGTTCTGCGATGCGCAGGCGCACCAGAGCAAAGCGCCATAGCACCTCGACCCGCTCAGACAGCTCCGCGAGCTCGCGGGCGTGTGTCTTGCTAAAGCCCTTCTGCACCGACTTTCGCCACGTCTTCATGGCTGCGATCTGCTCGGGCGCCATGGCTTTGAGGTCCTTGGATTCGCTGGCCGCGCCCCAGCCAAGGGCGGGAACGAGGAAGTGATGCACCCGCGAGGAGACCTTCGGATCGGGCCTCTGCGTGATAATGGCTTCCGAGACCGTCTGTACGCTGTGGTGCCGCGGGCGCTCCGAAAGATACTGCTTGGTGGTGAGAGCGTCTGTGCTCAGCGTGGAACGCGTTGCCCCGATAAGCGAGTTGCCGTGGCGCAGGTGCAGGCCGAACCACGGGGCCTTCAAATCGGCGGTCATGGTGTTTAGCCACAGCGAGATCTCGGCGAGCTCCACGGCGGTGCGGTTGAGGTCTACGCCATACACCTGGTGCAGGGCGATGGAGGCCTTTACTTTTTGTAGTTCCTCGGTGAGGGACTCTGCCGGAATCTGCTCATCGAGCTCTTCTTGTTTCAGCGTGGTATAGAGCTCTGCCAGCTGGTTCACGGCCTCCACGGCGAAGGCGCCGGAGCCCATCGCCGGCTCGCAGATACTCAGGTTCAGTACATCATCGGCGCAGCTGATACGCCCCGAGCTGCGCAGCTCCTCGATGGCCTGTCCCACGGTGAACTCGGTGATCACCGGTGGGGAATAGAAGGAGGCCGAGCGCTCTCGATCCCGGGAGGATTGGCGATACACAAAGGAGCCGGCTTTATGGCGACGATTGCGGGTGCGGGTGCCGGAGATGGCGTCGTCAATCCGCTCTTGGACGAAGCTGTCCGTGGGCAGAGTGGCGGCCAGCGACTCGGGCACAACCCATGATCCCTTGGAGGGATCGCCGTGGGGTGCGACCTCCAGCAGCTCTTGGGTGGCGATGAAGCCGGTATAGGACATCAGGCCCTCGTACACCTGGCCGAGCTGGGTGACACCGAGGGTGGCATAGGAGACGAAGCCGCGCTCACGGCCCGAGGTTTCGGGGGTGAGCAGCAAGTTTTGCAGCACCGTGTGGAGGGCGGCATTGGAAAGTTTGACGCGCGAGATATACGCGGTGGCATCCGGCTTGAAGAGATCCGCGGCGAGATTCCGGAAGCGGAGCCCATCGGCGCCGGCGTTGGCGTCGAAAAGCTCGGCGGTGGGGTCCAAGGGATCATGGCCCTGATCCACCAAGGAGAAGAGGAGATCGAGGCTGTCGTAGAGGTAGGTGCCGCGGGCGGCCCGCTCGCTGGGAGGTTCGATGAGGATTTGGTCGCGCAAGTTCGACAGACCATAGCCCTCGTCATATTCGGGCACCCCGGTGGGCAGGATCTGCAGCTCCGGGGAGGCCTCGGCGAAGAGTAGGAAGAGGATGCGATAGAGATAGCGCAGCGATTGTTTGGCCAGCTCATTGCCGTCAAGATCAATCGGCAGGCGCTGCTCGCGGTGGCGATCCAGCACATCATTGCCGATGATTTCGATGGATTCCTTAATGGCCTGGCGGAGGCTTTCGCTCACCTTCACGGCATGGTCGCGGGATTCGGCGAGCGTCTCAAGCCACCAGGTGCTGCCATCGGGAGCGCAGGTGATGTTCTCCCACGCCAGGGCGGCGCACACCTGCTGTAGCTCGCCGCGATTCTTCGTGTTATTGCGCTCGGCGGCAAGGGCCACATCCACGCCGAAATACCGACCGAGAGGCCAGGAATCGCGTTCGGCGAGAATCACCCAAGAGCCGGCGACTAGCACGATGAAGGCCGGTTGTTCCTCGCTGAGGAATAGCTCCGTCACTAGCTTGGTGGCTGACCACTCCAGCTCGGCGCCATCTAGGCTCGGCGAGCTTAGCGGGGTGGCCTCCACCAGCTCTTCAATATTGGTGATAGGAGAAACACGAAGGGTAGCGGCCTTGTGCTGCAGCGATCCGGTGAAGGAAAGAGTACCGGCGCTGCTCTGCACCTCCTGCGCTGCCGGATGCGGATAGCCACAGGCGGATTCGATGGCCGCGGCGGCGGCCTCCACCGAGGAAGGAGTGGCGGGGTCAATGGTGGATAGCGCCGTCTGCAGCTCATTGCGCTGGGCGGTGAGCCGACCCCACGGGGAGGTGGAGGACGCGGAATCCTTATCGTCGGCCTTCCACACCTTCACTGCGTCCTCAGCGCGCTTGCCAAAGGACGCACCCTTGGTGTTCTCATCGTTGGTCAGGTAGTAGTCGCTGATCCACTCGTCAACGTTGGCGATGGAATCGAAAGAAGCCATGGGGGAGATCCTTGTTATGCGCTGGGGGTGGTGGCGGGAATGATGACCGCGAGGGGACGGATAAGGGAACGCTGCGGGCGGGTGGCCACGAGCATCTCACGCTGCTTGTCCACCACGGCACGAGAGCGGGGCGCCCGGCCGGAGCTGTGGCCGATGGCGCTTTCCCATTCGGTGGCGCGCTCCGACCATGCCGCGGCGCGGCTTTCGGCCTCGGCGATGCCGGCGCTCTGGATGGCGTCCACATGCGTCTCCGCGGCGGCAAGTGCCGCGCGGATCAGCCGGTTCGTCTCCGGCGGAACGCTGAGCGAGCCCGTGGAAATCGCCTGCTCATTCAAACCGATCTCGCGCAGCATGGCGATGGGATCGGTGACGGTATCCACCGTGGCCGCAGGAATACCCTCGGGCACATCCAAGCCGAACTGGCCCGGGGTGGCCAGCAGGAAGGAACGGGTGACCACCTGGCCGCGGGAGCTGGTGAGCGTGGCCATGAGCAGCACCGTGAGCTCCTCCACGGCGCCGGTGAACGCGGGAATCTCGGACTTTGCCATCGAGGACAGAGCGCGATCGGCGGCCCAATCCGATACCGGGTGCAGAGGGCCCAGATAGTGTGCCTTCGGCCAGGTCTTGGAATCGTTATCGCGGGCCGCCTGCAGCTGCGACTCGCCGCGGGCGGTGGAGGTAGCCAGCATGAGGCGCTTCTTGACCTGGCGATAGTCCACATAGTCCTGGGGCAGCAGATCGAAACGGCGCTGCAGATCCGGTGGGGGAGTCAGCTCCATCGTGTCATTATCGTGCAGCTCCATCGACACCCCGCCGCGCGCCGGGGACTCCGAGGCCACATCATGAAACGCCTCCGCGAGGGCCTGCACGAGATAGTCCTGCTCGCTGGAGAACAGGCTATGGGCCGCCGAGGAGGTAAGTGGCTGCTCCGGTTCCTCGTCGAGGATCAGGGTGCCGCTGTTGAGCATGGCCCAGAGATCATCCACGGCCCGCTCGTCTGCACTGCTCTCGGCCGAGGGAGCATCCGCCGCTGGAGCGTCCGCGTCGGCGCCGAGGCCCTCTTCGGCGTGGCGGGCGGCGCGGTCGCGGGCGTCACGCACCACCTCTTCCGCGGTGCGGATAGTGGATTCGAGATCACGGCGGCCCCGAAGAATATCGCGGACGCTATCTTCCTCGCTGCGGATGGAATGCTTGCCCATGAGCAAGGAGGCATCACCGAGGAATTGGTGGGCGGCGTGCTCACGCTCGACGAGCTTTTCTAATACGTGGGTCTCGCCGATGCCCTCCTCGGGATCCAGAAGCAGCGTCGCGATCTGCGGCGGGTTGGTCTGGCCATAGCGATCAATACGGCCATTGCGCTGCTGGATACGGATGAGCGACCACGGAATGTCATAGTGCACCAAGTGGTGACATTGGCTGTGCAGGTTCACGCCCTCGCTGGCCACATCGCCGGTAATGAGCACCCGGAGCTTGGAATCGGCGCGCTTGAACTCGTCGATCAGCTCCATCTGCTCCACATCGGACATGCCGCCGTGCATGACCTTCACCGCGCCCTTGCCCAGCTTGAGGTCCTTGCTCAGGTTGGTCTCGAGGAAGTGCAAGGTGGCGACACGCTCAGAGAAGATCACCACTCGGTGCGAGGAGCGCTTCTTAATGCCCACCTCATTGCGCAGATAGTCCACGAGCTGGAAGTACTTATTGGAATTATCGGGGGTGATGCGCTCGGCTAACTCCCGCAGCCGGTGCAGGGCCTGCACTTGGGCGCCGCTGCTGGTGGAGGCGGAATCCGCAGCCAGAGTACGCAGGCGGTTATCGATGGTCTCCAGCAGGGCGGCGGGGGAGGAGAGATAGGCTTTGACCAAGGTCCACGGGAAAAGATCGCCGGCCAGTTTCGTACTCACCCACGTCTCGCTGAGCTCGCGGGCCACGGCATTTTCCTCCGCCGAGGCCTCAATGAGGATATTGGTGGGCTCCGCGCGAATCGCCCACTTATCGCCCACCACCGAGGCGACCTCCTTGGAGTTGCGATGGCGCCGGATAATGAGATCCTTGGCGGCGACCTCATCAATCACCCCGCTCGGGCTCACGGCCAGAGGATCGAGCAGGCGCAGGATCTCCTTAAACGAGTCTGGGTCGCCATTGTGCGGGGTGGCCGAGGCGAGAATCAGTGCGTCCGTGCGCGGCGCGAGCGTGCGCACCAAGCGGTTATTATGCGTGCCGGCATTGGTGGCGTTGTGGATCTCATCCACAATCACGATGTCCCAGTTCACCTTTTCCAGCTGGGCGAGATACTTAGGCGACTTCAAGGTATCCATGGACACGATCACGCGCGGGAAGTACGTGAAGGGATTCTTGCTGGCCGGCAGCTTCTGGCGCACCTTTTGAATACCGATCGAATCGAGACGCACCAGCGGAATGGAAAAGCGCGTCCACAGCTCCTGCTGGAACTGCTCCAGCACATGCTTCGGGGTGACCACCAGAATGCGCTCTCCGCGGCCACGCCGGATCAACTCGGCGGCAATCATGCCGATTTCGAGGGTCTTGCCCAGGCCGACGGCGTCGGCAAGCAACAGCCGGGGCTGTACCCGCCGGGGGTCGAGCGCCATGCGTACGGCGGCGAGCTGATAATCGAGCGGGTCCGCGAGCATACGGGTGGCCACGTCGAGCTCCTGCTGCCGCAGCGGCACCGGGGTTTGGCGCATCGTGGACTCCAGCCACAGCTTCGAGTGGCGATAGCGCGGGGAATGATCCGGTACGGGAGTGACCGCGGCGGGGTCGAAGATGCGGACATCGTCCAGGGCGGTGAAGAAAGTAGCGGTGGTATCGCGCACATAGTCGCTGAGGCCGCGAACCTTGATGCGGAAGCCATCGGTGGAGCGGGTCACGTGGGTGACCAGCCACGACTCATTGCGCACCTCCACGGTGACGCCGGGCGCGAGCTGATCGAAGTAGCTGGGGTCGCGGGGGCTGGCGGTAGCAGATGAGGCCGCTGCGGAGGGCTGAGTCATAGTTTTTTAAGTTTAATTAGTCAGCGCTCACGGTGGGCCGATATGACTACGCCGTGTTGGGGTGGGTGGTCGCGGGGGATGTACTCGTCGAGGCGCGCGCCGAGGCGCCGAGCGGAATCGCTACCTGGGAGGTGCGCGATCTCCACCGCAAGACTCTCAACTATGGGGGGGCTGCGCGAACAGAGATGGTGCCGGCATGGATCAAAACGCAATCTACGGTGCGAGAGAAATCCACAACGATACAGCTCACGTTGCTAGATCAGTGAGTAGGAGAGTGAGGAGTGTCTTCGATTCTTATCTCGGAATTTATGATAAGTCTCCTTTCTGGCAAAATCAGATAGAGGTTCCTTATTGAGGACGACGAAAACCACACTGAAGTTAAATAATCGACAACCGAATAAGGCTTAAGCGGAGAATGTGGAATGTAGATTCGAGCGTTAAAGTTTCGTCGTAGGTGCATGGCCTCTAGATACGATTCATGAATCAATGGCGCCGAGCGGGCAAGGGTGGATATTTTTCACATTCGAACATAAAGCTCGACACAAGCGATGCGGAACTAAGTGGCTTAGCGGGGCTTTGATTGTGGACGTCTGTTAAAAATGTGATGGCACGCCGAACAATCCTCCTGGACTGATCCTTTTTCGGTGTCTCTATATAGTTGAGTCAACTACGCCGATCCGTTCCTGGATTCACTATTGTCCGGTACAAGTTCCGTCCGATCCAGCGCTGTATATGTTTACCTATCGAAGGGCATGGTGCAGCGTATGCACACAGGGTGTATGAGAGTCCTTCGCTTTCACACACAAGATTTCGACGTAGTGCCGCGAAGGGGGAGCGGCCTCCAGACCTGCTCATGGCCTGCTTAAGGCATCAACATCAGACTTGTTGCGAAGCAGAGTCGGTAGCCCCTCGGTGTGCGCCGGCGCGTGGAAGCACAGATCGTGATGCGATGAACTCGTCCGAAAAGAGGTTTCAGTCTGTCGGATGATCAAGCGTCTGTAGGCGGGTAACCGAATCCAACCTAGGACTATGAAGGGAAGCATACTAAGATAGAGGGATGGCCCTAATCGGCAGAGGCTAACGGAGGGCAAAATAGCTCGGAAGGACTTCGGCCAGTGATTCGAACGGAACGGCTTCAATCTATCGTGGAAATGCTTAATAGTAATGGCACAGTGACGGTAGATCAAATAATAAACACGCTTGGAATCTCTGCGGCAACCGCGCGCCGTGATCTAGATCTTCTCGCAGAGAAGGGTCAAGCTTTACGGACACATGGCGGGGCAACGGCTATCGATAGTGGCTTGCCAACCTTTTCGCTTCTTTCAACGTCTCCATATTCAGCGCAAAAGCGGCAAATAGCCTTGGAGTGCATGCGTTTTATAGAGCCTGGGCAAGTTATTGGATTATCTGGCGGAACCACAGTTAGTGAGGTGGCCTTAGAGATCGCTCGATGGGCGGCCAAGCATGCCGAAAAGTCTCCGGTGACGCTTCCGGTTTTGACAGTAGTGACAAATGCTGTGAGCGTTGCCTACCGTCTCAGTGGAAGGCCAGAGCTGCGGATTGTCGTGGTTGGGGGAGTGATGAATTCGCACTCCTGCGAGCTAACAGGCCCTTTTAGTACTCAGGTATTAGAGCAGATCAATATGGATTTGGCCTTTATCGGTGTGAATGGTTTTGATTCCAGTGGACCGGGTACTACTGACGAATTTGAAGCTTTCACTAACCGTGCTATGGCTTCGCGGGCGGTGAAACCAGTCGTGGTTGCGGACTCCTCCAAGTTCGGAAAACGTTCATTCTCTTCGGTAGGGGGCCCAGAGGCGATCCGAACTGTGGTAACCGATTCGGACATCGACAGCAAAGTTATTTGCTCTTTGCAGGAACGTGGCTATGACGTGGTGGTTGCCGGCTGACGTCCGTAATCTTGCTTGGAGCAAAGCTTAACCCTCCCCGTTGCGTGGTGTGCTGTGGGGAGGGTGTGAAGGGGGGTGTTACTTGGACACGGAGGTGCCGGCGGAGTGGAGGTCCTGGCAGGCCTCCACGATGCGCTCGGCCATGCCGGTCTCAGCCTTCTTCATGTAGGAGCGGGGATCGTAGACCTTCTTGTTTCCGACCTCGCCGTCGATCTTGAACACGCCATCGTAGTTAGCGAACATGTGGCGGGCGACCGGGTTAGTAAACGCGTACTGGGTGTCGGTGTCCACATTCATCTTGATCACGCCGTAGCGCAGGGACTCTTCGATCTTTTCCTTCTCAGAGCCGGAACCGCCGTGGAAGACGAAATCGAAGGGGTTAGAACCGGCATCCAGGCCGAGCTTCTTTTCTGCCACCTTCTGGCCCATGTCCAAAACCTCGGGGCGCAGCTTGACGTTGCCCGGCTTGTACACGCCGTGAACGTTACCGAAGGTAGCGGCCAGCAGGTAGCGGCCGTTCTCACCGGTACCGAGAGCATCAATGGTCTTAGCGAAGTCTTCCTCAGAGGTGTAGAGGTTAGCGCCAGCCTTGGCCTCCACGCCGTCCTCCTCGCCGCCGACGACACCGATCTCTACCTCGAGAACGATATTGGCGTTACGGGCCTTTTCCAGCAGTTCCTGGGCGATCTCAAGGTTCTCGTCGATCGGCACAGCGGAACCATCCCACATGTGGGACTGGAACAACGGCAACTCACCGCGATCCACGCGCTCCTGAGAGATCGCGATCAGCGGACGCACGTACTCGTCCAGAACTTCCTTCTGGCAGTGATCGGTGTGCAGGGCAACGTTGATGCCGTAGTGCTTGGCTGCCTCGTGCGCGAAAGCGGCCAGTGCGCACGCGCCAGCAACCTTGTTCTTCACATTGAGACCGGAACCGAACTCAGCGCCGCCAGTGGAGAACTGAATGATGCCATCAGACTCAGCGTCAGCGAAGCCCTTGAGCGCGGCGTTGATGGTCTCGGAAGAGGTGCAGTTGATAGCCGGATAGGCGAAGCCGCCCTCCTTGGCCTTGTTCAGCATCTCGTTGTAGACCTCGGGGGTTGCAATTGGCATAAAACTCTCCTTATAAGACTGGAACGGGGTTAGAACTTATTCTCTTTTATTATGCCAAATTCTGGCATAATTTCCGTGGTGCCAACACTAAAATTCACCACCGGATTGAAGATGAGTTTCAAAAACCGCTGGCTAGGGGTATATCCTCACGGGAGTAAAAAACTAGTGAAATTTGTCACGCCATTGGCTTTATTTATATAGCCGGTTAGCGGATGGTAGTTGCTACGGGCCCAAAGTGTCTGCTACCTGCATGGTTTCGCGCAGATCCAACAGTCAAACGGAGCGTCTCATTCGATTTTGGCCGAGGAAACAAACCGTCGGTGGTTGTCGCGTGGTTGAATCGCAAAATAATCTGCAACGCTCTGGTGTGTCTTACGCGCTTGAGGTCGGAGATTCTTTTTAGTTCGTATAGCATTTTCGATAGTGTGCTTGATCTGAAAATGTATCGACGGGCGGGACCGCGGTCCTCGCCATCATCTTCTAATTGATCAAGGTGCCACTCAAGTTTGCAGGACACCAAAGGGGTCAACAGCCTGAAGCCGTTGACCCCTAGTATCTTCTGGGCAAAGCATGCCCAGTTTAGTCACTGACAGATGGCCGTTTCGGAGTTCCCCCCAGCTATTGAGCTCCTGGGTTGAGTCCAAGGATCACTTTGTCTTCTGGGGAGTGTCAGTTTGGCTGTGGAACCCCGCAGGCCTAGCTGTTAATTGAGGTAGAAGATGCGGTCGCGATTTTCTTCCATGTGCTTCGCGTTCCATTCGGCGCCGCCGTCGAGGTTAGCAGCTAGAAACACCGGTGCTTCGATACCGCGCTCGATGAGATGCTCAATAATGGCAGCGGAGAGCGAGTGAAGGATAGCCGTCGAAGTCACGCCGGATGCGGGCGTAAACTTTTGTGGCACACCTTCGAGCGAGAGGACAGCGTCACCTGCATCCACCTGGTTGTCCAGCAAGATATCGGCGTGATCCTTCAACTTCGTACCGTCAGGCACACGAGAGGTAACTGCATCGGTGTATTTGGAAGAAGTTAAACCTACAACGTAAATGCCACGAGCTCGAGCCTCGCGCGCAATTTCGACAGGAACTGCGTTACGGCCAGATACAGAGACCACAATGAGGACGTCACCTTCGCGCAGAGGCGAATTGTTTAGGAGGACCTCACCGTAGCCGGGCATCTGCTCCATTTGCGATCCCAGCGTGGTCGGCCGCGTGGTGAGAGCTTCGATTCCGGGACCATATAGGGGATTGATGAGCATCAGGCCGCCGGCGCGATAAACAATATCCTGTACTGGGAGGCTGGAGTGAGAAGCGCCAAAGGCAAATATGCGTCCACCGGAGGCTACCTTGTCAGCAATGACATGTGCTGCTTCATCAATGCTCTCGAGTTGGGTCGACCGAACTTTCTCAAGCAGGCTGATTATCTGGTCGAAATAGTTGTTCGTCAGCTGAGACATAACGATGTAGTTTCCTTTCTAGAAACAATGTTCCGTGCTTAAGCGGCGCCGAAGAGCATGCCGATAAAGTGGATGATGATTGCGGGCACGATTGCGTCTGGCACGGTGAAGCCAAGGCCTTCCGCGCCGAGACCAGCGAGGTCTCCAAAGACCTGTGCCTGGTAGGCGAACGAGATGAGGATCCATCCAAGGAAGCCCCACAGGAAGCCACCTAGCCATGCGGCAACTCGGCCACCGGTCGAGTTGGCAAAGATAGCCGCGGTACCGGAAGCGAAGAACGCCACGATCATTGACGGGATAGGCACGGGCCACCCCATTGCTCCACAGAGAGCCATACCGGCAATCTGGCCGATGAGGCCCGAAATTAGGCCGACGAGTAGGGCGTTAGGAGCGAAAGCGAAGAGAACGGGGGCGTCGAGCGCCGGAATAGCGTCAGGGATGACCTTCTTGGAAATACCTTCGAAAGCGGGCACAATCTCGCCGATCAGCATGCGAACGCCGTAGAGCAGGACCAACATGCCAGCCGTGAAGGTCAGGGCCATCACGAGAGAGAAGACGATCCAGTTTTGGCCATCGGAGATACCGCCATTGTCAGCCGGCGCCTCGAAAGCAGATACACCTGCGGTTGCGACGGCCAGGCTTGCGGAGACGAAAGATACGATCGTCATCACAATGGTCGTAGACACTGCGACGTCACGGAAGAACGATAGTTTTTCAGGTAGTTTCGTTTCTTCTGTGGACTTTTCCTTGTTGCCGATGACCATACCGATGTAACCAGCAAGTACGTTGAGCAGAGTCTGTCCATGCGCGAAGCCAACGTCATTTCCACCAGTAACACGGCGGACGAAAGGTTGGGCCAGGGCCGGAGCCAAGGTGTAGTAGAAGCCGACCAAGATGGACGAGATTAGTACTGTTAGCCACGGGCTCCAGCCGAACTGGTAAATGGCTATGGTGAAGGCGCCCGCGTGAACCCAAATCATGTGTCCGGTGAGATACACATAGTGCCACGGGGTGATTCGGGCGAGTAGCAGGTGGAACATATAGCCAAACAGCATGGTCAGGCCGATTTCGGAGCCCAACGCCGTTATTGGCCCAGTTTGAACAGCTGACACCACCGCTTCGTCGAAGGTGACGAAGGTCTGGACATTCCCGGCTGGGAACGCCATCTCGAACATTGATTGGATGGGCGACAGACCGTTGACCAGGATGGTCGCTCCGCCACCAATGATCAGCAAAGACAATGCTGTCTTCACAGTTCCGGTGACGACCTCGCCAGCAGGCTTCCTTTGGACCAAGAGGCCGATCAAGGCGATTGATCCGACGATAATCGCTGGAATCTGGAACAGCTGCACCATGAAATCAACAAAGGTGCTCATGAGTACTCCTCATTTTCGAGAGCGGGAAGCCGCTTACTTGTTCTGGAATTCCTCGACTGCAGCCATGACCTTGGTCTTGACTTCGTTCTTGTCGATGAGGTTGTCGATGAGGACGACGATTGCTTTCGTGCCTTCAACATTGCTGCGCATACCCGTCGTCGTGACGACGATGTCAGAAGGTTGGGACTTGAAAGACCCTAGATCGATGGCTTGCACCTTGGCATCGACGTTGGCCTCTTGGAGCATTGTCCGAACTTGTCCGGCGAGCATCATAGAAGTGCCGAGGCCCATGCCGCAGACGGTTGCGATGTTGATCATTGTGGATCTCCTTATGGATGTAGTGAGTGTGTGTGAGGGTTACGTGTGTGTTTCCCTACTCGAATACTCGAGCTAATTCTTCGTCGGTTTTCGCTGCACGTGCTGCAGCGAGTAAGTCTTGATCCCCTAGGACAGCTGCCAAGGACTGGATCATTGCCATGTGCCCTTTCTTGTCGCCGGCAGCGAAGGAGATGAGCACGTCCACTGGATCGTTAGCTGGGCTGCCGAAATTGACCGGCTCAGCCAAGGTGACAACCGCAGTGCCTTTTTTGAGAACGCCACGGGCGTTCTTCGCGTGGGGCATGGCTACCCCAGGCGTCAAAACCATGTATGGCCCGAACTTCTTGACGCCATCGATCATGGCTTGGGCATATTCTGCTGTAGCTATGCCGCTATCCTCGTAGAGTTTGCCGACCTCTCGGATGGCTTCCTCCCAGTCGGCGACAGTCTTTCGTGCTGCCACTACGTCAGGAACGAATCCCATTGAGGCCCCTTTCCCAGCGCTGTATGCACTGTTGCTTGGATAACACTGAAATTATTGGAGTGAGCATAGCAACTCTCTCTCCGCTCAGCTTAGCCCCCAAAACGATCATGGTCAAGCATTTTCAATCATCTCGGGTATGCTTTTCGATCATTTCTCTTGAGTGGGGGCACTGCTGGTGTGAATCCGCTGGTAATTGGGAAAATAGGGCGCCTACAAGGGGGTATTTGCTTCTCGGGCGGCTGCGGTTCGGCGCATGATGCAGCTGCAGGGCGGGGGTGCGCCCTAGCGCTAAGCGGGACATGAGTGCATCTGAGTGATTCTAGATGATTTTCTAGACAGCTAAACAATCATGTGCAATCATGAAGGTGTGTTTATTCGACACGCGGCCCGCCTCGCGTAGAGGCTGCGGTGCGGCGTGAACCCCTAAGGAAGGATCATGCAGTGAGTACTGTTCCCGGTTTCCACATGGAAGAGGAGCTGGTTAGCCAACCACAGTGTTGGCGTCGAGCCTTGGAGTTGGAGAACTCATTCCTGCCGAGCAATGGAGAACGCGCGGTCGTTATTGGCTGTGGCACCAGCTGGTTCATGGCCCAGGCCTATGCTGCCCTTCGCGAAAGTGCTGGTAAGGGAATTACCGACGCGTACACGGCTACGGAGGTGCGCACGAATCGTCCCTATGACGTGGCTATCGTTATTACCCGTTCGGGCACTACCAGCGAGGTCATTGAGTTCCTGAAGCACAATAAAGCTGCAGAGAACCCTATGCGAACGATCGCCTTGCTCGGCGCTCAAGATACTCCCGTTGCGGAGCTAGCTGACCACATTGTCAACTTGTCCTTTGCTGATGAGCAGTCGGTTGTTCAAACCCGCTTCGCCACCACTGTGCTCGCTTTCCTGCGGGCCAGCATTCAGGGAAGCAGCGTTGTGAACAAGGCCGCCGATCAGGCGGAGAACTATCTCGCGACCGACTTGGAAGATGAGTTCGTAGATGCCGAGCAATACACATTCCTTGGAGCGGACTGGGCTTTGGGTGTGGCCACCGAGGCTGGTTTGAAAATGCGGGAATCCTGCCAAGCGTGGACTGAATCCTACAACTCGATGGAATACCGTCACGGACCTATTGCCATCGCTGGTCCAGGTCGCATCACGTGGCAGTTCGGTGAACGTCCCGAAGGCCTAGCGGACCAGGTTGCTGCGACCGGGGCAACGTACATCCACACCGGCAATGACCCTATGGCGGATTTGGTCCGTATTCACCAAATCGCGCTAGCAACGTCCCGTGCTCGTGGGCTCGATGCCGACCATCCGCGCAACCTCACTCGCTCCGTCATTCTCAAGTAGGACAGCTCGTCATGTATACCTCTCCCGCGGTGGTTGCCTTAACCCCGAATCCGGCCCTCGATGTAACTCTCACCCTTCCCCGCTTGAAGAGCGGTTGTACTCATCGCGTCAGCCAGGGCAAGTATCAACTAGCGGGTAAAGGAGTCAATGTCGCAACGGTTGCGTCGGAGCAGGGGTATGACGCTGTAGCGCTGGGCCCGTTGTCCGACCGGGATCACGATTATGCCGCTGCTCGGCGCTGGTTAAAGCACCTAGACGCCGCAGGCGTTCAGCAACATTGGACAGATACATCTGTTGCTCTACGGAGCACTTTCGCGCTGGTCGAAACAGAGGTGGGCGATGTTTCCATGGTGAATGAGGCAGGTGATTCGCATTCAGAGGAAACGTGGCACGGGCTGTGCGCCGCCGTCAAAGAAGAGCTTTCAGCACGCCGCGGCAGCGTGCTTACGATCTCTGGATCGTGGCCGCCTTCAACGCCAGAGAGCATTTTGCCTGCTCTGATCCGCATTGCCCATGAAGCCGATAGCACTGTGGTGGTGGATTGTGGTGGACCCCAGCTTCTCACCGCCGCTAAGGCTGGGGCGGACCTTCTCAAACCCAACCTGGCCGAGTTGATCGAGGCCCTCGGTGGTGCCGCGGCCGACGACCCATTTACGAGCGCCCAGCAATTACAAGAGCTGGGCGCAGGTGCGGTGGTGGTGTCGATGGGCGCAGAAGGTTTGGCCTATCGCGGGCGCGGCAGCTTCCGTGCTCGCACGGATCGTCCGCTGCGGGGAAACCCTACGGGGGCTGGCGATGCATTAGTGGCAGCACTCGCCACTGGCGTACTCGATTCTTTGGATGTGCGAGAGCTGCTTGAGCGAGCAGTGCGCTATTCGGCTGCGGCGGTCCTCAATCCCGCTGCTGGGACAATCGGCGACCGCTGGAAGGAGATTGTCCCAATTATCACAGAACTGTAACAGCACTGCCGCATATCTATTCATTCTCACACCCAACGCTCAGAGGAGTTATTCTCATGTCCCTAGTTTCTACTCTTGATTTGGTATCGCAAGCTGCGCAGCGCGGTACAGGAATTGGCGCTTTCAATGTGATTCATCTGGAAACAGCTGAAGGTCTTGTCAGTGCTGCTGAACGCGCTGACCTGCCAGTCATCCTCCAGCTTTCTCACAATTGCATCAAGTATCACAATGGAGATATCACGCCCCTTGGATCGGCGATGCTTGCTCTTGCTAAGGGATCCACGGCACAAGTTGCTGTCCATCTTGACCACTGTGAATCGGTCGATCTTGCTAAGCGAGCTGTAGATTTAGGCTTCACCTCAGTGATGTACGACGGCTCCACTCTTCCGATCGAGGAAAATATCGCATCGACCCAAGATGTCGTGTCATATGCGCATGCCCGAGGGGCAAATGTAGAGGCTGAGCTTGGCGAAATCGGAGGTAAGAAAGGCGCGCATACACCAGGTGTGCGTACTGATCCTGCCGAGGCCAAGCAGTTTGTGTCAGACACAGGCGTTGATCTGCTTGCCGTTGCGGTGGGCAGTGAGCACGCTATGCAGGAGCGTACCGCGCGTCTTGATCACGACCTTATCGCTAAATTGAAAGATGCCGCGGGAGTCCCTCTTGTCCTGCACGGCTCGTCCGGGGTGGCGGATGAAGAGATCCAGAAGGGTATCCGCCATGGTATGACCAAGATCAACGTCTCAACTCACCTTAATGGTCACTTCACGCGGGCTATTCGCAGCTACCTGGATGCCTCGCCGGAAGTCACAGACTCGCGCAAGTACGTATCCGCTGGACGAGATGCTCTTTCGGCAGAGGCTGAACGTCTGCTCAAGGTATTCCATTGCGTTCAGGACTCTCCTCGTAGCTAGCCGTTGCTGGTCTACGGGACGAGTCAGACTTGTCCCTCCTGCTCATGACGAGATTGACGGAAGAAGCTCTATGTTTGCTATCGGCACAGTCTTGTTCTTGAAGGCCTAATAGATCAGTACGCAATGGGTAGCGTGGCGCGTCAACTAGTTTTGTCTAAAACTAATTCCTGCTGACGGCAGGCACAGTTGGCGTGCTTCGCTGCTCCTTCCCGTTCTTGGTTGTTGTGGAGTGAAATAGCCACTTCGCTGGCTGAAGAGAGCTGGGAGCTACGTCAAATCTGAGTTGTGGCTTGTACGATGTGCCTCACTAAGTGACTGAGACGGGATGCCTTCAGGCCTACAGGCTGAGCCTCCTGTCGCTTCTTCCTTTTCTCGCGTACGGGGAAATCCCTCGGCGTGATGGTTCTAGCGCCGCTAAAGAAGCGATCTCGCTTGTATTTCGACGTCGGTAGCCGAGCTTCTGTACAGCAACGTTGTAAGCGACCTGCAAGAGTGCCGCGGTTACCGCATGAAACGCACAGCTGAGGTGGGGTGCCTCATCTCATGGGGCGCAATTTGGTCCACTTGGTAACCACACAACTAGAACATCTATGAAGCGATAGTTTTTACTTCTGAAAGAGAGATGAGATACGTGGCTTCAACTATTATTACTAACGCTCAACTCTATACTGGCGTTATTGGGGGGCACCTTCGCGGCGGCGCAGTGCGGTTCGAGAATGGCCACATCACAAACGTTGGATTAGATCCTTCAGGTTGGGGAGCGGACAGCGTTATCGATGCGGAAGGGGCGCCGGTAGTCCCTGGGTATATTGATATCCACCATCATGGTGCCGGTGGCGCAGCATACGACGAGGGTCTAGATGCGGGACATATTGCGGTAGCGGAGCACCGCAAGCATGGCACCACCCGTTGTGTGGCTTCTTTCGTCACGGCATCGTTGGACGATCTTAGTGCCCGTATGGATGCTCTCATGCCGCTAGTGGAGGATCGCAGCGGTCACGTTCTCGGTTTCCATGCCGAGGGCCCGTTCCTATCGCCCGCCCACAAGGGGGCCCATCCTGAAAATCGGCTTGTTGATCCTCTCCCTGACAAGGTGCAGAAAGTCATCGACTCCGCTCATGGGCGTCTATTACAGGTCACGCTAGCCCCAGAGCGGGAGAACGGGATTAATGCTGTACAGCAAATTGTCGACTCTGGTGCGAGAGCGGCAGTTGGTCACACTGCGTGTGACTTCGATACAGCCCGTGCTGCTTTTGATGCCGGTGCGACGATCTTGACCCACACGTTCAATGGCATGGAAGGCATACACCACCGCAATCCTGGTCCAGTTATTGCTGCTCTCCGGGATGAACGTGTGTGGCTGGAGGTCATCAATGATGGCATTCACGTGGACCCAAATGTGGTGAAATCCTTGTTCTTGGAAGCGCCGAATCGCACCGTTTTAGTGACTGATGCTATGAGCGCTACATGCAATCCTGACGGCCACTATATGCTCGGTGAGCTTGAGGTAGTGGTCACTGATGGTGTGGCGAGGCTGGCCAGTGGTGGATCCCTAGCGGGATCCACATTGACTATGGATCGCGCCGTAGCCAACGCGGTGCATAACGTGGATGTGCCCCTTGACGTAGCAGTTGCTGCAGCTACGAGCCACGCTGCTCAGGCTATTGGTTTGGGGGACTGCTTTGGGCAGATTAGTCCTGGCTTCCCCGCAGATATTGTGTTGCTCGACCCAATGAGTTTGCTGCCTCAGAGGGTATTTGAAGGGGGCGTTGAACACTCCACGGCGTAGCGGTCTCCAAAGCTCCGGTTTTCCTAATGCGTTGTGGGATAGCGCAGTTGTGCTGGCGTTGCACCTCGCGCACAGCGGCACTAGTACTAGGTTTGACAAAAGGAAAGCTGTCGATCCGATGGGCCGTTTTCCTTCCTTCGCGCCCCGCCTGGCGGCCCTATAAACGCAGGCTGCACTGCGTGAGCAGCTTCACCCTACGGAACCGTAGCTTATGGGGTGGGGAGGACTACACTGGGGCCTATGAGTAAATATGGCAAGAAAAACGTTGGTGAAGAAGACCGCAAGGTTCGTTATGGGGTCGCTGGCGTCCTGGCTCTCGCCGGCCTCGCTGTGAAGGGAAAGGGGGCCAAGGCAGGCCTGCTCGGTGCCGCAGCTGGCATCGGCGCCACGGCCTATGTGGGTAGCTGCCCGCTCTACAGTTTCCTCGGCGTCAACTCCGCCGCCTAGCCCGCGGTAGTGTCGCCGCACACCCTGCGCGGCCCCACCTGCTCTGTACGGGATCCCTACAGATCCATGAGAGAGCGAATCTCCTCGGGGAGTTCTTCCTGGGAGGTGATGGTGGGGCCGTCGTAGTTGCGCAGAATCTCATACACCCGTCCCCGCGCCGCGCTATCGAGCAGCGGCAACTCCTCGGCCATGAGACGAGTCATGAACCCATCCAGCGGCAGCTGCGTATGCTCCGCCGCGATATAGGTTTCCTTCTTCGGATCGACGGGCTTCTTCTTTTTAAACAGATCAAATAGCGCCATGCCCCCATCGTAGAGGCTGGCGCCAAACGACCAGCACCGGACGTTAGTCGGCGTCCTCGGCGCCCTCGTCGTTGTCCTTATCTGCTGCGCTTCGTTCCTGCGCGGCTCTGGCTGCCTGCAGCACCTTGTTGACGGCATCGGTGTCTATCTCGCCATTTTCCACTTTGATGAGCCCAATGAGTTCACGTGCCATGTCAGTGCCTCCTCGTCCCTGAACACGCGGATATCTCCGTAGTGTATGTCCTGCCCTGCGCCCCGACAAGGGTCCATACCCGCGTGCGTGGGTGGCGACTAAGCTAAACGACTATGACATCTCCACAGCCCCACGACACCCCCGTGTTCACCTACACCCTCGACGACACCCTCGTGGGTCGACTCGCCCCCGCCGTGGCCACCGCCGTGTCCGTGGCCATGCCGGAGTATGTGCCCTGTCGCCTCGCCCGCGGCGTGCTCACGACCGCGCTCTTCACCAGCGCTTTCGGGGTGAGCGTGTGGGCCACCACCCAGGACGATAACCCCGATAATGACCCCGAGGTGGCCCTCGCCAAGATCCGCGCCACCCTCGATGCCGACGATCAACGCCCCGTCGACAGCCCCCGCGGTTTTTGGACCAAGGCCGCGCTCGCTGGCGCCGGCCTCTGGGCGGGATTCAAGGCCCAGAGCGCGCTTATCGACGCCTCCTCCGCGGCCCTGAGCGCCGCTGGCGTATCCAAACCCCGCACCTATATTGGCTTCGGCCTCGGTGCTGCCGTCTACGCCCTCGGCGAGGCCACGCAGCGCGCTGAGCTCGCCGCACAGGAAGGAAAGTAAGCGCCATGCTTGCAGTGACCGACCGCCCCGATGAGCAGCACCACGTGATCTGGCACGTGGACGATGACTTCGACACCGCCACCGGTGTGACCGCAGGCGCCTGGATCCTCGGCGGCGATTATCCCGTGGGTCGCGAGCGCGAAAAGGACCTACTGCAGGTTGATGCCGTGCTGGATTCCCGCGAGGCGATTAGCGCCCTCGTCGAGCGCATGCGCACCGCCGCCGAGGAGCTCAAAGCCTCCACCAAGAACCTGCGCCTGCCGGCGATCACGGATCCCGACTGGGAATCCTATGAGGACGCCTTCAGTGGCGAGCCCATCGCCCGCGAGTGTTGGGTGCGGGTGCGGGCCGTGGTGGATCTCATCGAGGTCTGGCACGGCATGGAGCGTGCGAGGTTGCGTCGTAAAGCATTAAAGGACGCCGACCCCAACTACCGCCCGCTGCCTGCGGGCTAGGCGCTCGCCCTGCGAGGCTGCCAGGCTTGGTTTAGATTAGCCCGTGTGAACCAGTCCCATCCCAGCTTCGAGGTCGACGATTACGACTACGCGCTGCTCTACCACGTGGAAGAACCCGCCTCTGGGGCGTGGCGGCGCATCCGTGTTCCCGCCGGCATCCCCATGGATCGCTTCGCCCGCATCATGCGCGTGGTACTGGACCAGCAAGAAGCCGGTGACTACTGCTTTTTCACTCCCACCGCCACCATCAAACCGGGCGCGAAAACCAGCACTGAACTGGATCAATGGGCGGCCGAGGCCATCACCCTGGGCTCCCTCGGCGAGGAGAGCTTCCGCTTCCGCTTCAACGATCACCTATCGGTGAATCTGCGGCTGATCACCACCCTCAGCGGCATCTGCGGCTCCGACACGCAATGCATCGACGGCGAAGGACGGCTGGACGAGCCGGAATTTTCCGTGGACGTGATCAACCGTGAACTGGACTCCGAACGCTGGGTGGAGGCCACGCTCAGCCGAGCGAAAAGCTCACTGAAGGACGTAATCAACCGCGCTGGGCTCTGGGAGGCCACCCAGCTGGTGGCGCTCGGCATGGACACCCGGCAGCGCGCCACCGCAGCGGAGCGGCACAGCCTGCTCGAACCGCTGGTGCACTATATCCACGACCGTCACGACACCATCCCCGGCGATCCTCTGCTGCGGGCGTTGGGTTTAGCCGATGGCGAGGGCGGGCTCACCGCCGCGGGCCGGCACGCACTCAGCGACCCCGCGGCCCTGTGGGTGCAGCTAACCCGAACCTTGCCGGTTGAGCGGGAAGTGGTGAGCAACGACGCCGCCTGGCTGCTGCTGCTCAGCTATATTGCCGGGATGCCGCGCGGCACCACCGAGGCCTTCGTGATGCAAGGCATGGTGTGGGCCGGCCACCGCGGGATCGACTCCACCGTGTTAGTCACCGATGACATCCGCTCCCTGGCCTCGCGCACGCTCTCGGTACTGGAGATGCTCGGGATTATCGCCAACGATCTGCTCGTGGTGGGCGGGCCGCTGCACAATGCGCGCATCGACCTGCTGCGCGCAATCATCACTGACTAAAGCGCTCGTGGGGCAGAACTTAGGCCCAGGGGTGCTAGTATCCCCCACGTGGATGCGAACTCGACCAAGCCCGAATACACCGGACCGCTGCCCTCCGTGGAGGGCCTCGACGCCGGCGCGATGGCGTCCAAGGATAAGTCGCTGCACGTGCAGGCCTTCAAGTTCATCGTCTCCGGTGGTCTATCGGCCGTGGTGGACCTCGGCCTGACCTATCTGCTGCACATCGTCTTTGGCGTGGACAAAAACCTCGGGCGTCTCGTGGGATTCATCTTTGGCACGCTCACCGCCTACATGATCAACCGCCGCTGGACCTTCCAAGCCGAGCCTTCGGCCAAGCGCTTTAGCGCGGTGGCGATTCTCTACACCATCACCGCAGTGGTGAACCTCGGCTTCTTCGCCGTGGGCTACAACATCTTCTATGACTGGGGCTGGGGCGAGCGGCTGTCTACCGTGGCGGCCTTCGTGATCGCCCAAGGCACCGCCACCGTGATCAACTTCATCGTGCAGCGCCTGTGGATCTTCAAAGTGCGCTAGCGGCTGGTTAGGGGCGCTCGAAGCGCTCTCGGCGGCCCTGCTGGTGCAGCTTGAACCACTCGAGGAAACCACGCGGATCCTTGCGCTGCACCAAAAAGAACCATCCGAAGCGGGCATATTCCTGCGGTAGGAGCTTGCGCATACCGGGCTGATTCATCAGATAGCCGCGATTGCGATAGGTGAAAAAGCGCTTGCCCTCATTATCCGGGTATTGGGTGTGCATGCGCCCGCCCAAGATCGGCTTAAACTCCTCCGAACCATCGGGGTGCAGATAGGCCGTCTGCAAGCAGGTTCCGAAGCGCAGGCCCGAGCGCGCCAAGCGGCGATGATATTCCACCTCGTCGCCGCGGATGAACAGCCGCAGATCCGGCACACCGATGCGCTCGGTAGCGGTCCGCGACATCAGCGCCCCATTAAACAGCGATGCGATGTTCTCGAGTAGCTCCTCCTCTCCCAACTCCGAGCGGTAGCGCCGCCACTCCACTCCGCGGCGCAGCGGGAAGGCGAGCTTATCGGGCTGCTGCAGGTTGCACACCACAGGGGAGACCTCGTCGAGCCCGTGAGCCTCGGCGCAGCGCACCAAGGTGGCGAGCACCTCGGTATCCTCTGGGCGGCCATCATCATCCGCGCACCAGATAGCATCCACGCCGAGGGCAAGGGCCGTGAGGAAGCCATAGGCGAAACCGCCCGCACCCCCAAGGTTGGTGCGGCTCGGCAGATAGACGCCACGCTCTCCGGCAACCTCCTCTACCAGCTGCCGTACCGCGTCTTCGGCGCCATTATCGACCACAATGATGTGCTCGACCGGGTGAGTCTGGGTGGCCACAATCTCGAGCGAGTGGCGCAGCAACTCAGCGCGGTGGTGGGTGACGATAACAGCGGCAATGGAATCCGTAGTGTGCAGCGGCATAGCTTTTATCTTCTCATACCGCAGCAGCGGCGTCGGCTGTGCTCGAGGCGAGCGCGCGTGCTAGTTGTGCTCCTCGGGTTCATCGATATGAGCAAGCAGGCGACGCACATGATCGGCCGCGCCCTTGCCCTCATAGGCCTCCACCACATCCGGTACCGTGCCGGCCTGCTTGATCGTGCCATGATCAATCCACAGTGCCGTATCGCAGAGCTGGGCCAAAAAGTCATTCGAGTGAGAGGCAAACACCAAGATGCCGGAGCGCTGCACCAACTCCTGGAGGCGCTTGCGCGCCTTCGCCATAAACTCCGCATCCACCGCGCCGATGCCCTCATCCAGCAGCAGAATCTCCGGCTCGATAGAGGTGACCACACCCAGTGCGAGGCGGATACGCATACCGGTGGAGTAGGTGCGCAGCGGCATGGCCAAATAATCGCCAAGATCGGTGAAATCGGCGATCTCATCCATCTTCTTTTTCATCTGCTGGCGCGTCTGGCCCAAGAACAAGCCGCGAATGATGATGTTCTCGTAGCCGGAGATCTCCGGATCCATGCCCACGCCCAAATCAAAGACGGGCGCCACCCGGCCGCGCACATGAGCCGAGCCACGGGTGGGCTCATAGATCCCAGAGAGCAGCCGCAGCAGCGTGGACTTACCCGCGCCATTGTGGCCTACCAAGCCGACGCGGTCGCCCTCCTGCAGATGCAGATTGATATCGCGCAGCGCCTCCACGACCACCACATTGGAGTCATTCTTGCCAATGATGCCGCCGGCAGCGCCCAGCGCCGCCTTCTTGAGCGAGCGGGTTTTGGCGTCGAAGATCGGGAAATCAACGCAAGCATTGTAGGTATCGATAGAGACCATGGGATCGTTGTGCACCTTTATGTGGAAGTGAAAGTGGAGGGCGGCGTCGATAAGCGAAAAGCACTACACCCAATAGCTGACGCGATAGCGCCACGTGCGCATCGCCAGCAGCGCCAGAATCAGACCGGCAGCGGTGAAGCCCAGCACCACCCACCAGTGATAAACCGGCAGCGGCGCGCCGATCAAGGGAGCGCGAATAACCTCCATGTAGTGATACAGCGGATTCAACTCAGCCAGCCGGGCACGGCCCTCAACCTGGCCGCCCTGATCCTTCAGAGTTTGGGTGGTCCACACAATCGGCGTCACATAAAACAGCAGCTGGGTCAAAGCCTCCAGCAGCGGAGAAATATCGCGGAAACGGGTGGACACAATGCCAAAGAACATAGCCACCCACACGCCGTTGAGCAGCAAGAGCACCATCGCGGGGATAGCCAGCAGCAGCTCCCAGCCCAAACTGCGCGGGAAAATCAGAATCAGAATCACCCAAATAACCAAGTTATGGGCCAAAAACAGAGTCTGCTTCCACACCAAGCGATACACATGCACCGATAGCGCCGAGGGCAACTGCTTAATCAAACCCTCATTGGCGATGAACACCTCCGAGCCCTCGCGGATACAGCCCGAGATGAAGTTCCACATGATCAACCCCACCGTCACATGCGGCAGGAACTCCGCCAAAGGAATGCGGAAGAGAACCGAATAGAGCAGACCCAAAGCGAGGGCCATCACGCCCGTAGCGATCGTGATCCACAGCGGGCCCAGCACCGAGCGGCGATAGCGCTGCTTAATGTCCTGCCAGCCGAGCTGTAGCCATAGCTCGTGCTGCTGTGCGCCCCGCACCAAATCCGACCACGCGGCCGCGAACGTCTGGGAACGCGAAGGCGGCGCCGTGGTCTCGTCCGTGCGGGTAATCCGCTCGATCGTGGCCTCTAAGTTGCGTGATTGGCTGTCTGACACAGTAAATAACCCTATAGGTTCAGCCGCTAAAAGTGGACTAGACCGGCGGCGGGGTGGCGCGCATGGGGTGTGCTAGCTGGGGCGCAGTGCGCCGACGTGCACGGTGCGACGTGGGGTTGCATTGGGGCATCCAAGGTGCGACGCACGTGGTCCCTGCGACGCAGGAGACAGGCGAGCGAAGCACTGCGGTGGGGTTAGAGTGAGCATTCTGTGAGCTAGATGCTTGCCTTGCAGGAAACCTTAGGGCGGTGGGTAAGCTGTGTACTACCGTTGGTAAGGCTGTACGCAGCGACACCAGCGGCCGGCGTGCCGTGCAATCCGGCGGGGTACCACGAGAAGTAAAGGAGCGTTCAACACACGATGGTCTTCGATGCCCCACGTGTACGTGGACTCTACGTCTCGTTGAGTGATGGTTGGATCTATCTCAACGCCCCGCAGACCCAAATACCGGAAAAGGTCTACGCCGGCCTCTCCAATGCTTTCCGCACCAGTCGCAGTATGATGCGCCCCGAGCCCACTACTGGGCACCATTCGCGTAGCTATAGTGTGGGGCGCACCGGGGCGCAGGATACCGAGGATGCGGCACGTCGAGCCGTTGCTGACCTTTTGGGTACCCGCGCCGACTGCGTGGTTCTAGGCCCCAACCGCCAAGACCTCCTCATCGCGCTGGCGCGCTCTATTTCCTCGCGGCTGCGTCGCTCCGATGTAGTGCTCAGTCCAGACCCGCTCTTCGAGCCCTTTGCTCGCGAGGCCAGCAACACCATCTACGCCCAATACGATCTCACGCTCGGCTCCATTCCCGCCGAACAGTTCAGTGAGCTCGTCACGGGCGCCACCCGCCTGGTGGCGCTGCCCGCGGCCGATGGCCTGCTGGGCGTGGTGCACGATATCACCAGCATCGCCGAGGCCACCCACAGTCGCGCCCGCGCCTGGGTGCTGGCCGATCTCAGCGATGTGGTGCCCTATCGCTTGAGCTCTATGGATGAGCTCGGCATCGACATCGCAGTACTGGACATTTCCGGCATGGGCGGCCCCGATGTCTCCGCCCTCGTGTTCCGCTCCGCAAGCATGCTGGGCCGGTTGCAGCGGCCGCTGGAATTTCCCGCCGTCTCCCCAGGGCTACTCGGCGGTGTGCCGCCGATCATCGACCACTACGCAGACCTCAACGAAAACGCCAGCGGTAACCGCCGGCGTCGCCTTGAAATGGCCTTCGAGGACATGTCCAGCCACCTGAGCAAGGTGTATCATCACCTGCTCGAATCACTTACCCTGCACGGGGTGCATATCGTGGGCGTATCCGGTGATGCCACCGACCTCGGGGCCCTGGACCTAGATCGTATTCCGCGCATCTCCGTGGTGCTGCCGGATGTTCCTGCCGCCACCGTGCAGGAGCGGCTCGCCTCCAATGGCATTGCCACCGTGCTCCCGCCCGCCTCGCCGCTGCTGGACGAGATGGGCGTCACCGACGCCGGCGGTGCAGTGACCATCGGGTTGGCACCCTATAACTCCGAATACGATATCGACCAACTCGCCCGGGTGCTGGCCTCGCTGGCATAGCCGCGCCGCTGTTGTTACCAGCCTCGCTGGCGTCATATAAGAAGCCTTCAGGGCAGAACTCACCGCCGCGCAGCCGAGTTTCTTCTCGTCGCTGCGCGGCGGTGTTGTGTATATGCGGCGGCAGCCATGCCCGCCGCGGTGCACTTCGGGTAGGGCTTTGGCTGCGCCGGCGGGGGAGGGGTGCTCTTAGGAGATCTCGAGGATGATCTTTCCGGTCATCTCGCCCTTGGCCATGATTCGGTGCGCCTCCGCGGCCTCAGTAATCGGCAGCACGGTGGAGATCTGGTGGCTGATCTCGCCGGATTCCAGCAGCGGCCACACACCCTGCTGGGTTTGGCGCACGATCTCTGCCTTGTCCTCGATGGAACGATTACGCAGGGTGGTGGCGGCGAGAGTGCCGCGCTTCGAGAGCAGCCGGCCCACATTCAGCTCGCCCTTGGGGCCACCGATCAAACCAATGATGGTCACCGTGCCATCCATGGCCAGCGCCTTCACATTGGAATCCAAGTAGGAGCCGCCGACCACATCGAGGATCACATTGCACTTATTGCGCATGACCTCGGCGAAGTCCTGCTCCTTATAGTTAATAGCCACATCGGCGCCCAGCTGAGTCATCAGCTCCACCTTCTCGGCGGAACCGGCCGTACCCGCCACCGTGCAGCCCAAGGCTTTGCCGAGCTGAATAGCGAAGGTGCCGATGCCGCCGCCACCGCCATGCACCAGCAGCGTTTGGCCCTTCTCTAGGTGGGCGGTCATCACAATATTGGACCACACCGTGGTGGCTACCTCCACGATGGACGCGGCCTCGGTGAAGCTCCAGCCGTCAGGGACGGGCAGCAGCTGGCCCGCCGGCACCGCGGCGTATTCGGCATAGCCGCCGCCCGCGAGCAGGGCACACACCTTATCGCCCACTGCGTAGTCGCTATCGCCCGGATCGGCCACCACGCCCGCAATCTCGAGGCCGAGGATCTCGGAGGCACCCTCCGGCGGCGGATAGGCGCCAGCGCGCTGCGCCAGATCGGCACGATTGACGCCCGCGGCCTTGACCTCCACCAACACTTCGCCCGCGGCGAGGCTGGGGCGCTCTACCTCATCCCACACCAGATCCGGGCGCTTGGGGTTATCGGATTCAACGAGAGTGATAGCTTTCATTGTGTCGTTCTTTGTGTGTTCAGTCATAGCCTCCACAGTAGGTGAACGCGGGGCGAATCGGCTAGGATGACTGGAGTCTGTGGCCCACCCGCCCCTGCGAGTGCGGTCCACGCAGGCAGGGAGGCGTGGCAGAGCGGCCGAATGCACTCGCCTTGAAAGCGAGCGACCCGTGAAACGGTCCGGGGGTTCAAATCCCTCCGCCTCCGCATATATAGATGTAGCGCGACACTGGTTATTTTCAGTGCCGCGCTACATTTTTTTGCTGGTACAGGCTGCGCCATGGGGGCGGCGCAGCGGCCTAAGCGGCCTAGGAAGCTAGAGTCCCAGCTCCCGCCACACGCTCAGCAGACGATCCATCTCCGCGGCGTTGGTCACGGTCACGCGCAGCCCCTCTGGGAAGGCGCGCACCAGCACATCCTTATCTGCTAGTGCCGACGCCACCTCGAGCGCATCAGCGCGCGGAACCCACACAAAGTTCGCCTCGGAGGGCACCGCCTGCAGCTCTTGGCACACCCGCTGCCGCTGCTCCACCACCTCATCGGTGCGCTGCAGCAGCTGCGCGGACTCGGCCAACGAGGCACTCGCGGCGGCCTGGGCCACGGCATTCACGCCGAAGGGAATGGCCACCTTGTTCAGCGCCTCGATGATCTCAGGGGCGCCGAAGGCATAACCAATGCGCATGGCGGCCAAGCCATAGGCCTTCGAGAAGGTGCGCAGGGCGACGAGGTTCGGGTACTCGTGGATCGCCGTGTGCCCGATGGGGGTGTCTGTGGCGCGCATGTACTCGAAGTAGGCCTCATCGAGGGCCACGATCACATCCCGCGGCACGGCCTGCATGAACTCAGCAAACTCGGCGGCGGTGATAGTGGTGCCGGTGGGGTTATTCGGATTGCACACGAATACCAGGCGGGTGGCGTCGGTGATTGCCGCAGCCATGGTGGGCAGGTCGAGGCGATGATCCTCAGTCAGCGGCACCGGCACGCCGGTGGCGTTGGCCACCTGGGCGAAGATGGGATAGGCCTCGAAGGAGCGCCACGGGAACACCACCTCTTCGCCGCGATCGCAGGCGATCTGCACCAGCTGCTGGCACAGCGCGGAGGAGCCGCAGCCCACGGCCACCTGATCTACCGTCAGGCCGAGGTGAGCGGCGAGCTGCTCTCGGATATCCAGTGCTGCCATGTCTGGATAGCGGTTCGCCTGGGAGGTGGCCTGCTCCATGGCGGTGAGCACGGCCGGCAGCGGGCCACTCGCCACTTCATTACTGGATAGCTTGAGGGCGTGCGGGTTGCGCTTGCCCGGAACATAGGTCGGCAAAGAAGCAAGATCAGGGCGAATCATGGTGCCTAACACTAGCACTCGTCGCCTCTCACCCACGGTTTTTGCGCCCCCACAAATGATTGCTATTATGGCCTGAGCGCATTGCGTATGCGCGTGGAGACGTGCCAGAGCGGCCGAATGGGGCTCACTGCTAATGAGTTGCCCTCTTAACGGAGGGCCGGAGGTTCAAATCCTCTCGTCTCCGCTCTCACCTCTCTTCGGAGGGTGTGAGAATGCGCCCGTAGCTCAACGGATAGAGCATCTGACTACGGATCAGAAGGTTAGGGGTTCGAATCCCTTCGGGCGCACCACAGATAACCCCAGTTCATCGCCATGATGAGCTGGGGTTATCGCATGTGTGGGCTCTGTTCCACCGCCAGGGATCCCGCGCCCCACAGCAGGCGATGTCCATGGAAAGCCCGCCCGTTGTGCTTAGCGCCGTCGGGGTTGAGCGCCTGGCTCTGAGCGTCGATACGCTCCCCGAACTCGCCCCCACAACAGCCATGCATGTAATACAGTTCACAATCATGAAGGATAAGCAGTGGCTTCGGGTCGCGCTTCCCGTGTTCGGGGTGGCGTGGGGAGGAAATGGCTTCACGCCGATGCTGGTGTACTACCGCGGGCAGGGTGTGCTGGCCGCCGTGGTCGTGGACCTCATGCTGGTGTATTACGCCATCGGCGTGGCGATTGGGCTGTTGGCCACCGGCTCACTCTCGGATCGCTATGGTCGGCGGGCGTTGATGCTGCCCGCCCCCATCGTGGCGCTGCTGGGTTCTGCGCTCATTGCCAGCGGCGAGCACACCGCCTGGCTCATGGGGCTCGGGCGTTTCTGCGCTGGTACTGCCGTGGGCATGGCCATGACCGCGGGTGGCAGCTGGATCAAAGAGCTCTCCTCTCCGCGCTTCGATCCCAGCGCCGCGCCCTCCTCGGGGGCGATGCGCGTGGCGATGTCGCTCAGCGCCGGCTTCGGCCTGGGCGCGGGCGCCTCTGGGTTGATCGGGCAGTGGGCGCCGCTGCCGGGGCAGCTGCCCTTCGTCTTTCATATCCTGCTCACTCTCGCCTTCCAGCCGCTGCTCTTCGGGGTGCAGGAAACCCGCCAATCCCCGCGTCTTGGACTCGGCAATTATGGCCGCAGCGGCATATTTCCCCTGCGCGCCGTGTTCAGCTTCCGCTTCATCTTCCTCGCCGCGGCCGTGGCGCCCTGGGTATTCGGCACCGCCTTTGTGGGCAACGCCATTCTGCCGCAGCGCTTCCAACCTGAGATGGAGCATCCCATTGCTCTGACCGGCATGTTCATCACCATCGTGCTCATCACCGGCTTCGTGGTGCAGCGCGGCATGCCGCTGGTGCCGGCCCACTTGCGCCCCGCGCTCAGCTTGGGCGCCGTGGTGCTGTCGATGAGCACCGCGGTGTATGTGGTGGAGCACCTGAGCTTGGTGTGGGTCACCTGTGCCTGCGTGCTGCTGGGTATCTCCTATGGCTCCTGCATGTACACCGGCCTGTCTGAGACGATCGAGGTCGCCGCACCCAATGAGCTGGGAAGTCTCTCCGGCGTGTACTACTCGCTCACCTATACCGGCATGATTTTCCCCGCGGTGCTGACAGCGCTCTCGGGCCGTTTCGGGTATCCGCAGATGCTCGGCTTCGGCGCTGCAGTGGCGGTGGTGCTGCTCCTGCTCGCCGTGTGGGCCTCGCGCCGAGTCTATGGCGCTGGGCGGGGGTAGCGAGCGTGGGTACGTAATCGTAGGTTAGCGCGCGAAGGGGAACATCTTCGCCTTAGAGTGGGCGGTGAGTGCGGGGTAGTGCTGTGCTTATCGACGCCTCCCTCCAGCCAGGTCCCGCCTGATCGTGAGTGAACAACCTCTAAGGAGATGAGATGACACTACGCCAGAGTCTCTGCGTGCTTGCCGCCGGATCGCTGCTACTTGCTGGATGCTCCTCCGGCTCCTCGGACCGCTCCGGCTCCGAATCCACCGCCGATACCACCCCTTCCGAGACCGCCACGGTGGATGCCGCCGGCCTCGATGTGCAGGCGCATCGCGGCGGTAGGGGAGAACACACCGAGGAATCCCTCACGGCGTTTTCCCACGCCCTTGATCTCGGGGTGGATACCCTCGAGCTGGACATCGTGATGAGCGCCGACGGGGTGCCCATGGTGTGGCACGATCCGCGCATCGAGGACACAAAGTGCGCCGATACCGCCCCTGCCACCGCCGACGATGAGCGCTTTCCCTATGTGGGCGCGCTTGTCCACGAGCTCAGCTACGCCCAGCTCGAGACGCTACGCTGCGATAAGACGCTGGAGGATTTCCCAGACGCCACCCCGGCCACGGACAATAGGATCGCCCAGCTCTCCGAGGTATTCGCGCTAGCCAAGGAGAAGAACCCCGAGGTCAGCTACAATATCGAGACCAAGATCGAGGCCGAGAATCCCGCCGAGTCCGCCCCGCCACGGGAGTTCGTGGACGCTATTCTCGCCGCCGCTGATGAGACAGGGCTGCGAGAGAAGATCACCATTCAGAGTTTTGACTGGTCCAGCCTCGAGATCGTGCAGGATATCGCCCCCGAAGTGCCCACGGTGGCGCTCTACGATGAGACCACCTGGACCGAGAACTCCCCCTGGCTGGGATCGGTGAGCTACGAGGACACAGACGGCGATGTGCTGGCCGCGGTGCAGCAGCTCGGGGCCGATGTGGTGAGCCCGGGTTATGCGGTGCCCTATGGGGCCACGGCTGGGGACGAAGACTACCACCCCGTGGCCACCGCCGAGTATGTGAAGCGCGCCCATGACCTGGGACTGAAGGTGATCCCGTGGACGGTTAACGATGAGCCCACGATGCGCGATCAGATCGAGGCTGGGGTAGATGGGATCATCACCGACTATCCCACGCTATTGGTGCAGGTGGCTCAAGATTATGGCTGGAAGCCGCAGCACAACTAAGAGCCCCACATCTTTTACCCACACCCCTGTTGCCGCTGGTGCGCAGGGGTTTCCTTATCGCTACCCCCACATGTGCGGATGCCTCGTTGTGTCTTTGTCCACATTCCATACTCATCTGACGTTATAACCAGATACACTTTGGGATGTATCACAGCCCTCGGGTGTCACTGATTCGATCAGGCATCACCGCGCACTGGATACTCCCATAGTGACGATCACCGCCGACCAGCCACTGCTGCTGGATCGGTGAGATTCACGACGTGGGAGTTGATCCCCTTGACACACCGGAGGTGAGCAAGCATGACAGAGCTTCGTATAGCTCGTGTGCTGAGCAATAACGCCGTGGTGGTGCGCGATTCCGAGGGCCCAGCCCCCCAGTCCAAAGTGATTGTGGGGAAAGGACTTGGCTTCGGCGCATCCATCGGAGACACCATGTCTCGCGCTGAGGTCACTGCCGCAGAAAATCGGCAAGAATATGTGGAGCTCACCGCGGAGCAGGAAGAAATCCTCACCAGCCTCGGCCGTATCAACGCCGCCCAGCTGGCTGTTATTAGTGCCGCCATAGACTTAGCCGTGGATGTGCTGGGGGAATTGCATCCCTCAATCTATGTGATTCTCACCGAGCATCTCTCGGCAGCAGTTGAACGCGTCGATCGTGGCGAGCTCATTGAAAACACCCTCGTCAACGAGATCAAAGCGGTATTCCCCGAGGCCTTTTCCGCCGCGGAAGTAGTGGTGCACTACCTCAACGCCAACCTCGACACCCGAGATCTGCCGCTTGATGAAGCCGCGTTTATCACCCTCCACCTCACCGCCGCCCGCACTGGCGACACCGTGAAAAAACCCTTGGCCACGGCCAATGCCATTTCTCGGGCGGAGCAGCTCATTCACCGGCGGCTCCACATCGCCGAGGCGGGCGCGGGCGGTGCGGTGAGCGTCGATAAGCGCGACGCAGCAGATGATTCCTTGCCTATTCGGCTCCGTTATCTCCTCACACGACTGCGGGAGCAGAACTATCGCAGCAATGCCCTTGCCAGCACTATTTCTCGGCAATTACCGGAGGAATGGGAACTGGCCGAGGACGTGATACGGGACCTTGCGGGCACGGACACCTTAGATAAAAAACTTCGCGGAGAGACCGCTTTTCTCGCGGTGTATCTGCACGGATACGCACAAGAAAACACAACTATTTCCATACAAGAAGGGGTGAGTGCAGGTCATGAATAAAGTAATGACTTCACTACAGCGTCTGGGCAAGGCCCTCATGGGCGCTGTGGCCGTCCTGCCAGTGGCGGCAATTCTCATGGGTATCGGTTATTGGATCGATCCCACCGGGTGGGGCGCTGATAACGCCTTCGCCTCCATCCTCATCTCCTCCGGTAGTGCCATTCTGGACAACCTGGGCCTGATCTTCGCCATCGCTATTGCTTTTGGCTTGGCCAAGGACTCCAATGGTGCTGCGGCGCTCTCCGGCTTCATCGGCTTCGCTACGCTCACGAAGCTGCTGGGCGAGGACGCCGTGGCCGGCTACCGTGGCATCGGCGATCCCGAGGAACTCACCGGCCAGGCCGCCCGCGACTGGGCTGCTGAGGGCTGGGCTGCCGTGGGCAGCAAGAACGTGCTCTTCGGCATCGTCATCGGTGTGCTAGCCGCCTGGGTGTACAACCGATTCAGCGGGGTGAAGCTGCCCGACTTCCTGGCCTTCTTCTCTGGCCGTCGCCTGGTGCCGATTCTCACCTCCTTCTTCTCGATCATTCTCTCCGGCATCTTCTACTTCGTGTGGCCGGTGATCTACGGAGTGCTCTTCAACTTCGGTACCTGGATTCAGGGCCTCGGCGCCGGCGGCGCGGGCGTGTACGGCTTCTTCAACCGTCTGCTCATTCCCACCGGTCTGCACCACGCGCTGAACTCCATCTTCTGGTTCGATGTGATCGGCATTAATGACATCGGCAAGTTCCAGGGTGGCGCATCCACCATCGCGGACGCTTCTGCAGCCACCGACGCCGCCACCTGCCCCGGTATCTGGGACGGCAGCACCTGTGAGGTCGTGGGCGTGATCGGCCAATACCAGGCCGGCTTCTTCCCGATCATGATGTTCGGTCTGCCCGGTGCCGCACTGGCCATCTACCTGCGCGCCGAGAGCAAGCGCCGCAAGGTTATCGGCTCGCTGATGCTGGCTGGCGCCCTGGCCGCCTTCTTCACCGGTGTGACCGAGCCGCTCGAGTTCTCCTTCATGTTCGTCGCCCCGGTGCTCTACGTGGTGCACGCCCTGCTCACCGGTATCTCCCTGGCGATTGCCGCTACCTTCCACTGGACCGCAGGCTTCGGCTTCTCCGCCGGTTTCGTGGACATGGTGCTCTCTGCCCGCAACCCGCTGGCAAACCAGTGGTGGATGCTGCTGCTACTCGGCGTGGTCTACTTCGCTCTGTACTTCGTGATCTTCTACTTCCTCATCGGCGCCTTCAACATGTCCACCCCGGGCCGCGGTAAGGACGCCGAGGTAGACAGCGACGAAGACGAGGACGCTGGCGATGATGACACCCGTGCCACCGCCGCGAAGATCATCACCGCTCTCGGTGGGGCTGAGAACATCGACTCCCTCGATTACTGCGCCACCCGCCTGCGCGTGGTGGTCAAAGATGGCAGCAAGTTCGACGAGCCCAAGCTGCCGCAGAACAAGGTACTCGGTGTGATCAAGCCCTCCAAGAACTCGGTGCAGATCATCATCGGCCCCCAGGTGCAGTTCGTCTACGACGAAGTAGTGCGCCAAACCCCGAGCAGCGTCAGCGCCACCGGGGAAGCTGAGGAATAACCTGTCCATGTCACCTGCGCAGCAGGTCATGGGATGAGTGAGGCCGCGGTGTGTGCCGTGGCCTCACCACGGGATTAGACTCGCTCGTGACGTGCGGGGCCGTGTTCCCGCACAGGACGAGTAGAAGAATAAAAGGAGAAACAATGTTCGGATTCGGCAAGAAAACCAAGGTCCACGCTCCCTGCGAGGGTGAGGTATGCGCCATGTCCGAGGTAGATGACCCCGTATTCGCTGATGGCATGATGGGTCAAGGATTCGCGCTCAAGCCCGTCGGCGGAGTACTCGAGGTAACCGCACCTATCGACGGCACCCTCGTGACGGTCTTTCCCACCGGCCACGCCTTCGCCCTCAAGAGCGATAAGGGCCTCGAAGTGCTCGTGCACGTGGGCATTGACACCGTGAACATGAAGGGCCGCGGCTTCGAGCGCCTCGTGGAAAAGGGCCAGAGCGTGAGCCAAGGAACCCCGATCGTGCGGGTGGACTTTAGCGAGATCGAGAAGGAAGGCCTCTCCACGATCATCCCCGTGGTGTTCACTAACAAGAAGCAAGTCAAGGACGCAGAGGTACACACGGCACAGGCCGCCACCCCGGCCGATGTGGCCTGCGAGGTGTCCATGAACTAGGGCATGGTCCCCGCGCGCCCGTGCCACCTCCAGTGGAGGATGGGGCCGGACGTCGCCTGCGCTATGCAGCAGCGGCGGCCGGCCCTTTTTCTTTAATGAACCGTCTGACATTCACAGCAGGTGACATACGGACAGTACCCATCCTTTTAGGGGTAATCCTCTCAGGTTCTGTGGGCATTTCGGGCGAAATAACTCATAACAACCCTCTTGAGAACTACTCTAAGTAGGGTAAGTATTTCCTTTCGCAGAAAATGCTTCATAGAAGCTGCCTTGCGCCGCCCTCGGCCCCATTGACATGGGGAAGTGCGAGGACGGACATCACCGCAGAGAGCCCATGAGGTGTTGGCGAGCGGCTTCACGCCCGTTTTTCTTCACTCACACATGGAAAGCTGGTACCGCTGTGTCTACCCCAGTTACTCACGAGTCGAGCGCCCACGCACCGGCAGCCGACGCCGAGGCTCCCCCCGCCTCAGCATGGCGCCGCCAGGCCTTCGGCCTCATTTTGGGCGTCGTGCTTGCGCTAATCGTTTATTATCTCTTCCCGGAATCCGCGGCCGATACCGTGAACAAGGCCTATCCGGACACCGAGGAGCCCTACACCTACCAGGCGCTCCGCACGACCGCTGCTGGTGCCGTGCTCATGGGTGCATGGTGGATGACGGAAGCCATCCCGCTGGCCGCCACCGCTTTGGTGCCGCTCGCGCTGTTCCCCCTGGCGCAGCTGGTGGACTTCGGTGATGTCTCCGGCCAATACGGCAACCCCACCATCTTCCTGTTTATGGGTGGATTCATCCTGGCGCTCGGCATGCAGCGCTGGAATTTGCACCGGCGCCTCGCGCTCAGCGTGGTGCTGCTGGTGGGCACCAAGCCCAAGCAGCTCATCGCCGGCTTCATGATCGCCACCGGCTTCCTCTCCATGTGGGTGTCCAATACCGCCACCGCCGTGGTGATGTTGCCCATCGGTGTATCCGTGCTGGCGCTTACCGCCGAACAGGTCGGCGGCCAAGACAAGCAGAAGAAGTTCGCGACGGCGCTGATGCTCGCCATCGCCTACTCGGCTTCGATTGGTTCCTTGGGCACCATCATCGGCACCCCGCCGAACGCTCTGCTGGTCGGCTACATGTCCGATAACCACGACGTGCACATCGGCTTCGGGCAGTGGATGATGGTCGGCGTGCCGCTGGCCGCCGTGTTCTCGGCCATCGCTTGGTTCGTGCTCATCAGCGTGTTCAAGCCGGAGATCAAGGACATTCCCGGCGGGCGTGAGCTGATCCGTGACGAGATCAAAGCCATGGGCCCGATGTGCCGCGGCGAAAAGTATGTGGGCCTGATCTTCCTGCTGACCGCCCTGTCCTGGATCTTCATCCCCATCATCATCCGCATCAGCGGCTCCGCGCTCAACATTGCCGACGCCGCCATCGGCATGACCGCAGCGCTTCTACTGTTCATCATCCCCGCCAATGCAAAAACCGGCGTGCGCCTCATCGACTGGGAGACCGCCAAGGAACTCCCCTGGGATGTGCTGCTGCTCTTCGGCGGTGGCCTCGCACTGTCCAAGATGTTCTCCGTCTCCGGACTGTCGCTGTGGATTGGTGAGCTCGCCCGCGGCCTCGATGTGCTGCCCACCATCCTGTTCATCTTCGTCATTGCCGCCGTGGTGCTCATCCTCACCGAGTTCACCTCGAACACCGCTACCGCTGCGGCCTTCCTGCCCATCCTGGGCGGTGTGGCCGTGGGTATCGGCCTCACCAGCCTCGGCGGCGAAGAGAACGTCCTGCTGCTCACCATCCCGGTGGCACTGGCCGCCACCTGTGCCTTCATGCTGCCGGTGGCGACCCCGCCGAACGCTATCGCCTTCGGTTCCGGCTATGTGCGCATCGGCGAGATGGTCAAGGGTGGTATCGGGCTGAACATCATTGGTCTCTTCCTGATCACCGCCACCGTGTATCTCCTCGCGGTGCCCGTGTTCAACCTCGTGCTGCCCTAGCTAGCGGGGATAGTCCACGGCTGCGGCTGCACAGCGTTGGATGCCCCGTGCAGCGCGCCCATTAGCCAGAAAGAAACCGGCAAAAAGCCTCATGAGCAGGTAACTTGCCGGTTTCTTTGCTGGGAGTGTAATGTATTTTCTCGTTGCACAGCACCGAGAGAAATCTCTGTGACGTGGATTGCGCCCGTAGCTCAACGGATAGAGCATCTGACTACGGATCAGAAGGTTAGGGGTTCGAATCCCTTCGGGCGCACCAACGGAAACCCAGTTCATCCACTTGATGGACTGGGTTTTCTGGCGTTTCAGGGCGGTCGCGGGTGAGCGCATCGCGGGCCCGGCGGGCCCACAGTGTCCTATGGGCCCCGCCATGGCCGCTAGTCCTCGCTCGGCAGCGGTGCGGGGGCCTCGAGCAGCTCGATGCGGGCACCGAGGTTTTCGGCATGAATGAGCTGCTGCACCCAAGCGGCGCTACCCGGCTGGACGCGCAGCACTGGGCGGGAACTAATCTGCGTGGAGTTATTCGGGGAGGAATTGCTGCGCGCCTCAAAGCGGACGCGGGAGCGATACCCGAAATCCACTAGCTCGCCAATATTCGGCGCGGAGGTGGTGAGATGCGTGCGGGCGTCGTTAAGCAACTCCAGCGCCTCATCCAAGGCGGTGAGTACCGCCTCGTGGTTGGTCTCGCACATGGCGCGCACCAGCGAGGGCGCCGAGCTGGCCACACGGGTGCCATCGCGGAAGGAGCCGGCGGCCAGCGATAGGGCGAGCGGGCCGCCATTATCGCCGACCACGGCGAGGGCCTCGGCGAGTAGGTGGGGCACATGCGAGATGCGTGCCACCGCGGAATCGTGGTGATCGCTCCGCGCCGGGATCACCTCCGCCCCCACCTTGCTGGCCATGCGCACGCAATCCACCCACAGCCGCAGCCAATCCTCATCCACAGCCTCGGGGTGCTCTGCTGCGTAGTCGAAGGTAATCACCCACGCGGCCCCCTTGAAGAGGTCATCGAGGGCGGCCGACCAGCCGGAATCGGCGGTCCCAGCCATGGGGTGCCCGCCGACATAGCGGCCCTCCATGCCGCGGGCGCGCACCTCGGCGAGTACCGCCGATTTCACACTCACCACATCGGTGATGCCGCAGGACGGGGCATAGCTGGCGATGGCATCGAGCATGGTGCCGATCGCCGGCATCGGCACCGCCAACACAATCAAGGCGCCTTCCTGTTCCGCGCGCTCAAGAGTGGGCTCGAGCTGCGAGGAGACGTCATAGCCCTCATCTTGGGCCGTAGACACGGCGGAGGGGGAGCGGTTAAAGCCAAAGCAGGCGTGGCCGGCGCGGTGCAGATCGCGCAGCAAGGAGCCGCCAATCAGCCCGAGCCCGAGAATGCAGACGGGACGAGAAATGTTATGCGGGATCATCCGACAAGTGTGGCACAAAACGACTACGGTTACGTGGTATGAGTGCCGATCGCGTCGACTTTTCTGTGGTGGTTACCCTCAACAACGGCCAATGGCAGGTGCAGCGCTACAAAGATGACTTTGAAAGCCTAGACACCTCCATCGCCGCCGTGCGCAGCCTCCGCGCGGAAGGCCCAGCCTTCGCCCTGCTGTGCAGCGAGGATGATTATTTCATCATCGTCCGGCCCACTCCGTCGCGAGTGTTCGCCCTGCTGTCCGACGCCACCTACGCCCTCGACGATGACCTTGCCGAGGACGTGCTCAATGAGCTCGGCATCGACCTGCCTGATCTGGACGAGGACGAGCTCGATGACGTCGACCCATGGGCCGAAGGCGACTTCACCATTTTGGAGGATGTCGGCCTGTCCGAGCAGGTGATGGACGTGATCCTCGACGATGATGAGCTCTGGCCCTCCGAAGCGGTGATGAAGATCGCAGAAGAGCTCGGTTTCGAGGAACAACTCGCCGATGCCACCGGCCTCGAGCTCTCCTAAGGGCGTGCTGCCCGAGCCGCAGTACCTTGAGCAGGCCCGCGCGCTCATGCGCCGCGCCCTCGCGGTGGCAGCGGATACACCCGCCGGGGACGTACCCGTGGGTGCGGTGATTGTCGATCCGCGGGGCCGCGAGGTGGCGCGGGCAACGAATCGTCGAGAAGCCGATGCCGATCCCACTGCCCACGCCGAGGTGCTCGCTATCCGCGCCGCCGTACAGCAGCTCGGCGATGGCTGGCGGCTCGAGGACTGCACCCTCGTCGTCACTCTTGAGCCCTGTGCCATGTGCGCCGGCGCGGCCATCGGCGCCAGGGTGGGGCGCATTATCTTCGGGGCCTATGAGCCCAAAACCGGGGCCTGCGGATCCGTCTATGACATCCCTTTAGATCCGCTCACCGTGCACCATCCGGAGCTTATTGGCGGCGTCTTGCGAGAAGAATGCGAGGGGCTTATGCAGGGGTTTTTCCGTAACCTACGCAGTGGTGGGTAACAATTGGGTCTCAAAAGCAACCCGACGTGGCGCGGAGGGGGTTTCACACCTATTGTCGGTGATTGATAAACGTTCACCGACGGAAGGAGACTCTATGTCTGATTTTGAAAACGCAAAGGACGACCTCGTAGGCAAGGCCAAGGAAGGCTTCGGCGAGGCTACCGGCAACGATGATGTCAAGAACGAGGGCAAGGCCGATCAGGTCAAGTCCGAGGTCAAGGACAAGGTTGAGGAAGCCGGCGAGGCCATCAAGGACAAGGCCAACGAGGTTTTCGGTAAGTTCAAGAACTAAAAAGATCGCACCGGCGCCACTGAATCAGTAGCGCCATGATGATCAGCTAGATCCGCTGCGCGCGGCCACTGCACAACGGTGCTGCGCCAGCGGATTTGGTGTATCTACGCACCCGCCCGTAACCTATTACGCGGTGGCGTGTCCGAGCGGCCGAAGGTGCTCGCCTCGAAAGCGAGTGTAGGGTAATCCCCTACCGAGGGTTCAAATCCCTCCGCCACCGCCAGCTGTCCCCCTACCTGTTATTTCAGGGTAGGGGGACTTTTCTATGTGAGGATTAGTTGTAGAATCCTTGCTTTTGCCTATGTCGCGCTCACACGCGTCTCAGATCGCTAGGCAAGGTCAGGCACCAGTACCTTCATTGGTTCGCTTTATCGCGAATCTATGTAATGCAGCGTACGTAGGGGCAGCCCACGGCTTGGGGCCTGCCCAGTAGCTGCGACGAAGTGCCTCTCCTGATCGTGTACCAGGTTCTCGACGGCCATCCACGTCCTAGATCGCATTGCTGCGTGAATAGTTGGTGGCATCGGTGGCCCTTGTGGTTAGACGTATGAGAGTCGGATTATTTCTCCGTAGGGTCTTGTACCTCTCTGGTCGCTGTACCCATGATAATCTCGTCGATTTCTTCTGCCGTATACAGAGTCGGCGTGGATGGTTCCCAAATGGCTTCATGTGGGGCTGGAAGCTTGAGCGTGCCCTCCTTTCGCGCCCGTTGGATGGTCCGCAGGAGCTCAATAACGGGTTCGTTTCCCTTGTTCAGCACAGCTACCAGATGTACATAGGCGCGCTGCGACTTGAGCAGGCTTGCTTGGCGCTCGGGGTCGGAGTGGATTAAAAGCCCGTAGGTGATGTCGTACATGATGTCCTCGGGCCTTCGAGTCGACGGATCAACGTCTACCGCTGACAACTCGATATACTCCCGGTACTCGTGCTGCTTCCTTTTCAAGTTGGATCTGAGCGTGTGCTCGCTACCTGGCAACTCCTTCAACATGGATTCGATGACAGCTCCAATGCGGACCGCGTCGTCTCCGCCGTAGAACTTTCTGAGCAGGGCAAAAAGCATCGAAACCTCATGGAATTCTTTGGTGTTCATACCAGCCGGAAATTTGATCGAGGACTCTTTGGGAAACATAGTCTCGTACCAAGATTCCAAGTGCGCAGCGTGCCATTCGAATAGCAAGATGCGGTCAATGTCGCTGATTGGGGAACGTGTTGGTTTGCAGCTCATGTTTGTGAATCTAGCTGGTTGAGGTGTGTGGTTGCGGCGGAGCGCTGTGGGGGGGGCTTCCATTGAAGGCTGAGGGGAGGTTGGGGAGGGGGTCCACTTCGAGCGCGCTGCCCATGGCTCCTATCTCAGAACGCTGCATAGTAGTGAGTCTCAGACTTCGCTCGAGAGTTCGGGAGCTATTCTCTCTCGCCACGCATTCGCTCGAAGCGGGTGCCACGGCGCTGCTGAGGGTGGCCGGTGGCAGCTTGGAAGGCGGGGTGGATCGCTTAACGCCCGTGTGTGGGTGATATTGGCCCCACCCGGCTCTAACTGGTTATAAACACTATCCCCACGGGCTATATCCAGGTAGGCTGGAAGGTGACATTAAGCCACGTGATTGGGAAGGCGATACACGATGAGCAAAGAGCAAATTATTGTTGCTGCCGTAGATGGCTCGGAGGCCTCCAAGACCGCCGTGCGCTGGGCCGCTAACACCGCTATGAAGCGCGGCGAGCCCCTTCGTTTGGCCGCAAGCTATGCCATGCCTCAGTTCCTCTACGCAGAGGGTATGGTGCCGCCGCAGGAGCTTTTCGACGACCTGCAAAAGGAAACTCTCGAGAAGATCGAAGAAGCCCGCGCGATCGCGCACGAGGTAGCACCTGATATCAAGATCGGGCACACCATCGCTGAGGGTTCGCCCATTGACATGCTGCTGGAGATGTCCAAGGACGTCACCATGATCGTCATGGGTTCCCGCGGCTTGGGTGGGCTGTCCGGCATGGTGATGGGTTCGGTCTCTGCCGCGGTGGTCAGCCACTCCTATAACCCGGTCGTGGTGGTCCGTGAGGACAGCCAGGTGCTGGATTCCACCAAGTACGGCCCCGTGGTCGTCGGTGTGGACGGCTCGGGAGTTTCAGAAAAGGCCACCGCCTACGCTTTCGCTGAGGCGGATGCCCGCGGCGCTGAGCTGAACGCGGTGCACACTTGGATGGATATGCAGGTGCAAACCTCCCTTGCTGGACTCGCCGCTGCTCAGCAGCAGTGGGCGAGCGTGGAGCGAGAGCAGGCAGAAATGCTGGACGAGCGTCTGGCTCCCTTCATCGAGCGCTACCCGAACGTGAAGGTGAACAAGATCGTCACCCGCGATCGCCCGGTACGCGCGCTGGTGGACGCCGCCGAAGGCGCCCAGCTGCTCGTAGTGGGCTCCCATGGCCGCGGCGGCTTCAAGGGCATGCTGCTCGGCTCCACCTCGCGAGCCCTGCTGCAGTCCGCCCCGTGCCCGATGATGGTGGTCCGCCCGGATTCCGATCCTGAATAAAGCCAAACCTAAGATTAAGGTTTGGACACGATTTGAGTGCGGAATGTCCTGTGGCTAGCTTTTAGAGTTTCTGCTCTGTAAAACGGGTAGGAGCACCATACAACCCATGTATGACTAAAAAGTATTGATGTTCGCACAAGGCGGGCATCGCTAAGAAAGGACATAACATGCTCGAACTTGGATTCATTGGATGGATCATTATCGGTGGCCTCGCAGGCTGGATTGCCTCTAAGATCATGGGCACCGATGCTCAGATGGGCATCGGCATGAACATCCTCGTCGGTGTTGCCGGCGGTTTCATCGGCGGGTTGATTCTCCGTCTTATTCTAGGCGCTGAGCCAGCTGGTAAGTGGGGCAGCTTTATCACCTGCTTGCTGGGCGCTGTGCTCCTCCTGTGGGTTGTGGGCAAGGTCAAGAAGAACTAGTTGATCCCTCTTACAGCCTCCTTCCTGAGGATGTGACAGCGAGATCATGTTTAAAGCCGTCGGGGAAGAACCCGGCGGCTTTTTCATGCGCTGAAGGTTGAAGATACACGCCGTAGAGCGCGCCCGGCGCGGGGTGGATTCACGCTGGCGCCGATTCGCTACCACGGCCCGCCGCAAACACGATATGCTGCTAGGAGAGACATAAAACAGACCGGTGCGTCTATATCGCGCAGGGGTGGCGCTCAGCGCACTAGAACCTCTGGTGTGGCACACAGTAAGGAAGGGTGAGCGGAGAAAGCGATGGCAGCAGCAAAGGGTGCAGGAACCAAGAAGCCTGGTCGGGCACGACGCAAGAATCGCCCGAGCCCACGGGAGCGGCTCCTCGCCAGCGCCACCGCGCTGTTCACCACCGAGGGTATCCGCGTCATCGGCATTGATCGCGTCCTCCGTGAAGCCGATGTGGCCAAGGCAAGTCTTTATTCACTTTTCGGCTCTAAAGACGCCCTCGTGATCGCTTATCTCGAGGCCCTGGACCAGGACTGGCGGAATGATTGGGAAGAGCGCGTCGCCGATTACGAGGACCCCGAGAAGAAAATCCTCGCATTCTTCACCAAGGCCATCGAGGATGAACCGGAAAAAGACTTCCGCGGCTCCCACTTTCAAAACGCCGCCAGCGAGTATCCCCGCCCCGAAAACGAATCCGAGCAGGGCATCATCAACGCCGCTCTAACCCATCGGGCATGGATGCATGAAACCATGACGGCGCTATTGACCGAGAAAAACGGCTACCCCAGCGAGTCCTTGGCCAATCAATTGCTCATCTTCCTCGACGGCGGCCTCGCCGGGGCGAAGCTCACCCACGATATTGCGCCGCTGCTCACCGCCCGCGACCTAGCGAAGCAATTGCTCGGCGCACCGCCCGCCGACTACGCCATTTAGCGCTTATCGACGCCTAGCTCTGCCGCGGTCGCCGCGGCTTATTCACATCAGCCATACGGTGCCGCCCGTGGTGGGGCTTCAGGTGCCGCATCACGCGCTGCTTGGGGCCGGTGGCCGTATCCTTACGCCGCAGCACATGCGAGGAGGGCTCTGTGCGCCGCGTGGGGCGCTGCGCCGGCTGTGCCGGGGTGCTAGTGTTTCGCTGCTGCTGCGCCTGCTGCGGCGCCCGTGCTGGCTGTGCCGGCTGCGGTGCCGCGGACTGTGCGGGCGTATCCGCAGCGCGGGTGATCTCCGCCATGGCGGGTACTGTGCGCGGGGTCTGCCGGCGCGTGCTGGCAGTGGGGGCGCCCATCGTTTCCTCGTCGAGCCGCAGCGTGATCATTCGGGGCTTCGGCTTCTGGGTGGGAGCCGGCTTCTGCTTCTCCTGCTCCTGCTGTCCAGCGTCTGCGGTGGTGGTTGCCGGCTGGGGTAGCGGCTCGCCGCGCTTGAGGGCCCGCTTGTGTTCTTTCTTCGCGGTGCGCAGCGCCTTGGAGGCCTGCTTGGCTTGGGCCTTGGCTTTGGCTACCGCCTCGTCATAGGCTTTTCCCCGCTCTTCGATCATGGCGATCTCTTTGCGGAGCTGCTCCCGCTTGGATGCACCGGCGGTGATGCACTGCAGGCGGCGTCGTCGCACGCCCCATTTCCGCTGCCGGAAGAAGGCTTTCTTCTTGCGATAGTTCTCGCGCCCCTGGTCGCGGTGGGCGATGAACTCCTCGCTCAGCGGGTAGCGGTAGTGCATGATCGCCATGGTGGTCATGGACTGGGTGAGCGTCCACAGGTTATTGCCAAACCAGTAGATGGCGATGGCCACGGGGAAGGGGCCGAGCAGTCCGAAGTAGATGGGGAAGATGGCCGCCATAAACATGAAGGGCAGCATGAGCTTCTGCATCTTCACCGCGCTCGGGGAGTTGAAGTCCAAGGTGAAGTAGTTGCGGATCGAGGCGGTGACCATGTTGATCGTGGTGAACACGGAGGCGCAGATCACCAGCGGCAGAACAAAGCGAAACACTTGGTCGTGGCTGGTGTTGAGCAGGGAAAACTGCTCATCAGACATAGCCACGTAGGAGGCGATTGGCACATCGCGGATGCGCACCTGCAAAAAGCTCGCCATCTCCTCGGAGCTAAGCATGCCGATAGGCGGGTGGTGGGCGGATTCGATGCCATCGGAGGGCCGCGCCATGCGCAGCATGAGCCGGTAGAGACCAATGAATACGGGGATCTGGATGAGCGCCGGCACGCAACCGGCCGTGGCCGAGTACTGATTCTCCTTGTAGAGCTGCTTGCGTTTGCGTTTCTGCTCTTTGAGTGTGACGGGGTCGGTTACCAGACCGTATTCCTTGCGCAGCGCCGCGAGCTGGGGGCGCAGCTTATAGGACATGCGGCTGTTCTTCTGTTGTTTCCAGAAGAAGGGGAAGATGGAGAGTCGGACGGTGATAATCAGACCGAAGATGGTGAATAGCCAGGCGCGGGATTCGTTCAACCCGAGCCCATCATGAAGCAGGATATGCCAGAGCTTCATTACCCCAGAGACGGGGAATACGAGAGCATCAACCATCGAATTCTCCTACTGATAATAAGTATAAAATCTCCCCCATAACTCTATAGGTTTGCCCGCGTGTTCCCACCCCTGGGCTGCGGCTGAGGCCGATGAGTTGTCTGAAAACACATCCCATGTCTGCTGCTCAGCCGGCCTCTACCACTCAGAGAGGCGCGGTATGAATAGTGCTCTCCTTGACACTCTGGCTTAAAATGTCCATCTATGAGTGCCCCTGTCCCTAAATCTGGAAGGCCGGTGCGGGCTTCCCGCCGGCCCCGCCCTGGTTGTCACCGTGCCCCGAGCTCTCATGGCCCCGGTGTCGTGCAGATCCTTGGTGAGCTGCTACTGACCATCGGTGTCCTGATCCTGCTCTTTGCCTACTACGAGGCCTATTGGACGAATCTCGAGGCGGGCAAGAAGCAGGCCGCTGCCAATGAAGAGCTCGATCACCAGTGGTCGAATCCGCGTCAGAAGAAGGTGCCCGAGCTGGGCGATGCCTTCGCGCGCATGTATGTGCCGAGTTTCGGCTCGGACTATCATTTCGCCATTCTGGAGGGCACCGACGATCACACGCTGCTCTCGGGGCCTGGCCGCTATACCGAGACCGAGATGCCCGGTGAGGCCGGTAACTTCGCCATCGCGGGCCACCGCGTGGGTAAGGGCGCGCCCTTTAATGATCTCGGCAAGCTCAATACCTGTGATGCCGTGGTGGTGGAGACCCAGGACACCTGGGAGATCTATCGGGTGCTGCCGATGGATGACGGCGATCAGCGCACCGACTGCTTCACCCCGGAGCAGCGCCAGCGCATCGCCTCGGGCGACTATCACTCGGTCTATGGCCGCACCATCACGACGCCGACGAACGTCTCCGTTCTGGAGACCATCCCCGGGGTGACGGATGATGACCCAGCTGCCCTCAACGCTGAGGCGCTGATGACCATGACCACCTGCCACCCGCAATTCTCTAATGCGGAGCGCATGATTATTCACGCCATGCAGGTGGCCCACTACGATAAACAGGGCGGATTCACCCCGCCGGAGCTGGAGGAACGCTAAATGTATGGATGGATCTGGCGCTTGCTGCCCGGCCCGTGGCCGGTGAAGCTCATTTTGCTCATCGCTCTTTTGGTCGGCGTGTTCTTCCTCTTGATGGACCTGGTGTTCCCAATGATCTCGCCGCTGCTGCCCTATAACGACGTATCCGTCTAGGCCCTAGAGCCCGAGGTTGGAGATGACATCCTCCGCGATCGACTCGGGCTTGATGGTTTGTTCCTGATCGCTGAACACCACCACGCTGGTGGTGCCCTTCGCTACCGCGTACACCGAGTAGCCCTCCAGCCCGGATGAGCCGAGGCTGCCGCGCCCGCCCTGAAAACCGGCGGGCCGTTCGGCTGGCTCGGTGGAGCCCACTGGCGCCGCCCAATCCACCACCTGGCGGGCGATGGCCTCATTTTCGTTATGGCGCACACTCACCAGCATCTGCGGATTATCCCCATAGGACCAAAAAACGCAGGCCGGGGGATCAAAACGGGTATCTAGGCCCTGGTCGAGCACGCGCTGGCCATTGGTATTGGCCACAAATTGCGTATCCAGATAGGGGCATTGCTCGCCAGTACCACGGGGCGCCTCGGGGATGGTGTCCACTGCTAGGGCGGGCTGCACATCGCTTGTCGACGCCTCCTCGCTGCTATCTTCCGCCGCGTCGGTTTCTGGGCTCGGGGCGGGGGAGGAGTCGGTGCATCCTGCCAGACCAAGGGCCACAACGGTGCCGAAAAGTAGCGGGAGCTGGCGGAGGCGGCGAATAGTCACGGGGTCCATCCTTCGACTAGAGAGTGCGAATAAAAAAACTCAGCCCTCCACATTACTGGGATCAGTACGGTGAGGGGGCTGAGTTGGGCTCAGAGAGGAAAATCCACCTTAAACTCTACTTGGCATGGGCCTCATAGTAGGCGTCGTAGACCTCTTGGGGGATTTTTCCGCGCGCGGCGACCTTGTAACCATTGTCTTGCGCCCACTTGCGGATTTCGCGGGACTGGTTATTCCGCCCGGTCGCAGCAGCGGCCTTGCGGCGGCCGCGACCTGCGGTGCTCACGGCGCGGCCGGCAGTCATGTACGGCTGCATGTCCTGGCGGAACTTGGCGGCGTTTTCTGCCGACAAATCCAGCACATACTCGCGACCCTCGACGGCGAAGTGGACGATATGGACGGCGTCCTCTTCCAGCGGGGTCTGATCGAGATCATCAAAATACTGGGTGACTTCTCTACGGGCCATGATGTTTCTACCTCTCCTCAAACGATTCTTCGTTCGCTGTCTTTGTTGTAGCTGTGTGCGGTGCACTATGTATAGGGCATATCTGACACCGCGTGCTACCTAAAGACAATAATACAAGAAGAATTGCTTTCTGCAATTAATTTCGCCGGGAAAACACTTTGCGTATATATTTTATATGAGAACGCTATCCATAATTACTGAGCAAAACCTAAAGGCCCTGCAATTGTCCGGGCGAAAAAATCGCCCACGCTGGCACTCCTCGGTGTGGGGGAGGCAGAGTGGGCGGTCTACGGGGAGGTGAGGAGCCGCGAGACGGGCGGTTAAGACTTCAGCTTGGAATTGATCTCGTGCATGATCTGGTCGAGATCGCGATTAATGGAGGAGTGGGAGCGACGGCGCTGCTCGACGGTCATAAATTCCGCGTTATCCACGGCGGCGTCCAGCTCCTTTAGCCGATCCTCGACATCCATCACAAAACCACGGGGCAACGAGGACTTCTCCATGTTGGCGCTGATACCCGCGATACGGGCCTTGACGGCTGCGCCGTGGCCGTTGAACTGTGCCAGCTGATCCGGCGCGACTCCGAGCTTGCGGGAGCGCCGCTGAATGCGCTGTTCCTTGACCCAAGTGATACCCCGATAGACCAGCGGCAGCAAAAGTGGCGCCAAGGTGCGGGCGAAACCAGCATAACGCTTCGCGTTCTTTTTATTGAACTTGCCGGCCTTGATCTTATCCAGCTCTTGTTGGGCGCGCTTACGCTCGTGCTTGCGCTTGTTCTTCATGCCCTTATGATCCGCCTTGAGCAGGTTCTTTTCCTGCTTAGCGAGGAGCTTATTGCGCTTGTACTCCAGCTTTGCGGCCTCCTTGGCTTCCTTCTTGGCGCGCGCCTTAGCGGCCTTGATTTCGGCCTTGGACTTTAAGCGTGCCTTTCGGATTTTGCGAAACAAACCCATGCTGCACTCCTTGCTGCATTGAGCCCCACAGGTGTGGGGCGTTGTCTTCTGCCGGTTGAGAATACCGTGTCTCTCTATTCTGCGCCCAAGTCTACAGTGTGGATTCTCAGATTCCTCGAACGGTGCCGGCGGCAGGTGGGCGCGGATGCGCCCCTGCTTAGCGATCGCTGACGATAATGCGCCCCTTGGCGCCGCGCTCTGCGTCGATGAACTGGTGATTCACAAAAGTATAGGTTCCGGCCTCTGGGAAGCGGGCCTCCACAAATCCACCTTGGGCGGCCAAGAGCCCGAGCGCCTGGCCGCCGCCACTGCCCGCGGCGTCGCGCAGCTGGTAGGCGCCTTCCTTGTACATCGTGTGAAACTGAGTGCCCACAATATGGAAGCTACTGGCGATATTTGGCCCCGCATTAACCACCCAGAAGCGCGCAGTCTGGCCGGGGCGCATGGTCAAGGGCGCGGCCATATATCCGAACTCGAGGCCATTAAACACCGTGGCGTCGGGCCGCAGGTCGCGGAGTGCGGCCTCGTCTACCGGATGCTCCGCGGTGGTGTCGAGGCCATAGACCTCGGACTGGACCAGAATGTACTCGTGATCCACGGGCGCTAGATCGGGTGGGTCGATGATGACGGCGCCGAACATTCCGGCCGCAAGATGCAGCGACATCGGCGCGGTACCGCAGTGATAGAGCCACGCCCCCGCGTGTTCGGCGCGGAAACGGTAGAGCAGCTGTTCTCCTGGGGCGATATCGCGCATCACCTCATCGGGGCTGACCATGCCGGCATGAAAGTCCACAGAGTGGCTCATCGAGCCGTTGTTAATCAGGGTGATTTCGAAGATGTCGCCGACACGGCCGCGCAGAGTTGGCCCGCTCAGCCCGCCATCGAACGTCCAGCGCCCGCGGGTGCGGTCATTAATGCGGAACTCTGTTTCGCTGACCTCGATGGTGTGGCGGTGCACCGTGGAGGACGGCGCAGGGGCGAGTTCTGGGTCGGCAACCATGGCGGGGTCGATCTTCTCCGGCGGGGTGACCGCCGCCGCCGACGACGGGGCGGCCTGGGGTGTGGGAGCGTCGTCGGGGAGCGCATCGCCGTCGACGGTGATCTGTAGGGTCATGCCCTGCAACCTATGTCCAGCGATCGAGCACCAGCCTTCCACCGGCCCCGTGATCACCCCAGCGTCCAGCTGTACCGACTCGCCCGCTGGGATGCGGCCGGTGGCCTGCCCGGTGGCGAGCACCAGATCGTGGACCTGGGAGCTATCGGTGTTGTGCACCGTCAGGAGTAGGCGGTGTCCGCGCGGTACCGCGAGTGTCGCTGGGCTAAAGCGCATATCGTGTGCCTCCACGGTGAGCTCAGTGGTGCCGCTCTGCTCGGTGGCGCCCATACCGGACGGCGGTGCGGGCGTTGCCGCGGAGGAGAGCGCGAAGAGGCTGCACAGCAGTGCCAGCACGGCGATTCCCGCCGTGATCTGGTGCACCGGGGTGTGGGTGCGTGGGGTCGGGCCCTCGCGGGTGCCGGCCAGCACCGCCCGTTGGGCGCGCCGGGAACTCAGCAGCAGCGGCAAAAAGGCCGCGAGAGCACCGGTGGCCAGGATGGAGGCCGCCACCTTCAACCAGCTAGAGCCCAGCGGCAGCAGCCAGATCAGCAGGCCGCCATTGAGCATGGTCCAGCGCAGCAGCCCCGCGGTCTGGAGGCGATACAGCCCAGCGCGGACTGCGGCTGGGCCGCCGCCCAGCATGCTGGGAAGCAGGAAGGAGAGGGTACCGATCAGCAACTGGGCGGCGAAGCCCACCAGGAGTGCTAGAACGGGCAGGTCGGGGGACTGGTCGCGCAGCAGAGTGGCGCTGAGGAGGCCAGTGGAGCCGATGAGCCAGAGGGGAGCGGTGGCCAATGCCAGTGAGGAGAAGGTAATGCGATCGCGCGGGGCGGCGAGGACTGCGCGCATCACGGGAATCCAGCTGAGCCAACGCCCCAGCCAGCCGAGGGTGTAGATGGTCAGGCCCACGCCGACGAGCGGCAGAAGCTGCAGGCGCAGACCACAGAGGGCAACCACGATACCGCTACCGAGGGCACCGGCGATGGGCCCATCGAAACGAAAGGAGCCTTGGGCGCGCCAGATGGTGGGGAAAAGCAGTGCGGCTGCGCCGGCCGCGGTCAGGCCGACGAAGCCAAAGACATTGGTGATCACGTGCCCGAGGATCGCAGTGGAGCCAGTTTTGGCGCTGATCGTGCTGAACTGCGCGAGGGCGGTATCGAGCACGTCATAAGCAAAGACGCCATGGGCCAGTACAAATAGCCACAGGGAGGGGCGAAAGCGCTGCGGGCGGCGGGTGCTGCAACGCAGCAGGATGAGGTGGAGGGCATTAGCCAGCACACTGAGGGCGACGATCGTGGCGCCAAGACTTAGGGCGGGGGCGTCCCAGTCCAGTGCCGGGGTGAGCAGCTGGCCGAGCAGCACGCCCACGATGCCGAGGTTTAACCCACCGATGATCCACGCCCGAGTGCGGAAGACGGCCGGTGTGGGGCGCAGGTGCAGCAGCTGGTCGCTGAACTGGCAGGACCAGATGAGAATGGAGTTGCTCAGCACGCCTAGGGTGAAGGTGTGAGTGAGCACCCACTGGTTATGGGGGATGAAGGGATGCGCCACTGAGATCAGGACAAGCGCGATCAGCCACACTGTAGCGGGCAGTGCTCGCTGCCGCCCGCGGCGGCTACGAGTATCGGCGTGGGTCGACGGAGTGGGCAGGGGGAGCACACCAGCATTCATAGTCACGAGTTTATCCGTGGAAAATGCGGCCTCCAATTAGGGGAGGGCTTATGGATAGAAGCGTCGTGAAGCGAGAAAGAGCGCTCCGCCAATGCCGAGGGTGAGTGTGCTCACCGCGGCCAAGCCGAGGATCAGCCCGGTCCAGCTGGTGGCATCGAAAAGCAATCCAGATAGCCAGCCGAACACGGAAGAACCCAAGTAGTAGCAGGCCACGTACGTGCTGGAGGCTTCGGCGCGGTTCTCGACGGCGGTGTGGCCCACCCAGGCCGAGGCCGTGGAGTGGACGACGAAGAAGGCGGCGGTAAAGACCAGGATCGCCGCGAGAAGCACGCCCAATTGCGGGGCGAGGCACACCAATAGCGCGATCAGGGACGTGCCGGCGCCGCACACCAGGGTGATGCCGGGGCCATATTTGCTGCTCCACACCCCGGCCCGGGCCGAGGACCAGGTGCCCGCTAGGTAGAGGAGGAAGACCACGCCGACCAGCGCCTCGCTGAGCCCGAAATCGTTGATGAGGACGAAGCCCACATAGTTATAGAGCGAGACGAATACGCCCATGGCCAGCCCAGCGATGAGGAAGAGCCCCGCAAGCCGCGGGTTTTTCCAGTGCCCGGCCATGGCCTGCAGCTCGCCGCGGAAGCGGAGCTTTTTGGGTTGGAAGCGGCGCTGCGGGGGCAGAGCGATGATCGCAATGATCGCGCAGATGCCGGCGAAGAGCAGATTGGCCCCGAGCGCCCAGCGCCACGTGGACAGTTCGAGGACGCCGGCGGGGATGAGGCGGCCGGAGAGCCCGCCGAGGGAGGTACCGGCGATATAGACACCGATCGCCTTCGCGAGCGCGGCGGGGGCGAGTTCCTCCGAGAGCAGCGCCATGGCCACTGCGGGCACGCCGGCGATCATCGCCCCTTGGAGGCCGCGGCCAATAATCAGCCAGGTGGCCGTCGGGGAGAAGGGGAGGAGCAGTCCGATGAGGATGCTGGCGATCAACGAGATCGTCATGATCCGCCCCCGCCCAAAGCGCTCCGAGAGGATCGAGGCCGGTACGACGCACAGCGCGAGCGCACCGGTGGTCGCGGAGACCGTGAGCGCGCTGATCGTGGGGGTGATCTCGAAGGCGGTGGTCAGCCGCGGCAGCATCGCCTGCGTGCAATAGAGCGTGTTGAAGGCCGCGAGACCCGCCGCGAGGGTCGCTCCCAAGACGCGGCGATAGTCGGGGTCGGTGCGCTCGAGGCCAGGCGGCAGCGTGGCGGCGTCGGCACTGCTGGTGCCGTCCGCAGATGCGGGGCGGCTCGGAGGTGTGACGGACATGCACACCATGGTGCGCTAACGGCGATGATTAGTAAAATGTAGAAAAAAGAGAAGTTCCATGCATTTTCGGTATATAGCCTCGGGGAGGGCATATGAGCTCTGTGAGCATCGAGGACCTGCGGGTATTTGTGGCCATCGCCCGCAATCAGCACATCACCGCCACCGCTGATGAACTCGGCATGGCCCAACCCACCGTGACGCGCGTGCTGCAGCGCGTCGAACGCGAGGTGGGAGCCGAACTCTTCGAGCGCCGCGGCCGCACCCTCGTGATCAATACCCGCGGCGAGACGCTGCGCCGCGCCGCGGAGAGCATCATCGCCCGCTTCGATGCCACCCAGCTGGATATTTCACGGCTGCTCGATCCCGAACATGGCACCATCCGCCTCGACTTCATGCACTCGCTGGGCACGTGGATGGTGCCGGATCTCATCCGCGACTATCGCCGCGCCCACCCAGGGGTGCACTTCGCCCTGCACCAAGGCCCCGCCTCGGGACTGATCGAGCGGGTGCACGCCGATGAGGCCGACCTGGCCCTGGTCGGGCCGCAACCCCGCGGGGTTGCCGCCGACGCTCTGCACTGGCGTCAGCTCTACCGGCAGCCCTTGGCTGTGGCCTGCCCCATCGGCCATCGCTTGGCCGCGCCTGGCTCGGCGCCGATCACCATGCAGGAGGTGGACGGTCAGCCCTTTATCGCCACCAAACTGGGCTATGGCACCCGCCAATTGCTCGATGATCTCGTGGCCGCCTCCGGGATTACCGCGCCGGTGGCCTTCGACTCCATGGAGCTGTCCACCGTGGCCGGGCTGGTGAGCGCGGGGCTGGGAGTGGCGCTGCTGCCGATGAACGATCCTTATCTGACCGGCGGGACAGCCCAACAGGGATTCGTGCTGCGCCCGCTGCGCCCGGCCTGCTACCGCGAGCTCGGCCTCGTGTGGCGCGCCACGGGGGAACTCACCCCCGCGGCGGAGCAGTTTCGACGCTGGGTGCTGGAGAAAATTCCGCCCGCTGGCCAGCCCGAGTAGCCCAGCGCCGCGGCGGGATGTGAGATTTCACCCGAATAACGGGCCCTTCATTGGCCCTTAGCTAGGGCGCGCGTAGCATAAGTAGCCACTGTATGTCCTCTACCGTCTTCAGAAAGGGCGGCTGATTCCCCATGACGACTGTCGCAGTAGTTGGCGCCACCGGCCAGGTCGGTCGCGTGATGCGCACCCTGCTCGAAGAGCGCAACTTCCCGCTCGACGCTATCCGCTTCTTCGCCTCCAAGCGCTCCGCCGGCACCACCCTCACCTACGACGGTAAGGACGTGGAGGTCGAGGACCTCGCCGAGGCCACCGTGGAATCGCTGCAGGGCATCGACATCGCCTTGTTCTCTGCGGGCGGCTCCACCTCCAAGCAGTACGCCCCGCTCTTCGCCGAGGCCGGTGCCACCGTGGTGGATAACTCCTCCGCATGGCGCAAGGACGAGGAGGTGCCGCTGATCGTCTCCGAGGTGAACCCGGAGGCCAAGGACGAGGTGCCCAAGGGCATCATCGCCAACCCGAACTGCACCACCATGGCCGCGATGCCGGTGCTCAAGCCGCTGCATGACAAGGCCGGGCTGAAGGTGCTGCACGTCTCCTCCTACCAGGCTGTGTCCGGCTCCGGCTTGGCCGGGGTGCAGGCGCTGGCCGAGCAAACCCGAGCAGTGGAGGCCTCCGCCGAGCAGCTCGCTCTCGACGGCTCCGTGCTCAATCCCACCGATCTCGGCCCCTATGTGGCCCCGATCGCCTTCAACGCCGTGCCGCTGGCCGGCAATATGGTCGACGATGGCTCCCTCGAAACCGATGAGGAGCAGAAGCTGCGCAACGAGTCCCGCAAGATCCTCGGCATCCCCGAGCTGCGCGTCTCCGGCACCTGCGTGCGCATCCCCGTCTTTACCGGCCACACCCTGACCATCCATGCCCAGTTTGAGAACTCTCTCAGCGTGGAGGAAGCCAAGCAGCTGCTGGCCGATGCCCCCGGTGTGGAGCTAGTAGACGTGCCCACCCCGCTGGCCGCCGCCGGCACCGACCCCTCGCTCGTGGGTCGTATCCGCCAGGACCAGACCGTGGACGATAACAAGGGCCTGATCCTCGTGGTCTCCGGCGATAACCTGCGCAAGGGCGCAGCACTGAATACCATCCAGATCGCCGAACTGTTGGTCTAAACACCCACAGAGCCGCGCATAGCTCAGCCACCGACTCGCCCCTAGGGCAGTCGGTGGCTGTGGCGTATCAGCGGGTAGGAAAGCTGGGCTAGCTCACCTTCACCGTCATACCGATGGCGGCCCAATCCTCCGGCCCCACCGAATGCCCCGCCGAGTCCGGCCCCAGCAGCGCCGGCTCCACGCACACAAAGCGCTTCCAATCGCCCTGCTGCAGATCCCCGATGTTCTCATCGGCGGCCGCCCCCGGATTCCACACCACCACGTGATCGGTGCCCTGGGAGGTGATGGTCAGCGTGCGCGCACCATCGCTGATGGTGAAGGGAGAATACTGCTCGGTGGCGACGCGCTCGTCCGTGGCGGTGCCGTCGAAAAGCCAGCGGCGCTCTGCGCCTGCGACCTCCGTGCCGGTGACATCATCGACCAAAAAATAGGGGTGAAACGCCAGCTGGATGAGGCGGCGATACTCCGTGAGATTGTGCGCCCGCAGCATCAGCGCGAAACCCTGCTCGGTGTGCTGCGCGGAAAAACGCAGATCCCAGCCATCGTGGGTACAGCGGGCATCGATGCCGCCGGTGGTGTCCTGCACCTCCCACTGGATGCGCCGCGCCCAGCCGTGCTGCAGCTCATCGTGGCCCAGATCCTTCGAAAACCACGGCGCGATCACCGGAACCCCGCCCCGAATCGAACTATTCTCGCTGAAATCCGCCAGCTCTGACATGAACAGCAGTTCCCCGCTGGAGTGACGCGCGGACTCAAGATGGCCGTGCCCGGCCGGCATGGACAGACTCGTCTGAAGGCTCATAACCCCTCAGTTTAGCCCCCATCCCAGCATGGCCGATGCGTGCCGACGCCCACTGCGGCTGCAGCGCCTGAGCTGCCCGCGCCGAGCGCACGGCGAGTAGCCACACAGCGGGGGAGGAAAGAAGGTGAACGGGTACACTTCCGTACCGTGGCTCTCTATCGCAAGTACCGTCCCGCGTCCTTCGCAGAAGTTGTCGGCCAAGAGCACGTCACCCAACCGCTGTCGGTGGCGCTCGACTCTGGCCGCATTAACCATGCCTATTTGTTCTCGGGGCCGCGGGGCTGCGGTAAAACCTCCTCCGCGCGCATCATGGCGCGCTCCTTAAACTGCGTAAACGGCCCCACCTCCACTCCGTGTGGGGTGTGCCCTTCGTGCGTGTCCCTGGCCCCGGGTGGGCCCGGCAACCTCGATGTCACCGAACTCGACGCCGCCAGCCACCGCGGCGTGGACGATATGCGCGAGCTGCGCGATCGCGCCTACTACGCACCGGCGGAGTCGCGCTATCGGGTGTTCATCATCGACGAGGCGCACATGATCACCACCGAGGGCTCCAATGCGCTGCTGAAAATCGTGGAGGAGCCGCCAGAGCACCTCATTTTCATCTTCGCCACCACCGAGCCGGAAAAGGTGATCAGCACCATCCGCTCGCGTACCCACCACTATCCTTTCCGCCTGCTCACCCCCATGGCGATGCGCGGGCTGCTGGAACGCACCGTGGCGGCCGAGAACGCCCAGGTAGATGATGCCGTGTATCCGCTGGTGATCCGCTCGGGCGGCGGTTCCCCGCGCGATTCGCTGTCCATCCTGGACCAGCTACTCGCCGGCGCCGGGCCGGAGGGACTGAGCTATGAGCAGGCCGTGCTGCTGCTAGGAGTGACCAATGATTCGCTTCTCGACGCCGCCGTGGAGGCCCTAGCCAGCGAAGATTATTCCGCCATGTTTGCCACTGTCGACGACGTGATCGAAGGTGGCTTCGAGCCCCGCCAATTCGCCCTCGACCTGCTCAACCGCCTGCGCGATCTCATGGTGGTGCGCACCGTGCACGACGCCATGAACCACGGGCTGGTGGATGTGCCCACTGGCCGCGAAGAGGTGCTGGCCGAACAGGCCGAACGCTTCAGCCCGGAACAGCTGGCCCGCATGGCCGCGCTGACCAACGAGGGGCTCAGCGATATGCGCGGCGCCACCTCCGCCCGGCTCCTGCTAGAGGTCATGTGCGCCAAGCTCATGCTGCCTGCTGCCACCGCAGGAAGCGCCGGAACTGCCCTCGGCACCGCCGGCGGGGCCACAGCTGCGGCTGGGGCCGCTGCCATGCCGCGCGGCGGCCAGAGCGAGGGTGAGGAGAAAAAGCCATCCCGGCGTTTTGAGCGGAAATCCGTGCGCGAGCAGCGGGAACAACGGGAACGCGAGCAGCGGGAACGCGAACAGCAAGCGCAGCAGAAAGCAGAGCAGCAGAAAGCCGCGCCCGCTGCGGCCCCGCAGCAGCCCGAGCCCACGCCTGCTGCACCGGAACCCGCCGCTGAGCCCACGCCCGCCGCTGAAGCCGCCGCCGAGCCCACTGCCACGCCGGAGCGGGAGGAGCGCCGCGAGGAGGCGTCGACAAGCGCTGCGGACACACAGCAGAGCATTGCCCAGCAGTGGCCGGAGATTCGCAGCGCGATCTTCAGCGCCAATGCGCGTACGGGCGTGATGATCGCCGAAGCCCAAGTACTGGAGGAGACCCCAGAGACGCTGCAGCTCGGCCACCACACGGGAGCGCTGGCGGCGCGGCTCTCCGCGCCCGAGCACGCCGCGGTGATTGCCCAGGCCGTCGAGCAGGTGACGGGCGCGACGGTGACGGTCAGCTGCGTGATCGGGACGCGCGCGCCGGCCCCTGCGGCCACGCCCACCGAGTCCGAGGACAGCGACGCTGACGAGGAGGAACCGGCCCGCCCCGCCCGACGTGCGCCCGGTGGCTGGGTGCCCCCGCAGCTACCTCCCGAGCCCGGCACCTCCGCCCCGGAGCGCGAACCGGAACCGGAAAAGAAGAAGAAGGAAGCTCCGCCGCGGCGACGCTGGCAGGAAA
>NZ_PQMK01000004.1:0-241755 GCF_008930785.1 Corynebacterium sp. 51B | reverse complement strand
CTTCCACATCCTCCGGGCTTTCCTCCACCGCCTGCGCCCACCCCGCCCCAGCCGGTGGAGGAAAGCCCGGAGGATGTGGAAGAGTCCTTCGCCCGCGAGGCCGCGGAGGGCGAGGGCAGCGCCGATAGGCGTGACCAGCGCACCGTGGCGATCGAGCTGTTGCAGGAGCAGCTGGGAGCGAAGCTGGTATAAAACGTCTACACTCGTTGGGGCGATAAAGATACCCCCTAAGAAAGGCAACAACCATGACTCAGCCCGATATGCAGCAGATTCTCGCCCAGGCCCAGCAGATGCAGGAGCAGCTGCAGCAGGCCCAGCAGGAAATTATGGCCACCGAGGTCGTTGGCGAGGCCGGCAATGGTTTGGTCAAGGCCACCATGAACGGTGCCGGCCACATCACCGGCGTCGAGATCGACCCGAAGGTTGTCGATCCGGAGGATGTTGACACCCTGCAGGATCTCGTGCTCGGCGCCCTGGAGGATGCCCACAAGCGCATCTCCGATGTGGCCGAGGAAAAGATGGGCCCGCTGCAAAACGCTGGCTTCGGTGGCGACCTGGACGGTATGCTCGGCTAAAACCTGACCGAGACGTCTGGTCACATTCAGCGCCCCGCCCCGTGCGGGGTGTTTGTGTGTACACTCCCAGCAGCGATAGCGGCCTGTGGCGTCCCCGCCACACCGTTGAGCTCCCCACCCCACGACCGAGGTTGACCCGCGCAATGGCGGGAATAGACCGGCACACGAAGGACACCCACCCCGCATGTTCGAAGGCCCGCTCCAAGATCTCATCGACGAGCTCTCTCGGCTCCCAGGAGTGGGGCCGAAGTCCGCGCAGCGGATCTCCTTTCACCTGCTCAACACCGATTCCGAGGATGTCGAGCGGCTCCAAAATGCGCTCGGCGCGGTGCGCGGCGGGGTCACCTTCTGCCGTATTTGCTGCAATGTTTCCCGCGATGAGCTGTGCCGCATCTGCGCGGACTCCCAGCGCGACCCCAGCGTGATCTGCGTCGTGGAAGAACCCAAAGACATTCAGGTGATCGAACGCACCGGGGAGTATGAGGGCCGCTATCACGTGCTCGGCGGGGCACTGGATCCGCTGAATAATGTGGGCCCGAAGGACCTCACCGTCTCACAGCTGCTGCAGCGCATTGGTGGGGTTCTCGAGGACCGTGAGGGCGAGCCCGCCCCCGATATCAGCGAGGTGATCCTCGCTACCGACCCCAATACCGAGGGCGAAGCCACCGCCTCGTATCTGGCGCGGCTCCTGCGCGATTTTCCGGATCTGGTGATCTCGCGGCTCGCCTCCGGCATGCCGCTGGGCGGCGATCTGGAGTTCGTTGATGAACTCACGCTCTCCCGCGCGCTCACCGGCCGCCACCGGCTCTAAGGGTGGTCTAGCCGCGGCCAGCTAGTCTTCGAGGCGCTCCTCGCGCAGCTGCGAGACCTCATCGAGCACCAGCGGCTCGAGGTCGGTGAACTCCACCCCCATGGCGCGGGCCAAGAGAAGATCCGCGATATGCGGGTTACGGGCCAAGAAGGGGCCGTGCATATAGGTGGCGATCACTGTGCCCTGGATAGCGCCATCGCAGCCGGCACCATGCCCGGAATCGGTGTTGCCGACACCGCGAGTAATCGAGCAGAGCGGCTGGGCATCCGGCCCCAGCACGGTCGATCCCATGTGGTTTTCGAAGCCGCTCAGACGCAGGCTCACCGTGCCGCTGATGCGCTGCGCATCGAAGATCTGCTCGGTGAGCACCGTGGAGGGAGTGGCCTCCACTTCACCGATGGCGCGGGTGCGTAGTTGCGCGGTGGTGGCGTCGATAAGCCCTAAGCCCTCGTGTACCCCGCCGGAGGCGTGGAAAGACTCGCCGAGCACCTGAAAACCGGCGCAAATACTCAGGATCGGGGTCTTCTTCTCTGCGGCGCGGATAAGGCCGCCGTGGGCGCGCAGATGCTCCGCCGCCAACACTTGGGCGGCGTCCTCGCCACCGCCCATGCAGTAGAGATCGCAGGAATCCGGGATGGCGTCCTGCAGGGTGATCCGATGGATATCGGCATCGATGCCGCGCAGCCGGGCGCGCTGGCGCAGCACGAGGGCATTGCCATCGTCGCCATAGGTGCCGAGCACATCAGGCAGCAGCAGTCCGATAGTGAGAGTCATTTACTCGTTTCCTTCCTTGGCTGCCTGCAGCGAACGTTCGAGAGCCTTCTTCAGATCACGGAAAGCCGTGTAATTGGCCAGCACCTCCACCCGGCCGGGCGGGCAGGCGCGAATGGCCTCCACGGGGTCGTGGATGAGGTCATGATCAATCGAGGCATACTTCAACCTGACCGCAAGGTCAGTACCGCGTTCGCCGGCGGCGTGCACGTGGAGGTTCTCGAAATTCTCAAACACCACATCCCACAGCCACGAAAGGTCCTCGCCATCGGCCACCTGGCCGTTGACGGCGATCACATGGCCCTCGGCCTCGCGATCGAGCATGGACAGCGCCTCCTGCCAGCCGGCCGGGTTCTTGGCCAGCAGCATGTGCACCTCACGGCCCTCGAACTGGACAGTGGAGTAGCGGCCGGCCACATTATCCACCTCTTCCACCGCGTCACGGGCGCCATCGAGGCTGATATCGAAGCAGCTCACCGCTGCTGCAATGGCCTGGGCGGCATTGCCGCGATTGGCCGTGCCCGGCAGCTTCAAATCCAGCGGCGTATCGCCCAACGGGGAGCGCAGCGCCTCATCATCGATCACCCAGCTCGGCTCGGGGCGGCGGAACTCGCGGCCATCGGCCAGCGGCTTGGTGGCGTACCAATCATCGCCGTTGTGCACCACGTGGGAGCCGGTGCGCGGGCAGGATACCGAATCGCCGATCCAGCCGGCGCCGGCAGAAACCCACACCACGTTCTCGGCGTCGAAGGCAACGGAGGTGACCAGCACGTCATCGCAATTGGCGATCACGGTCATCTCGGGATGGGCCTCGACACAGGCGCGGAGCGCGCGCTCGAGCTTATTGATCTCGCCGACCCGGTCCAGCTGGTCGCGGGTGAGGTTGAGCAGGATGAGCGCGGTGGGGTGAAGCCGGTCGGCCACCTTCGGCACGTGCAGCTCATCGCACTCCAGCACCACGTGGCTGGCATCCTTGCCGGCCATGAGCGCAGAGATAATGCCCGCGTCCATGTTGTCGCCGCCATCGTTGGTGGCCACGGTATAGCGGCTGCGCAGGGCGTTCGCGGTCATGCGGGTCGTGGTGGACTTGCCATTGGTGCCGGTGATCAGCACGGTGGGGCGGTTCTTCGCCACGGTGGTCATGATCGTGGGGTCGATTGCATTGGCCACCAGGCCGCCGATCATGCCGCCGGCACCGCGGCCGGTCGCGCGCGAGGCCGCAGTGGCTGCTGAAGCTGCCGTCGTGGCAAGGGTGGCGCGCAGACGGCGGAGAGGCCGAGGAAGGTTGATGCTCATGGTTAAGAAATTGTAGCCTCAACCGCCGCTGGGAGGGGCACGCCTGCTCACAGGCGCGCCTTGGTGCCGCTGGGCTCAGCCGGCTGCCTAGTTCTCTGCTTCTTTGGCGGTCTGGCGGGCCAGCTCCACGAAAGCGGTATCGGCCATGAGCGGAATATTCTTCCGCTGGGCGTGCATCGCCTTGCCCTTGAGATCCTGGGTGTGATTGCAGATCACCAGCGAGGAGCCGCGGCCCAGCTTCTCGCTGTAGCTCAACCCGGCATCGAGCGCGGCCTGAATGATCTCGGTATCGGGCAGCTCGATCTGCGGGGTGAGCACCACCTCCATGCCGGGTTGTAGCGAGCCTCCCGGCTGATACGCCCCGGGGTTCTCCGCGGCGGCGTCGGCCTGGGCGGCATCCACGCGCAGCACCGTGCGCTGCAGGCCGCAGCGATCCGCCTTCAACTCCTCGGCCTGGTAGCTCACAGGATTGTCCATTGCCGCATAGAGATCCCAGGTGAGCTGGGTGGACTCGAAGGAAAACTCCGCCTCGGGGACGCTGGCGCGTTCGCGGGTTGCCTGCGGGGAGCCGTCGAATAGCCCCCACTGGCGCGCCACGCCGCGCAGTCGCTCGTCCTCGATCGTGGCGCCGGTGCGGCGCACGGTGGTGAGCATGTCGATGAGGGCCACCGGCTTAGGCACATGCCCGAAATTCGAGCGATTGCGCTTGCCGCCGCGCCGCCGCCGCTGCTTCGGGGCGTGGGCGCGCCGGTTATGGGCGATGGCCCGCTTCGATTCCGAGACAATGAAACCCCAGGTGAGGGTCATATCGAAGGTGATGAGGGTGCGGCCGTCGATCATGCGGCAAATACTTTTCGCCACCCCGGCGAAGGTGGGGGCCGCCGCCACCTCCTCTTTGCTCAGCCCGTGCAGATGCGGCGGTCCCGGATCCGCCTTGGGATTGAGCACATGGTGCACGTGCTCATCGAGTTCACCGCTCGGGGTGAACGTGGCCAAATCGATGGCAACCATCCGCGCCGACGCGGGGTGAATACCCGAGGTCTGGACCGTGGCAACCACAAAGGGGGCCCGCTCGAGCTCGGCTTGTCGACGCGCCCTGCGCTCTTCGCGGCTCAGATGATGGTTACCGTTATTCATAGATTCCTATGCTAAACCACAACCGCGCCGACCCCGCGGACTAGGTACAGGGTGCAGGGCGGTGGCCTTTAGAAGTAACTCATGATCTGGTTTACGCAGATAGCCACGAAGGCCAGCGAGATGATGGCCATCATTGTGTTGGCGAACCAGCCATTGCGCCATTGCTTCGGGGTGGCATCGGTATTGAGCAGGATGAGCAACGTAAAGCCCAAAAAGGGCATGAAGAACGCACCGAGCACACCGTAGAGCAGCACCAGGACCACCGGACGGCCGAGGAAGAGCAGCACCATGGGCGGGAAGGTCAGCCACAGGGTGTAGAGCTTGTAGTACTTGCCGCCGGTGGTGGTGGAGGGGTGGTTCTCTGGAAGCTTGCGCAGGTGGCCGATGTAGTCGGCGAACATCAGGGACACGCCATTCCACACGCCCAGCACCGAGGAGAAGCTGGCCGCCCAGAAGCCAATGAGGAAGATCGAGCCGATAGTCGGGTTATAGCGCTCCGCCAGCACATCGGAGAGCCCCAGCAGCGCCTTGTCACCGTTGTCGACTGCGATATTGGCGGAGTAGAGCAGGTCGGCGCCGAGGATCAGCATGGCGATCACGAAGATGCCGGTGACCACATAGGCGACGGTGTTATCGATCCGCATCACTTTCATCCAGCCGGGAGTGCGCCAGCCTTTTTCGCGGCACCAATAGCCATAGGCGGCCAGGGTGATGGTGCCGCCGACGCCACCGGCGAGGGAGAGCACGTAGACCCCCGAGCCCTCAGGGATGCGGGGCACGAGCCCAGTGAGGATCTCGGGCAGGTGCCGCAGGGAGAGGGTGGCAATACCGACCACGGTGAGAAACATGAGACCCACCAGCACGGCGATGATTTTTTCGAAGAACTCGTAGCGGCCTATCCAGGTGAGAATGAACCCGAGAATGCCCGTGCCGATCGCCCACCAGGTGAGAGTGGTGCCGGGAAAGAGCGCGGCCAGCGGCAGCGCCGTAGAGCTCATGGCCGCAGCACCATAGACGAACCCCCACACCACGATATAGGGGGCGAAATACCAGCTGGTCCAGCGGCCAATGCGCCGCCAGCCGGTATAGATCGTGTGGCCGGTGGACAGAGAATAACGGCCCACGCCTTCGACGAGCACAATCTTCATGATCGCGCCCACCACGGCCGCCCAGAGGAGGGTATAGCCGAATTTTTGCCCGGCAATCATGGTGGCAACAAGATCGCCGGCGCCGACACCGGTGGCGGCAGCCACGAGGCCGGGGCCGATCACACGCCACTTGGCGTCGGGGTTGGGGCCATCTGCGGATGGCTGGGTGGTGGGTGGACAAGCGTCAGCGCGGGACATGTGATCCTCCTTTGCTCGATATGGAGAGTGGTGTGGGTCACAATCCTAGCAAGGGGAGGAGACGTGGTGGGGTGCATCGCGGCAGGTGAGCGGCCCCCAGTGCAGGTGGCACGGCGGAATCCGCTGTGGTGCAGAGGGGGCTGCTGCCAGCAGGGTGGCGTCGATAAGCGCGCAGCACATACTCCCGAGGCCCACGGGGAGCGCTCGGGAGTAGGAGGACGAGAGGCTAGGCCATGGCGCGGTTGATCGCGGAGGTCACGGCCTTCAGTGAGGCGTAGGTGATGGAGCCGGCCACGCCGACACCCCACACCTGCTGGCCATTGACGTCGGCGTAGACGAAGGCGGCGGCCTCGGCGTCATCGCCGGCGGTACGGGCGTGCTGGGAGTAATCCAGCACCTCAACGTTGATGTCCAGCTGCTCGAGCGCATTGGCATAGGCGGACACGGGGCCATTGCCGTGGCCGGAGACGGTCTTTTCCTCGCCGTTGATCTCCAGCTTCGCGGTCACCTGCGAGAGCTCGCCATCGGACTGGGCGTTATCCACGCGCAGCGAGATCTGCTCCACCGGGCTCACCCGATCCAGGTACTCGCGGGCGAAAATATCCCACATGGACTTCGAGTTCACCTCGCCGCCCTCGGAATCGGTCACGGCCTGCACCACGGAGGAGAACTCCACCTGCATCGGCCGCGGCAGGTTGATGCCGTGGTCGGTCTTCATGATGTAGGCGACGCCACCCTTGCCGGACTGCGAGTTCACGCGGATCACGGCCTCGTAGTTGCGGCCCACATCCTTCGGGTCGATCGGCAGATAGGGCACCTCCCACGTGATATCGCGCAGTTCCTCCCAGGCCACATCGGTGTGGGTCGCGCCGGGGCGGTGCTTAGCGGCCATGGCGTCCAGGCCCTTGTTCACGGCGTCCTGGTGGGAGCCGGAGAAGGCGGTGAACACCAGATCGCCGCCATAGGGGTGACGCTCCGGCACGCGCAGCTGGTTGCAGTACTCCACCGTGCGACGAATGTGGGCGATATCGGAGAAGTCGATCTGCGGGTCGACGCCCTGGGTCATCAGGTTTAGGCCCAGGGTCACCAGGCAGACATTGCCGGTGCGCTCGCCGTTGCCGAAGAGGCAGCCCTCGATGCGGTCGGCGCCCGCCATGAAGCCCAGCTCGGCGGTGGCGACACCGGTGCCGCGGTCATTGTGCGGGTGCAGCGACAGGATGATGGAATCGCGACGGTTCAGGTTGCGGTCCATCCACTCGATCGAGTCGGCGTACACATTGGGGGTGATCATCTCCACCGTGGAAGGCAAGTTGATGATCATGGGGTTCTCTGGGGTGGGCTGCATGACGTCGGTGACGGCGTCGATGACTTCCTTGGCATAGGCCACCTCGGTGCCGGTATAGGACTCCGGCGAGTACTCCCAGCGCCAGTTGGTCTCTGGGTAGTCCTTGGCGATGGTCTGGATCAGCTCAGCGGCGTCGGTGGCCAGCTTCTTGATCTGCTCCTTATCCTTCCGGAACACCACATCGCGCTGCAGGATGGAGGTGGAGTTATAGAAGTGCACGATCACGTTCTTCGCGCCCTCGCAGGCCTCGAAGGTGCGGCGGATCAGGTGCTCACGGGCCTGTACCAGCACCTGGATGGTCACATCATCGGGAATCTTGTCTTCCTTGATGATCTCCTGCACAAAGTTGAAATCGGTTTGGGAAGCCGAGGGGAAGCCCACCTCGATCTCCTTGTAGCCCATGCGCACCAGCAGGTCGAACATGCGGCGCTTGCGTTCCGGGCTCATCGGATCGATCAGGGCCTGGTTGCCATCGCGCAGGTCCACGGCGCACCACTGCGGGGCCACCGTCATCTTCTTGTCCGGCCAGGTGCGATCCGGCAGCGAGAAGTCCTCGACTTCCACGTGATAGGGCTGGTAGCGCGTGCTCGGCATGCTGGAGTTGCGCTGCTTATTCCATGCCGGCTGCCCCTCGCGACGCGGGCCGTTCGGGGTGGTGATTTCAGTGGGGGCGGAGATGAAAGTGTCGTTCATCGACATAACTATGGGTGCTTTCTTAGTTCAGTGTGGGGATGTTGGCCGCGCCAGAAACTCCGCGACGGGGCGGCCAACGAACAATTAAGCGCTAACACCCGCCGCGGCGACTAAGGAGGAGGAATCCCTGACTACCGCGAATCATGTGAGGCACATTACCGTATCCATCGCGGGTTTCGGGCACCGACGTTCCATCCTTTGGGAAAATCCAGTTCAGCGTTCCCCCTATCGGGGGCCTATGCGCGCTTATCGACGCCCACTCGCCGGCGCCTCAGCCCGCTGGCACGGGCGATGCCCACTAGTCGATTCCCAGCCGCGATAGCTGGAAGGTGGAGCCAATCATGGCCAGCAGTGCGAGGGCCATCCACGCCCATTGCCACCCGGTGGCCTGGAAGGATTCGCTTAACACCGTATAGCCCAAGATGAAGGCCACGATGGGCTCGGCGACCTTCATGGCCGGCAGGGAGTTTTTGAGCGCGCCGGCATTAAAGGAGACCTGCTGCACCAAGGTGCCGATGGTGGCGCAGGCGATCAGCGCATAGAGCTCCCACGAGGTGAGGATGCCGAAGAACCCGCCTTTGTGGACGAAGATATCGGCGATGGCCTTGGATAGCACCGCCACATAGCCGAACACGGCGCCGGTGACGATGCCGAGCAGCAGCGCCTTTTCGCGGCGGATCTGGCGTTGCGCCCAGCGGTCGAGGCCGACGAGAACGACCACGCCGATACCAAGGGCCAGCAGCCAGCGGTGCAGCGATGGATCAGGGGTGCCCGAGGCGGGGCGGCCCAGAAGCACCAGCACCGATACGGAGACGGTGAGCACGCCCGCCCACAGCATTTCGGCGAAGGTGAGCCGGTGCTTGTCGTAGTAGGCCGACAACGGCAGGGTGAACATGAGGGAGAGCACCAAGATGGGCTGCACCACGAGCAGAGTGCCGAAGCCGAGGGCCACAACCTGCAGGCCATAGGCGCCGAGCGCAGAAAAAGAGCCCGCCCACCATAAGGGGCGGCGCATGGCCGTGGCGATGGACCGGCCCTCGGGTGCCTCGAGTGCGATATTGTGCCGCACAACCGTGCCCCACGCGATCGTCAGCGCAGAGGCAGTGGCAAAAAGAATGGCAAGCAGGGTATTAGGCACAGCACTTAGAGTATCGCTAGGGGTGGCGCGCAGCCGTGGCGGCGCGCGGGGTGGCGGTGCTGGCGTGGTGCGATCCTCACCCTGGGGGTGAATGTGAACTCGATAGTGTCCTGCAGTGGGCGCCATGTACGATGAGTGCGGAAAACCAATACTTCGGCAGAAATTGCCTCGCGGACCCACGGTAGAGACGGTGCGGGGCCTCATGCCAAGGAAAGGACGGCACCTGTGGCACTTATTGTGCAGAAATATGGTGGATCATCTCTCGAGAGTGCGGAGCGTATCCGCAGCGTTGCTGAACGTATTGTGGCCACCAAGAAGCAGGGCCACGATGTGGTGGTGGTGTGCTCCGCCATGGGTGATACCACCGATGAGTTCCTCGATTTGGCGGCGCAGGTCAATCCGGTTCCGCCGGCCCGCGAGATGGACATGCTACTCACCGCCGGGGAGCGTATCTCCAATGCGCTGGTGGCCATGGCCATTGAGAGCTTCGGTGCGAAGGCCCAGTCCTTCACCGGCTCCCAGGCGGGTGTGCTCACCACGGAGCGGCACGGCAATGCCCGCATCATCGAGGTCACCCCGGGGCGCGTGCAGGAGGCCCTCAGCCAGGGCAAGATCTGCCTAGTTGCCGGCTTCCAGGGTGTGAATAAGGAAACCCGCGATGTCACCACCTTGGGCCGTGGCGGTTCCGATACCACTGCGGTGGCGCTCGCTGCGGCGCTCGAGGCCGATGTGTGCGAAATCTACTCGGATGTGGACGGCGTCTACACCGCCGATCCGCGCATCGTGCCCAATGCCCGCAAACTAGACAAGATCTCCTTCGAGGAGATGCTCGAATTGGCTGCTGTGGGATCGAAGATCTTGGTGCTGCGCAGCGTCGAATACGCCCGCGCATTCAACGTGCCCTTGCGTGTGCGTTCGTCCTACAGTAGTGACATTGGCACCCTCGTCGACGGATCAATGGAGGATATTCCCGTGGAAGAAGCAATACTTACTGGCGTGGCAACCGATAGCTCGGAAGCCAAGATCACCGTGTTGGGAATCTCGGATCTGCCGGGCGAGTCCGCCCGCATCTTCCGTGTCATCGCGGATGCAGAGATCAACATCGATATGGTGCTGCAGAATGTCTCCTCCCTCGAGGACGGCAAGACCGACATCACCTTCACCTGCCCGCGCGCCGATGGCCCCCGCGCCATGGAGCTGCTGAAGAAGATGCAGGCCGGTGCCGGCTATGAGAACGTGCTCTACGATGACCAAGTGGGCAAGGTCTCGCTGGTGGGCGCAGGCATGAAGTCTCACCCCGGAGTCACCGCCGACTTCTGTGAGGCGCTGCGTGATGTGGGAGTGAACATCGAGCTCATCTCCACCTCCGAGATCCGCATCTCGGTGCTCGTCCGCGAGGCCGACCTCCCCGAGGCTGCCCGCGCCCTACACGAGCGCTTCGAGCTCGGCGGCGAGGAAGAAGCTATCGTTTACGCAGGTACTGGCCGTTAAACAGAATCTGCGGCCCGCTCGCTGTCTGACCGCCCCTGGCACCCGCTGCCAGGGGCGGTTTTTCTGTGAGCTGGGTTAAAAGTTTTTGGGGCTCTCTGGTGCTCAGGTTATTCTCATGCAGAATGCACCTAACTGGGGTGAACCGCATGAAAGGGAAAAATTTACCGTGGGATTCTCGACAGGTCTGAAGAAATTTACCGCCGCTATGCTGGGCGCCGCCACCGCCGCGGTGGTGGGCGTGAGCGCTGCCCCAGTGGCTGCGGCCGCCCCGCAGGGCAATATCGCCTACTTTGGTGATTCCTACTCCGCGAACCCGGATCAGATCCTCAACGCCATGCGCGGGATGAACCCGCAGGTGTACAACGACTATCCCTCCCGCGAAGGCTGCCTGCAGGCCCCGAATAATGCGCCGCGCCTGCTCGGCCAGATCGCCAAGGCACCGATCTCTGACTGGTCCTGTGTCGCCGAGACCTCGCGTGTGGCCACCCAGCGCGTCACCCGCGCCATCCAGGCCGGCGATATTCACCCCGGCACGCGCGCCGTGGTGTTGGCCGCGGGTATGAATAACTACGGTGGCTTCGGTGTGCGCGATGGCGTCAATATCCTCGATAACCAGGCCGTGCACAATGCCTACCTGAAGGATATTCATGACGCCGTGAATCAGATTCGTCGTGTTTCCCCGCGCATCCAGATCATCATTCCGGGCATGCTGCAGGTCACCGAGCCCACCTCGGGCATGCTTTGCGCACTGAACGTGGTTCCCAACGCCCCGATGGGCGTGCCGGTACCGCTGTTGCGCGATGTGGAGAACTGGAACCGCGATAACCAGATGGTGGCGGCCCGCCAGACCGGCGCCACCTTCGTGGACATCAAGGCCGGTTCCGCCGCCCACCACACCTGCGTGCCCGATATGCAGCGCTGGGTTTCCGGCAGCATCGACACCACCACCCCGAACTACAACATGGGCCTGCACCCCAGCGAGGCAGGTTCCCGCTACGTGGCGCAGCGCATCGCCGCCGCCCTGCGATAGGTTCTCGGCTTCATAGCCTTAGTACTGCACGCCTCGACTGGGCGTGCAGTTTTTTCATGCCACACAACGCAGAACGTGGCCCCACCCACTGAGGGTGAGGCCACGAACTAGCAGGCGTGATGGGCCTTAGTTGGCTGCCTTGGCGTAGCGCTCGGCAACGTCATCCCAGTTGAAGACGTTCCACACGGCCTCAACGTAGTCAGCCTTGACGTTCTTGTACTGGAGGTAGAAGGCGTGCTCCCACATGTCCAGCATGAGCAGCGGGGTCAGGTTAGCGGAGATGTTGCCCTGCTGGTCGGTGATCTGCTCAACCACGAGGCGCTCACCGATGTGGTCATAGCCGAGAACTGCCCAGCCGGAGCCCTGCAGGCCCAGAGCGGCTGCGGAGAAGTGAGACTTGAAGTTCTCGAAGGAGCCGAACTCGGCGTTGATGGCCTCAGCCAGCTCGCCGGTGGGCTCGCCGCCACCGTTGGGGGAGAGGTTCTTCCAGAAAATGGAGTGGTTGGTGTGGCCACCCAAGTTGAAAGCGAGGTCCTTGGACAGGGCGGTAACCACGGCAGAAATCTCGCCGTTCTCACGAGCAGCTGCCAGCTTCTCGAGGGCAGTATTAGCGCCCTTAACGTAGTTGGCGTGGTGCTTGGAGTGGTGCAGCTCCATAATCTCGGCAGCGATGTGCGGCTCGAGGGCATCGTAGGAGTAATCCAGTTCGGGAAGGGTGTAAGTCATGATAAAAGCCTTTCGTGGTTTTTACGTTCACAGCCACCGCGCGGTGCCGTGGCGTTGATACCCATGATAGGTGAGAATGTGAATATCGCAACAAAATGGTTGATAAAACCGGCTCGGCAGGGGGGCGTGGCAGGAACGCGGCAGCGGGACTAGATTGGTTCGAGTCCCCCACGTGACCACCGAGTGGACATCGCCCTTACCCCCTAGAGAAAGTGCTAGCCCTATGGGATTTCTATCTTCACGCACCCTTGAGATGGTGAGCGAGGAGCAGGCGCTGCGCGGCGGTTCTACCCCCGTGCTGGAGCAGCCTCAGCCTCATGCGGTTCTCGGCACCCCGATCACGGGCCCGTGGAAACCGGAGCAGCGGCGCCTCATCATTGGCATGGGATGTTTCTGGGGCGCGGAGAAGCTGCTGTGGCAGCTCGACGGGGTGGACTCCACCTCCGTGGGCTATGCCGGAGGGTTCACGCCCAATCCGACCTACCGCGAGGTGTGCACGGGCCGGACGGGCCACACCGAGGTGGTGGAGGTGGTCTACGATCCCGCGCGGATCAGCGCTCGGGAGATTATTAGCGCCACCCTTGAGGCCCACGATCCCACCCAGGGCTATCGCCAGGGCAATGATGTGGGCACCCAGTATCGCTCCGCCTATTTTGTGGATTCCGCCGAGGATGAGCAGCTCGTGCGCGAGCTTCTAGCCGCCTATGAGCCGAAGCTGGCCGCGGCCGGGTTCGGCCCCGTCACCACCGAGGTGGCCCAGCTCAGCGATACCCCCGCGGGCGCCTACTATTTGGCCGAGGATTATCACCAGCAATATCTGCACAAAAACCCTGAGGGCTATTGCCCCGTCCACTCCACGGGGGTGGCCTGCGGCTAGCGCGCCGGGTGGGCCGGAGCCAGCGGCAGGGGCAGCCCGCCGCGGCGGCGGCTCAGTACCCCCACCAGCAGGATCGCCATACCGGCGATGGTCGCCCCGATGACCCATCCGGCCAGCACATCGGTGCTCCAATGGTGGGCGAGAAATACTCGGGAGATGCCCATGCACAGCGCATATCCCAGCGCGGCCAGCCAGACGAGGATGCGAACAACGCGCCCGCGCACCGCACGGCTGCCAAAGTAGGCGAGCACAAGAGCAAGGACGGTGGCGTTGAGCGTGTGCCCCGAGGGGAAAGAATATGAGGGCTCGAAGGGCGGCACTGCGAAGGCATAATCGGGCCGGGTGCGTCCCACCAGCGTCTTGATGATGGTGGTGGTGCTCGTCGACAGCGCCGCCACCAAGGCGAGGGTGAGCACGGGTGTCCAGCTGCGCAGCACCGCAGTGAGAAGAAATGCGAGTGCTGTGGCCACGGGCAGGCTCAGGGCGGTGGTGCCGATATTGCTAAAAGCGGTAACCGCCGCGTCGAGCGCCGGGGAGCGGTGATCCAGCCCCCACTGAAGATATGTTGTGTCGATTGAGCTAAGCACCCATAAAGGCTACTACGGGCGCGTTCCGCCGAGAACGTGAGTGCGCAGCAGCTCCAGCAGCTCGGCGGGGTCGGCAACATGCACGGCGTCGAGGCCGGCGGCCCGGGCGGCACGCACGTCGTTGTTGTAGTTATCGCCGATCATCACCGCGCGCTCTGCCGGCACCTCAAGTAGCGCCAGCGCCTCCCGATAGGCCTGCGGATCGGGCTTGGCGCAGCTGAGTTCTGCGGTGGGGATGAGGCTTATCGACGCCGACTCGAGGCCGGTGACAGCGAGCTTGCCCGCCTGCATGTCGCGGGCGCCATTCGTAAAAATGGCCACCGTTGCCCCAGAGTCCGCGGCGAGGGCCAAGGCTGCAGCCGCATCGGGGAAAGCGCGCCAGCCTTCACGGTAGTACGAGGCGAATACCTCGAAACGCCGGCGCGACTCCTCTGCACTGAGCGGGGCCGCAAAGAAGCGGGCCATGCGGTTGAGGCGCTGCTGGGCATGGGTGATCTCGCCTCGCTCGAAGCGGGAGAACTCCTCGTTTTCGATCTGGAACCACCGCTCGATGAGGGCGTGTTCTGGGCCTTCCATGGCGTAGTGCTGGATCAGGCGGGTGGCGGCGTGGCGGGCGGCGGAGTCGTGATCGACGAGCGTGCCGTCGAGGTCAAAGAGGATGGCGTCGTAGCGGGGCATAGTGTCTCAGTATAGAAGCTGTGGGGTTTCCCACTTTCAGTCGAAAAAGGCCGCCAAATACTGGCAAAAACAAAAACAAACGGGCACAATAGGCAGCTGAAAGCGAAAAACCAAACATCGCGAGGGATGAAACAATGAAGGATATTGTTGGCAACAAGGTTGTGCTCATCGGCGCCGGTGACGTGGGAGTGGCCTATGCCTACGCTCTGGTGAACCAGGGCACGGTGGACCACCTGGCCATCATCGACATCGATGAGAAGAAGCTCGCCGGCAACGTCATGGACCTTAACCACGGCGTCGTCTGGGCCAGCTCCCGCACCCGTGTCAGCAAGGGCACCTACGCCGACTGTGAAGACGCCGCCATGGTGGTCATCTGCGCCGGCGCCGCCCAGAAGCCCGGCGAGACCCGGTTGCAGCTGGTGGACAAGAACATGAAGATCATGAAGTCCATCGTGGACGAAGTGATGGCCAATAACTTCGACGGCATTATGGTTGTCGCCTCCAACCCAGTGGACGTGCTCTCCTATGCCGCATGGAAGTACTCCGGCCTGCCGTGGCAGCGCGTGATCGGCTCCGGTACCGTGCTGGATTCCGCCCGCTTCCGCTACATGCTCGGTGAGCTTTACGACTGCTCGCCGACCTCCATCCACGCCTACATTGTGGGCGAGCACGGCGACAGCGAGCTGCCGGTGCTCTCCTCCGCCACCATCGCTGGTGTGTCCATGCGCATGAAGCTGGCCAAGGAGCCAGATCTGGAAGAGCGCCTGGAAAAGATCTTCGAAGACACCCGCGATGCCGCCTATCGCATCATTGACGCCAAGGGATCCACCTCCTATGGCATCGGCATGGGACTGGCCCGCATCACCCGCGCGGTGCTGCAAAACCAGGATGTGGCCCTGCCAGTCTCCGCTCTGCTCCAAGGCGAATACGGCCAAGAAGACATCTACATCGGCACCCCTGCGATTGTGAACCGCAACGGCATCAACCGTGTGGTCGAGCTCGAGCTCAACGAGCACGAGATGGAGCGCTTCACCAAGTCCGCTGATGCACTGCGCGAGGTACAGCAGAATTTCTTCTAAATAGAAAGAGCGCTCGCTCGCCTCAGCACCACCGGCCTGTCCTGCACCTGAACTGGGTGCACGGGGCATGGCCGGTGCTTTGCGTCTGCGCCCCGTATCCTAAAGCTGGCGACAAGATCCGCCGCCCGAGCACGGGGCGATACTGATACAGGAGGCAGCGAGAAAATGTATGTGATCGCGCACCGCGGCGCATCCGCCGACTATCCGGAGCTCACCGCAACAGCCTTCACCGAGGCGTTTGTGCAGGGCGCGGACGGGGTGGAATGCGATATTCGTCTGGCCCGCTGCGGTGAGCTGGTATGTATCCACGACCCCATCGTGGATCGTGTCTCTGATGGCAGCGGCCGAGTATCCACCCAGACAGTAGAGCAGCTACGCCGGTACAACTTCGGCACCGCGGCGGCCCCCTCTGGGCCCTGCACCCTCAACGAACTGCTTGACATCATGGAGGATCACCCCGGAAAGCACCTCTTTATAGAGAGCAAACACCCCATGCGCTATGGCCGGATGCTGGAGGAGGAATTGGTGAAAACACTCCGCTACCGCCGCTTAGAAGCAGACCCCTATATCCACGTGATCTCCTTTTCCGGATCCGCGATCAACCGCATGCAGCAATTAGCCCCGGAGCTCGACCGGATCTACCTGCGCAACGATCCCAACGCCTGGTATCACCGCATTCGCGAGCAGACGATTCACCCCACCTCGGTTGGTCTCGCTATGCGGAAAGCCCGCGAACACATCAACAATGGCACCTTGCCGCCGGCGAGCTATGTGTGGACCGTGGACAATCCCGAGGAGATGGCCGTATGCCGCGACAATGGCGTGCAGTGGTTGGCCACCAATGTGCCCGCTCTGGCGCGCGAGGTCGTAGACCGCGGGCCGCGGGTCTAACACCCACTGGGGAGCAGACAACTGGCGCGCCGCGGCGAACGGGTATGTTTGTGCCATGGGCAAAAAGAAGAAGAATCGTGAGAATCTGCCTGAGGGCATGAGCCGCAAGCAGGCCAAACTCGCTGCACGTGCCGCTGAGCGCGCCGCGCTGATGGGCGAAACCCGCCCCTTCGAGGGGCTCGCTGCCGAGCCGCAGCTGGTGGCGCTGCAGGAGTTCATCCCCTCCGCATACGCCAAGGTGGACGTTGCTGGAACTGACCGCGAGGTCTACATCTGTACCGTGCTGCCGGGAGCCGTCGCTGCTTTGGTGCGCGACGAGGCGGCTGGCGGCGAGGCGTTTGTGGCGATGCAAACCCAGCACCGCACCAAGACCCAGGGCAAGGATTTGGCCTATGCCCTCAATTGGGTCATCAACGCCGCCCCCGGCGCTACCTTGGCGCCCAGCAACCAAGATGGCTCCCAGCCGGAGCTGAGCGCACTACTGAGCGCAGATGCCGAGCTCGACGTGCAGGCCTTCGATACCTTCAACTGGTGGGTGCCGGAGGGGCAGACCGGCGATGAGCAGACCGCACGCATGCTGCAGATGGCCAATGACACCATCATTCCCTCCCAGGAAGTACACGCAGACGTACCCGGTGCTCTGTGGTGGGTGGATCCCGGTGAGAAGGCCCACATCCGTTGGGTGCGCCAGGATGATGAGGACAAGCTGCTCGCTGCCCTCGCCCGCATCGCGGCGGCCGGCAAACTGCACCTTGGCGAGGACACCAAGTTCGCTGGTGCCTTCCGCACGCACGGTCTCACCGTTCCGGTCTTCGATCTCGATCCCACGATCACTCCGGAGGAGTGCGTTCCGGCTGTGGAGGAGCTCAATTCCTTGATCTCGGCAGAGCTGAGCAATGATGCGCAGCTGAACGCCGAGGAGCGTAAGGCCCTCAACAACATCAAGTCGCGGCAGCTCACTATCCGCTAATACGCGCGATAGTCATGGCTGTACCGGCCAGCTGGGGGATCACTCCCAGCTGGCCTTTTCTATGGTTCGGGGTCTGGTGGTGAATGCGGCCAGGCTTGGCGGCGTATTTTCGCGCCCGCCGATTGCGTCGCCGCCGTGGATGTATTGGGTACCGGGTTTTCGGGGTCCTCGGCGGTTGCCGAGCCGACCACTCCGGTCTCGAGGTGGCGGGCAGCGTGCTCCTTTATGGGATGCTGCTTGGTGTCATCGTTGTCGCTGTGGTGCTCGGGGCAGCGCAGCGTGAGATTCGATAGGTCGGTGGGGCCACCGTCATTCCACGAGGTGATGTGGTGGATATCGCAGCGACTCACCGGCTCGGAGCATCCTGGGTGGGAGCACACGAGTTCGGAGGCGAATAGCGCGAGGCGCTGGTAGATATTCGCCAATCTGGTGGTTCTTCGCAGATCCAGCACCTGGCCGGTGCGGGGATCGTGGACGCACACGAAGCCATATTTTGCTTGGGCGAGCGAGAGCACGTCGTTGACGGTGAGCTCATTGCCGGTGTTGGTGGGAAAGAGCATGCCGGCGGCGGCGAGATCGGTGTCATCGAAGTCCTTGGCCGATACCGAGAACACCATGCTGGCCGCGCCGATGCCGCCGCGGTCGAGGGCGGCGTCGAGTGCATCCGCGTAGCGCTGCTGCACGGTGCGCGGGTCATCTTTGTCGACGGTGCGCTCGACGAAAGGCTCTAGCCATGCCCGCAGCTTGGCGGTGATGCGCTCGGGCAGATAACCGAAGACGCGGCTGCCGCCGTCGTTATCCGCCTCGGTGATGGTGAAAGCGCGGTTGCGTTCGGCGCGGGCTGGTTCGGGGCTGAGCTCGCTATTGGCGTTGCTAACCAGGTGCCTAACATAGGCCCTGGTGTCATCGCAGCTGGCGTTGTGGGCATAGTCCACGGCTTTCTGGCGCAGTGATTCGCGTAGCAGCGCGCTGCCGGTGCGCAGCCCTAGCAGGGCTTTATCTATCGCGGTGCGGGTATCACCGGAGATCCGGTAGTCGCACATTTGCCTGCGGGTGCGGCCGCGCAGCATCTCCGCGGCGCCGCGGTTGATATCGTTTTGCTCCTCAGTCAGCGTCTCATCCGGCTCGTCCTTGAGCTTTCCGTAGAGGCAGCGGGCTTGGCCGATGGTGGAGTTGGCGCGAGAATTAGACCAGCCGAGACGTTCCTTGAGAATACGGCGCGGCTTGGAGGTGCCCGCCACGTCCATGAGATCTTCCGTGCTGGCGAGGTGCGCGATCAGCACATCGAGGTGCGCCTTGAGCGCCATATGCTCTTCGAGTTCCGCCAGCTGCGGGAGAGTAGCCCCCAGAGAGGTGAACCCACCGGTATCGACGTCGTAGAGCGCCACGAGCTGGGCGAGATCCTCGCCGATGCGGGCAACAATCTGCTGTACTTGGTCGCTAGCGGTCATGGGGGCCTCCTTCCTGAATGAGCGTGTGCGGCACACACTAAAACAGGACAGACAATGCCCGCTGCGCGAGCTGTGCATAACTCGCGGCCGGTGAAGGGTTATGCACAGCAGAGCTAGCGAAGGGAGCTAAAGAGTTGCTCCGCCTGGGTTTTATCCCATAGCACAACCGATCCGACATCCACATAGTCGATGCCGCCCACGGGGGCGACCTCGGTGTTGAAACCGCCGGCCATGTGCAGCGCCGCCCACAAAAGATCCCAGGTGTGGTCGCTCGAGTCCACCGTGAGCGAGCCCGCTACCCCGTTGACCAGCGGGATAGACCGGAAGGGGTTGAGGAAGGTGGTGGGGGAGGCCACCTTCTTGGCGAGGGCGCCGAGGAACTGCCGCTGGCGTGCCGCGCGGTCAATATCTCCTTGAGCAGTGGATCGGGTGCGCACAAAGCTCAATGCCTGGGCGCCATCGAATTTCTGGCAGCCGGGTTCCATGTGGAAGTTGATCACGTCATCGTGGATGGGCTCATCCACGCAGAGCTCCACCCCGCCCACGGCGTCGACAGCGTGGGCGAAGCCGCCAAAGCCGACTTCGGCGTAGTGATCGATCTTCAGCCCCGTGCTCTGCTCGACGGTCTCGATGAGCAGCGGCGGGCCACCGAAGGAAAAGGCAGCATTGATCTTGTTCATGCCATAGCCCGGAATCTCCACATAGCTATCGCGCGGGAGCGACAGCAGCGTGGGCTTGCCGAAGAGGGGCACGTGCAAGATCATGATCGTGTCGGTGCGGTTACCTCCCACATCCCCGCCGGTCATCAGCTCTTGGTTCTGCTCTGGAGTGAGACCCTCGCGGGAATCGGAGCCCACCAGCAGCCAGTTCGAGCCGCTGGTATTACCGATCTGCTGGGCGGGCATGGCCTCGACCCGCTCGAATTTGGTGTCGGCCCACAACATGCCCACCACCGCCATGGTGACGATGATCGCCAGCGCCCAGCGGAACATGGAGAAACAGCCCATGCGGGGTCGGCGCATGCCCCGCCACGGGGCGCGGCGCCGAGGCGTAGCGGCAGGCTGCGGTTGCAGGGGCTGCTGCGGTGCACGGCGCACCGGCTGCGGCACTGGGGCATAGTACTGGCGGGGCCGCTGCTGAGCCGAGCGTGCCGCCTCGGGGTGCTCTCGATAGTAGGCCTGGCGTTGCTCCTCGTAGCTGGGCTGGCGATGCCGCCCCAAGGATTCTTCGTTGCGGCGGTGGCGCTGCGGCCGATAGTCCTGTGCACGATGCTCGGGCTGGGGCCGGTTGATTGAGCGATCACGGCGGGGTTCGCGCTGCGGCTCCCAGCGGGGCTCCCTACGGGGTTCCCGCCGAGGTTCACGCCGCGACTGCGGCTCGCGAGAAGACTGAGGATTGCGTCGAGAAGCGGGAGAGTCCCCCGCACGGGGCGATTGAGGGCGCCGCCTGACGGGACGACCGTAGTGATCGCGCAGAATACGGCCGTCTTTGTCTCTCGCGAAATCGTCCATGTCTGGATACTCTAATGCCTAAGACAATCCAAGCCTCGATACATCGAGGAATTGGTAGCCCAAAAAAGCCACGGCGTCGATGAAAAAGTGGGCGAATACCAGTGGCCACACCCGCCGGAACTTCCAGTAGAAGGCGGCAAAGACCACGCCCATCACAATATTGCCTACCCCGGCGCTGAGCCCCTGATACAGGTGATAGGAGCCGCGCAGCAGCGCAGAGGCGCCAATGATGGCCACCGGCGCCCAGCGCAGCTGCGCCAGCCGGGTACTCAGCCACCACACCACCACGGTCTCTTCGGCGAAGGCGTTGGCGAAGCTCCATAGCAGCAGGATCAGTCCTGCCCACAGCCCCGCGTCATAGGCGGATACCACCACTTCTTTGGTCCAGCCGGCGTGCAAGGCCAGCACGTACAGCCCGAGCCCCGGAATACCAATCAGTGCGGCCAAGACGGCCCCGCTCAGCCCATCGCGCGGGCGCGGGCGCTGCAGAAAGATACGGTCGCGGGCGAGCAGGTACACCACCAAGAGGCCCCAGCCACAGAGCACGGCGGCCGATATCAGCTGCAACCCCAGATCCAGCCACGGCGCCGAGGACTGGGGGGCGTTGAGCGTGGTGCTTTGTTTATTGAGTGCCTCGGGCGCGAGCAACGCATCGGTCAGTCGCAGGGCGGAGCGTAGCCCCGAGGCACCGAAGGTGATGAGAAGAACCACCAGGATTTCCGCCAGAATCATGCCTCTTCTCCTTTCGGTGCGCCCGCAGCTTCGAGCTGTTCGGCCACCCCGAGCAGCTCGGCGGCGCCGGCGTGGATGCAGCCCAGGTGGAGCCCTACTGGCGGGCGCCCGGGCAGGGCCCAGGGTACAGAGATGGCGGCGCGGCCGGTGATATTGAAGAGACTGCCCCACGGGGTCCAGCGGGTCTGTTCGTCGAAATCGTCTTGGGGCTCTAGGGAGCTGAAGGTGCCGATCGGCGGGGGATCATAGGCCAAGGTGGGGGTGAGCAGCAGCTCGCAGGGCCAGGCGTAGCGCACATGCCGGTCGAGAGCGGCGAGGGGGCGCAGCGCCTCTTCGAGCGCTCCTGGGGCGAGGCCGCGGCCGCGTTCGCGCATGTACTCCACGATCGGGGAGGCGGGGCCAGGAATGCGGCTCGACTTGTGCCACATCAGGGTTTGGAAGGCGGCGAAGGGCTCCGGGCCGTAGGCGGGGTCCACGGGGATGATCTCGTGCCCATGGGCGCGGAGCTGCTTAGTGGCGTCGGCAAGCGCAGAGAGCATGATCGGATCGACCTCCCCATCGCCGTGCAGCGGGGCGCGGAGCACAGCAATGCGCAGGCGGCGGGGTTGGGGGCGAAAGCCGTGGAGAGCAGCGGCGCGGCGCACACTGGTGGTGAGGAAGCCTTGGGCGGTGAGTCGGCCCTCGCCGGGAGTGTGCGGCGGTTTGAATCCCACCAGCCCGCATGCCGCGGCGGGCACTCGGATGGAGCCGCCCCCATCGGAGGCGTGGGCGACCTCGACGATGCCGCGCGCCACCAGAGCTGCCGCGCCGCCGGAGGAACCACCAGGAGTGCGCCCAGGCCACAGCGGGTTAAGGATGGGGTCCTGGCCGACGGGCTCGGTATAGGCGGTCATCCCCATCTCCGAGGTGGCACTCTTGCCGGCGATGGTGGCGCCCTGATTCAGCAGCCACTCATTGACATGATCATGGCTGCGCGGAATGTGGCGGCGATGTATCGAGCCACAACTCGTGGGCATGCCCGCCACATCGGAGAGATCTTTGACGAAGAGCACCATGCCGTCGAGGCGGCCATGCCCGGTAGGGGCCACGGGCTGGGTGGTGGCATCGTGCACCACCCCGTGCTCGGCGGGGGTGAGCGCCGCCAGCTCGCGGTGAATGCGGGCGAGCTGGGTGTCGATTGACGGGGCGGGATGCGGCATGAATGTTGATGGTAGACCGCTACTGGCGGCGGGGAAAGGGAGCCCGTGTTTGTGTGCCAGTGAGCCGCTACACTCAAAGATCATGAGTACTACGGTGGCTTTTCTCGGTCCGCGCGGCACGTTCACGGAGATGGCGATGCAGGCATTCGCCGCGCGCGGCTGCTTTGACGCAGACGATGTGACGGGGCTGCCGGTGTGCTCGCCGGCGGAGGCCCTCGACGCAGTCGTCCAAGGCCGGGCTGACTATGCCTGCGTGGCCATCGAAAACTCGGTGGATGGGGCCGTCACCCCCACCTTCGATGCCCTCGCCGCCGCCGAGGGGGTACAGATTTATCACGAGTTCGCCCTCGATATCTCCTTCGCATTCATGCGGGGCGACGCCACGCCTACGTCCACCCCGCCGCGGTTGAGCACCCACCCCGTGGCGTGGCAGCAGGTGAAACTCTCGGCGCAGCGCCTGCTGGGCGAGGTTGAATTCATTCCTGCCTCCTCCAATGCCGCCGCGGCGGAAGCCGTGGCCCGCGGCGAGGCCGACTATGCAGCCGCCCCGGAGGCAGCCGCCGAGCTGTGGGGCTTGCAGGTGGTGGCCAGCGATGTGGCTGATGTGCGGGGGGCGCGCACCCAGTTCGTGGTGGTGGGCTCGGCAGGCGTACCGACTCCGCGGACGGGAAATGATCGGACCTCCGTGGTGTTCACCCTGCCGAATGTGCCCGGCAGCCTAGTGGGGGCGCTGACGGAGTTCTCGCTTCGCGGCGTGGACCTCACCCGCATCGAGTCCCGCCCCACCCGCACTGGGCTGGGCACCTACCGCTTCCACGCCGATCTGGTGGGGCATATCGACGATGCCATCGTGGCCGAAGCGCTGCGGGCCTTGCACATGCGCTGCGAGTCCTTGCACTATCTCGGCTCGTGGCCACATAATTCCGCCCCGCCGGAGCAACCCAGCAACACCCCTGAACGTGACGCCGCCACCGCGTGGGTGGCCCGAATGAAAGAAGGTCAGCGATGAGTGCCACCTCCCGCCAGGGTCGTATTATTTTGGCTCGCCACGGCGAGACCTACGCCAATAAAAGCCGTGTGCTCGATACCTTCCCGCCGGGAGCCGAGCTCACCGAGCAGGGCCAGCAGCAGGCCTATGCGCTGGGGGATAAGCTCGTCGAGTTCAGCGGCGAGCACCTCGGGCAGATTTATTGTGGGCTGGCGATCCGCGCCCAGCAAACCGCGATGCGCGCCGCCGAACGCTTCCGCGACAGCAGCGGCCGCGAGCTGGGTCGAGTGCTGGTGCGTGAAGGAGTCCACGAGATCAGTGCCGGCGACCTCGAGGGCAGTACGGATCCCGAGGATGCCGCGCTCTACCTCGACTATTTCTACCGTCGCCTCTGCGGCGAGCAGGCGGCGCTGCCGGGAGGGGAGTCGCTGCGCGCGATCCTCAGCCGCTATCTGCCGGTGCTGGTTGAGATGCTCAACGAGCACGTGGATGCTGGCCGCGATGCGGTGCTGGTCAATCACGGCGCTATCAGCCGCACGGTTGCCAGCCATGCCTGTGGGCTGGAGCCGGAGTTCGCGCGGGATCACCGCCTCGAGAATTGCGGACTGATTGTGCTGGAACCGCGCGGGCAGCTTTTCGGTGGCTGGACCCTGACCTACTGGTCAGATACTCCCGTGGAAAAGCTCGGCGGGGCCTAAAACACTGAGCCCTGATAGCTCGGGTGGGTTTTAGCCCCAGCCGAGCTCGTGCAGCCGAGCGTCGTCAATGCCGAAATAGTGCGCGATCTCGTGTATCACGGTGATCCGCACCTGTTCGACGAGCTCACTTTCGCTCGCGCAATAATCCTTGAGGGATTCGCGGTAGATGGTGATGGTGTCCGGCAAAAAGCCGCTGAATTCATTGGTGCGCTCGGTCAGGGCCACCCCCTCGTAGAGCCCGAGGATGCCCGGGGATCGGGGATTGCGGTCCTCGATCTGGATCACCACGTTGGTGAGATGGTTCAAGAGCTTCTCGGGGACGAGGTCAAGGCCCTCGTCCACGAGTTCTTCGAAGCGTTCATCGTTGATGACAACCATGGTGCGCGTCCTTAGCGGGGGAGGTCCTCGCGCAACGGATTGCGCTCCGGCTGCGGCGGCGGGGCCGCGCCATCGATGGTGAAGGGGCCGGTGGCGGTGCCCTTCAGGGTGGAGAAGCCGCCATCCTCGCGGGCCTTGATCAGCGAGCAATTCACAGACTTCGAACCGCCCTGCCAGGCATCAGCGGACAGCGTGGTCCAGAAAGGCTGCAGCGTGGACTGGTAGAGATTCTCCTCGCTGCCCAAGAAATCCTCCGCGGCCTGGGTGCAGACGCGGTTGAGTTCTTGATTTTGCTGGTCCTCGGTGGGCACGGAGTCCGGGAAGAACTCGGTGAGGTTCACCACGCGAGTGACCTCGAGAACGTGGTCGGTATCGCAGCTGACGGTGTGGGGCACATTGGCGGCGTCGATGCTCACGCAGGTACCGGCCTCATAGACGCGGGCCTGGTCCTGATCGGCGACCTTGCCGGTGGTCTCCAGCGGCACACCATTGGGGTCGGTGGATTGCAGACCGCACAGCATGGTGCGATCCCCGGCCTCCCAAGCGCTGGGCGGGGGGAGCACCGGTGCGATGGAATAACGGCCGCGTGGGTCATAGGTGCCGTTGAGATAGCTGATGGTGGGCTGCTGGCAGAGCTCCTCGCGCAGCTGCGCCTGCCGGGTGAGGTCCGGGGCGGGGGCGTCGGGGCCGAACTCGGAGGAGGGATAGGCGGCCAGGTCCTCGCGGGCGGTGACCTCGAAGCGGTGCGGGGTAGCGCAGTCAGTTTGTTCGAAGTCAGCGATCTCACCTGCGGAGGTGAAGGACCATGTCACGCAGGAGCCGGCGTCGGCGGTGGTAAACGGCGCCACCTCTTTGACCATGGAGGTCGTGGGGGAGGCGTCCGGGGTTTCCTCGAGTGTTTGGGATTCTCTGACCATGTCGAAGCTGCCAATCGCCACACCGCCGGCGAGGGCGGCAATTGCGCAGATCCGCAGCGCGGTGGCGCTGCGCCAGGTGGGTGTAGTCGTCGAATTCACGTCCCCCATGCTAGCGACTTAGCTGTGCTGCGGCTGTAAGTGGCGTGCCCTAAAGTCCCGTGCACAGCGGCATCCGCAGCGTGAGGCGCTGTCGTTGGGGCCTAGGTGCAGCGAAGAGCTAGGCCCGCTGTACGTGTGTTTTCAGGCTAAAACGATCCGGGTGGTACAGCGAGCGGCACCACTCCACGGGCTTATCGTTCGAGCTGGAGACCCGCGTGACGGCGAGCAGCGCGTCGAGGGGGCGAAGCCCCAGCAGCTCGGCGTCATCGGGGCTGGCATTGATAGCGGTGGCCGTTTGCTCCGCATCGGTGATGGCCACCCCGTAGTCGCGATCCAGGATGGCGTAGACCGACTTATACACGTCGGTTTCTAACAGGGTGGGGGCGTAGCGGGAGTTATACCAACCATCATCGATGGCATAAGGCTCGCCATTGCCCAGCCGCAGCCGCACCAGGTGGGTGTGCGGGGTGCTGGGATCGGTGCCGAAGAACTTCGCCACCTCCGGCGGGGCGGGCGCCCAAGCAGAGGACAGGATTTTAGAACTGGCGGTGAGCTGCTGGGCTTCCATCTCGGAGGAGAAGGACGCCAAATGCAGGCGATTGATCAGCGGGTTGGGGGCGACGAAGGTGCCTTTGCCCCGAGCTCGTTTGAGCTTGCCGCTAGCCACGAGGTCACCAATCGCGCGGCGGACGGTGATGCGAGAAACTCCGAAGGTATCTTCAAGGATGCGCTCGCCAGGTAGCATATCTCCGGGCTTGAGCTCGTGGGTGCAGATGTCCTCGAGGACTTCCCGCAGCTGGGCATGCTTGGGCTTGCCGGTGTCGGCGAGCGGGCGCGCGGGAAAAGACGGGGACGGGGACATACCTCCATACTAGCGAACTGGTGATAACCGGAGCGGACCAATGGATGTATCCTCTGCCACGCGCTGGGGTGGAGACAGTCCCATTTTTGGCCCGCTGCGCGGTAGGCTGATGAATGTGATTGATCTAAAGTTCTTGCGTGAAAACCCAGATGTCGTTCGCCAGTCCCAGCTGAACCGCGGGGACGATCCTGCGCTTGTCGACGCCCTCCTCGCCGCCGATGAACGCCGCCGTTCCGCCATTGTCGACGCGGATGCTCTGCGCAGCGAGCAGAAGGCCTTCGCTAAGAAGATTGGCCAAGCCGCCCCCGAGGACCGCCCGGCCCTGCTCGAGGGATCTAATGAGCTCAAGGCCAAGGTTAAGGCAGCCGATGCGGAGCAAAAGGCCGCCGAATCTGAGGTGCACGAACTACAGATGAAGCTCTCCAACGTGGTGGAGGGCGCCCCCGCCGGCGGCGAAGAGGACTTCGTCGAGGTGGACTATGTAGGTACCCTGCCCGAGCTGGATTTCGAGCCCAAGGATCACGCCGAGCTCGGCGAGAGCCTCGGCCTGCTCGATATGGAGCGCGGCGTGAAGGTCTCGGGCGCCCGCTTCTATTACCTCACCGGCTACGGCGCCCTGCTGGAGCTCGGCCTGATGAACCTCGCGGCCAAGAAAGCGATGGAGCACGGCTTTAAGCTCATGGTGCCGCCGGTGCTGGTGCGCCCCGACGTGATGGCCGGTACTGGCTTCCTCGGCGAGCACTCCGATGAAATCTACTATCTCCCCGCCGACGACCTTTATCTCGTGGGCACCTCGGAGGTGGCCTTGGCTGGCTACCACAAGGATGAGATCATCGACCTCAGCGATGGGCCCAAGAAATACGCGGGCTGGTCGAGCTGTTTCCGTCGTGAAGCCGGCTCCTATGGCAAGGACACCCGCGGCATCATCCGCGTCCACCAGTTCAACAAGCTGGAGATGTTCGTCTACGCCAAGCCCGAGGACGCGGAGCAGGAGCACCAGAACCTGCTGAATATGGAGCGCGATATGCTCTCCGCCATCGAGGTGCCCTATCGCGTGATCGACATCGCCGGCGGCGATTTGGGTCAGTCCGCGGCCCGCAAGTTCGACACCGAGGCCTGGATTCCCACCCAAAATACCTATCGCGAGCTCACCTCCACCTCCAACTGCACCACCTTCCAAGCCCGTCGCCTGCAGACCCGCTACCGTGATGAGCAGGGCCGCGCCCAGGTGTGCGCCACCCTCAATGGCACCCTCGCCACCACCCGCTGGCTGGCGGCCCTGCTGGAGAATCACCAGCGCAAGGACGGCTCCGTGGTGGTGCCGGTGCAGCTGCGCCCCTATGTGGGCGTGGATGTGCTGGAGCCCCAAAGCTAGCCCCGACCGCCAACGCTCGCCCTAGGCCGATCAGGACCCCATCAGAGGACACCGTCAATGTGGAGAAAAAACAACCAGCGTTTCCGGAAGACCTCCGGATTCCTCGTGCCCACCTCCGAGCCGGTCATCAGCGCAGCAAAGCACGCTGAGCTGAAGGAACCGGTGTATCGCATCGGCATCGCCGTGGCACGGTTAGTGATGAAATTCCAAGGGGTCCGCGCCGTGGTGGAGGGCACCGAGAATATTCCCGCCGATGGCGCGGCGGTGATCGCGGTGAATCACACCGGCTACATGGACTTCATCTTTGCCGGCGTCCCCGCCTACCTGCGGGGCCGGCGACTGGTGCGGTTTATGACCAAAAAGGAGATTTTCTCCGCCCCCTTCCCCGTGGGCTGGGTGATGCGAGCGATGAAGCACGTGCCCGTGGACCGCGAGGCCGGCCACGATGCCTTCGAGGCCGCAGTTCAGCACTGCAGCGACGGCCATCTGGTGGGCATTTTCCCAGAGGGCACGATCTCGAGGTCCTTTGATCTCAAGGAATTCAAAACGGGGGCGGCCCGCATCGCGCAGCGCTCCGAGGTGCCCCTCATTCCGCTGGTCGTGTGGGGCTCCCAGCGCTTCTGGACCAAGGACTTGCCCAAAAATCTCGGCCGCAATCACCTGCCGCTGTGGGTGCGCGTCGGCGAGCCGATTTCCACCGAGGGCAGCCCCGAGGAGGTCACCGCTCGGCTGCGTGATCGCATGACCGAGATGCTGGTCGAGGTGCGCCGCGACTATGCCGAGGAGTTTGGCCCCTTCGCCGGCGACGAGCCGTGGCTGCCCGCGAGCATCGGCGGCTCTGCACCCACCCAGGAGCGGGCTGACTTATTGGATCAGGCGGAGAAAGAGCGTCGACAAGCGAAACAAGCTCGCAAGGCCGAGCAGGCACAGGCGAAAGCCGCTAAGAAAATGAAAGAGAAAAAACGATGACCTCGTCACCTTCGCCCACGGACGGCACGTGTGCGCGACCGCTGCTTATTGCCACCGACGTGGACGGTACCCTCATCGACGACGCCGAGCGCATCCCACCCCGCGTAGTGAGTGTGCTGCACCAGGCCGTGCACGAAGGAACGAAGGTGGTGCTCGCCACCGGCCGGCCGCCGCGCTGGATCTTTCCGATCCTCGAGCAGCTGGGGATCAATCCGCTGTGCGTGTGCGCCAATGGCGCCATCGTCTATGACTCTGCCCAAGACAGGATCATTCATAGCGCCACGCTGAAACCGCACACCCAGCGCACTGTCGCGCGCATCGCCACCGAGGTGCTGGAACCGCTGGGCGGGGTACATTTCGCCGTCGAGCGCGCCGGGCGTTCCGCCTTCGACCCCACCCATGAGCTCTTTGCGGTGGCGCCAGATTATTCCCACGCCTGGGAGTCGCAGGAGTACGGGGTAGAGGAGCACAAGCAGCTCTTCGGCAGCTCCGCGGTGAAGTTACTGGTACGTAGCGAGCACCTCAGCTCCGAGAAAATCGCCGAGCTGCTGCGCGACCGCATCCCCGCCGAGATGGCGCACGTGACCTTTTCCATGTCCGGCGGCCTGGTGGAAGTATGTGCTCCGAACGTGAACAAGGCGGTCGGTTTGGCGAAGGTGGCCAACTACTACGGCGTCGACGCCACCGACGTGATGAGCTTTGGCGACATGCCTAATGACTGCGAGATGCTCCGCTGGTCGGGCCGCTCCTATGCCATGGGCAACGCCGCCCAGGCTGTGCGCGACGCCGCCGATGAGACGATTGGCGATAACAACGACGGCGCGATCGCCGACGTGCTTGAGCCGCTCTTCCCCGAATCCTAACGCCACCGCGCAGCCCCCACCGCCAGTGCCGGCAGGTGGGGGCTGTGCTGTGTCTGGGGTGCTGTTCTAGGGCGACAGCGCAGAAACCGCCCCGTCCGACGGTGCGGAAAGGGCGGTCAGAGTGCTGGCCGTAGCCAGCGGTTCGCGTTGAACTGGACGCCTAGCGGGCGATGATCTCGAGGCTGCCATCCGTGGGGTTGTAGCTGATGTGGCCGCCGATGAAGTCCACTCGGTAGCCGTCATCAGTGGCGTATTGATCGCTGGTCGGCAGGCCCAAGATGCCGGCGTCGAGTCCGGTCGAGGCCCACGCATCCGCGATCTCGCCCCACAGCGCGTGCGTGCCACCATCGGGGGAGGAGATGATCACACCATCGGTGAAGGGCACATAGCGCAGCTCGCCCACGGCGTCCGAGGGCGATGCGTAGTGCACGCCACCGCGCGGGCTGCCCAATACGGGACCGAAGCGGTTGTCGATCTCGTTGTATTTCTGCGACTCGACGCTGTCGCCGGTGGTGGTGATCTTCTTCGGCACAAACACCGGCAGATCGGCGATGCTCAGAGCATCGATCATCGGGATATTGCCCACCTCATCCAGCGCACCATTCTGCATGCCCGGAGCGTTCTCGGAATTGAGCACGAGGGCCAAGATGGAGCCCACGATGTCGAGGATCTCGGAGACATCGACGCTGCGGCCTTGGACATGATCGATGATGGCACCGAGGGCGCGGGAGAAGAGCGCGGACGCTTCTTGATCGGCCTGGCCAGTGAGATCCACCTCAGAATCCGAGGTGGGCTCCTTCGCAGAGTCCTCCGCCGGTTCCGGAGTGGGCTCCTTCGCCGCAGGCGTGGTGGTCGAGGTAGCCGGGGTGGGCTCCTTGTTGTTGGTGGTCTCGGAGGTGGTCTCCGCAGTGCTCGATGAAGTGCTAGCAGAAGACGTGGTCGTCGTTGCGGCAGGCGTGGTGGTCGAGGTGGCCGGGGTGGGCTCCTTCTCGCTCGTGGTCTCCGCAGCGGTTTCCGTGGTGGCCTCCGGAGTGGTTTCCGTGGTGCTGGTCTCGGCAGTGCTGCTCTCGCTGGTGGTCTCCGAGGTGGATTCCGTGGTGGTCTCCGCAGCGGTCGTCGACGTGCTGCTCTCCGCAGTGGAGGTCTCGGTGTCGCTGCTTGTACCCACCGCGCCAGCGTTGATGGCGTCGTAGGTCTTCTTGGCGATGGTGCGGATCTTCAGCATCTGCGAGTAGCCGGCATCGCCGGGGCAGGTGGTGTTGCCCACGTCGCGGTGCGCGAAAATATTCGGCAGCTTCACCGCGGTACCGGCAGGGTACTTGGTGTAGTGACTGCCTTCGGAGTAGTGGATGCTGGAGCCGGTGGGGTCGAGGCCCTCGACGGCGGTGCGCCAGCCAATGGCTTTGCCCATCGACTCAATGGTGGCGGTGGTGGGGTTCTGGGCGGAGTAGTTGCCGATCATGGAGATGCCCCAGGTGTTCTGGTTGAAGCCACCGGCGTGTGCACCCTGCACGGCCTTGTTGAGGCCTCCGGCGCGGCCTTCGTAGATATTGCCGAACTTGTCTACCAGTGCGTTGTATCCGATGTCGCACCAGCCGAGGGTGGCGGCGTGGTAGTGATAAATGCCGCGCACCTGGGCGGCCGCCTGGGCGGCGGTGTAGTTATTGCTGCCCGCGGTGTGGTGCACGGTGATCCCAGAAACGTGGTCATCGTAGGTGGGGCTCATGCAGCGCTTGGACTCGTCCGCGCCCCAGCCTGCACGGGAGATCATACTGGGCATGCCATCGGAATCGGCGGCCAGGTCGATGCCGGCACGCGGGTCGGTGGAGGCGTTGCCGTCGATGAATACCGCATCGAGGTTGGTGGGCCCACCGGAGACCAAGTCCACGTTGGTCACTGAGACCTGCACGGAGTGGGTGGGAGCGAGATAGATCAGCTCGGTGCCGTCCTTCTCGCCGCCGCTGGTCTCGTAGAGGGGCTCTGCCTCATACCAGGGGCCCCAGTTGCCGGCGTCGTCCTTGGCACGGAAGTGGGCGACAAAGTCCTTGGTACCGTCCCAGGTGAGCGCGAACATGGAGAATTCTTCGTCGCGGGTGAATTGTTTGACGGTGCGTTCACCCTCGTCCTCGCCTTGGCTGTCTACGGCGGGGTCAGCTACTACTACGTTGTCGCCGCTGTCGAAGGAGATGGAGGATTCGCTAACGCTAATCGGGTCGGCTGCGACTGAGTCGGTGGGCCGGATGGTTTCGGAGTTCATGGCTACTACGGAGCCGAGGATCACGCTTGCCGCCGCCACGATGGCAGTGAGCGGCCGCCCCGTTCGGCCGAGGAACCGTCGTCGTTGCTGCACTATGGATTGCCCCCTGAGGGTTGTTGCTGGAGAAACTTAAATGAATCCTTGTAAATCTTAGTATAAAGCTGGGGAAATTGATACGAATGTGGCTCGCGTGCAGGGTGTGAGGCCAATCTGGAAGTTGACATGTCCACATATGCTGGGCATTGTGCCTTCCGGTTCTTCCGCCTCGCGGCCCCGCCATCACCCTTTGCTGGGGGCACTTGGTTAAGCTTCGGAGATATGACTGACTATGACCTCATCGTTGTGGGCTCAGGCCTCTTTGGGCTCACGGTTGCGGAGCGTGCTGCTTCGCAACTGGGTAAGCGGGTGCTGATCGTCGAAAAGCGTGGGCATCTCGGTGGCAACGCCTATTCCGAGAAGGAGCCGGAGACGGGCATTGAGGTGCACCGCTATGGCGCGCACCTCTTCCACACCTCCAATAAACGGGTCTGGGAGTACGTGAACCAGTTCACCTCCTTCACGGGCTATCAGCACCGTGTTTTCGCGATGCATGATGGCCAGGCCTATCAGTTCCCGATGGGACTGGGGCTGATCGCGCAGTTCTTTGGCAAGTACTACAGCCCCGAGGAGGCCAAGGCTCTCATCGAGGAGCAGGCCGCCGAGGTGGACACCGATGACGCCCAGAATCTCGAGGAAAAGGCCATTTCGCTGGTCGGGCGCCCCCTCTATGAGGCGTTTATTCGGGATTACACCGCCAAGCAATGGCAGACCGACCCGAAGGAGCTGCCGGCATCGAATATCACCCGCCTGCCGGTGCGCTACACCTTCGATAACCGCTACTTTAATGACACCTACGAGGGGCTGCCGGTGGACGGTTATGCCGCGTGGCTGGAGAAGATGGCCGAGCATGAGCTCATCGAGGTACAGCTGAATACCGACTGGTTCGAGGTGCGCGAGCGCTATAGCGGCGTGCCCGTGGTCTATACCGGCCCCATGGATCGCTATTTCGACTACTCCGAGGGGCGTCTCGGCTGGCGCACCCTTGATTTCGAGCTTGAGGTGCTGCCGGTGGGCGACTTCCAGGGCACCTCGGTGATGAACTACAACGATGCGGACGTGCCCTATACCCGCATCCACGAGTTCCGCCACTTCCACCCGGAGCGTGATGGCTATCCGAATGACAAAACCGTGATCATGAAGGAGTACTCCCGTTTTGCCGAGGGCGATGATGAGGTGTACTACCCGATCAACACCCCGGAAGATCGCGATATTCTCGGCCGCTACCGTGCCCTCGCCAAGGAAGAGGAGGAGCGCAATCAGGTGTTCTTCGGTGGCCGCCTGGGCACCTATCAGTACCTGGATATGCACATGGCTATCGCTTCCGCGCTGAGCATGTTCGATAACAAGCTGCGCGATATCCTTTAGCCTTCTTTCGCTTATCGACGCGATCTCGCGCAGGCGTCACCCCTCATACACAGGGCCGAGACCGGTTGCGCCGCCTCGGCCCTGTTTTCTTTATGTCTAAAGAGGTATCGTTAGTGCCCTAACTACCCCTGTGCGGGTGGGTTAATCTGGTGATTGCACAGATCCAAGCGGAGAGAATCGTCACAACCCGAGGGGTGTCATGGGGGAAGGCGGTGGGGTTAAGCTGCGGGAATCCCGCCCCTTAACTAACTCTTACGTAGGCGAAGCAAATGATGTTCAGAGTGTTCTTCTTAGCCGGCGTTAATCTGAGAAATGGTGTTGCTTGCGCGCCGCGCCCGAAGGGGGGAAGTGGATCCCGCAGAACACTGGTCCTATTCAGATTGTTAAGAGAAAAGGAGCTCGGAAGAGATCATGAGTATGTCATGGCTCGCTGCCCCGCCGGCAGCCCCCCGCAAGAGTTCTGAAGAAATTCACCGCCTCTACCCGCGCCTGCGCCTGCAGGTGTTCATGGGTATCTTCATCGGCTACGCCGGTTTCTATTTGGTGCGCAACAACATCTCGGCGGTGGCGCCGCTGCTGGTGAAAGACAGCGAAATCGATGTGGTCGGCGTTGGCGTGATCGCCAATGCTGTGCTTTTCGCCTATGGGCTGTCCAAGTTCTTCTCGGCCATGGTCTCTGACCGTTCCAATGCCCGCTACTTCATGCCGCTGGGCCTTGCGCTCTCGGCGATCGTGAATCTCTTCATCGCCTTCGTGCCGTGGGTTTCCGCCTCGGTCACGGTGTTCGCCACCGTCATGTTCATCAACGGCTGGGTGCAGGGCATGGGCTGGCCGCCCTGCGGTCGCGTCCTCGTCTACTGGTTCTCCACGAATGAGCGCGGCTTTAAAACCTCGCTGTGGAATACCGCCCACAATGTGGGCGGCGCGGCCCTGCCCGCCCTCATCGCTTTCGGACTGTGGATGTTCCCCGATACCTGGGAGGTCGCCTTCTGGGTGCCGGCTGTGGTCGCCCTCGTGGTGGCCGCCATCGGCTTCCTCTTGGTGCGCGACCGGCCCGAGGCCGAAGGCTTGCCGCCCATCGAAGAATACCGCCACGACCCCGCCAAGGTGGATGCCGTCGAGGACGATGGCACCAGCACGCTGCAGCGAGTGTTGAAGCACGTGCTCACCAACCGCACCATCGTGATGCTGGCCATCGCCAACGTCTTCGTCTACGCCCTGCGCTATGGCGTGCTCAACTGGATCACTGTGTTCTTGCACGATAAGCACCACGCAGAGATCGGCAGTGGCCTGGTGGGCTTCGCCACCTTCGAGCTCGCGGGCATTGTCGGCACCATCCTTTGCGGCGTGATCTCCGATAAGGTGTTCCGCGGCTGGCGTTCCGGCGCCGGCATGCTCTTCAGCGCCGGTGTGGTGGTGTGCATTCTCTTCTACTGGCTGCTTCCGGTGGGCACCCCGATGTGGCTGCTCATTCTGCTCGTGGGCATGATCGGTGGTCTCATCTACGGCCCCGTGATGCTCATTGGGCTGCAGGCCATTGACCTCTCCCCGCACAATGTGGCCGGCACCGCCGCAGGCTTCACTGGCCTATTCGGTTACCTGCTGGGTGCGACGCTCGCCTCTACCGGCGTCGGCGTCGTAGTGAAGAACTATGGCTGGGATATGGCCTTTACTATCTTCATTGTCTTCGGCGTGATCACCGTGCTGCTGTTCGCACTGGTCGGCCGCGATGAGCGGCGGCTCATGCAGGCCCACGCAGAAAAGGTGAAGAACGCCTAGTTCTCCTCCATCTCCACCACGGTGGTCGGGCCAATCGTGACGTCTTGCGCCGCGAGGGCCTTGATCACCGCCACGATCGCCGCGTCCATGGACGTGACGGTTTCCATCTGCCGAGATCCGGACCAGAATCGGATCTCCATGGTGGCCATTCCTCCCACCACATCGCGGAGCACGGCCACCGGCTCCGGCTCATTGAGCACAGCGGGCTCGGCATTGAGCGCCTCTATGGCGATCACCCGGGCCCGTTCATAGTCTTTGGGGTTGCGGATCTCCACGTTGAAGGAGGTCCGCACCCACTCGTTGTGGGTCTGCACCGTCATCATCGAGGTGTGCACCGTGCCATTGGGGATGAGCACTTGGCGGCCATTAAAGGTGCGCACCGTGGTGGTGGAGAGATTAATGTCCGTCACGGTACCGGAAATATCCTCGATGGCGATCTGATCGCCCACCACCGGCTTTTCCCGCATAAGAATCACCAGCCCGGCAAACATGTTGCCCAGCACGGTTTGGAAGGCAATACCGGCGGCGATGGACACCACACCCAAGCCGCCAATGATATTGACCGGTTTAATCGAGGGGAAGGTGTAGGTAATGGCCACGCCAAAGGCGATAATGGTGACGGCCCACGCTGCGATCTGTGCGAAGGCCCGCGCCGAGACCGGGGCGCGCCCCACGGTGACGAGTAGCGGCTTCGTCAGCTTGAGCACCACCCAGGCGAGCATGCAGCCGATGAGGAAGATCAGGGCGCCAATGCCCACCTTTTCCCACGTGAGCATGCGCACCGCTTGTTGAACTTGATCGGCGGTGACTCCGCCCTCGTCGGCGCTGGACTGCTGCGCCAGAATAGTCGCCAGCATGTTTTATGTCTTTCTCTCGTCGGCAGAAGAATCAGGGTGGTGAGCTGCCCCCGCCGGGCAGGTGCGGATGTCCATTCCGGCTGCCCGGAGGCGGCGCAGCGCGGCCGCACCGCCGCCGGTGGCCGGGGTGAGCACGCCGGCGGTGGCAGGGGAGTCCGCGTCGAGAAGCGACAGCGCAATCTCGCTGATCATCAGCGCGGTGCTGTCATATCCGGGGTCGCGGTCGTGGTGGATCCGCACGCTGTGGCCGCTGGCTAGTTCGGTGGTGGTCACCGTGAAGCGCCCTGTGGCCCGCTGCTGCTCGCTGGGGCCTTCTCCCGGGGCGGGGAATAGCCGCTGCAGCACCCGCTGCCCCCAGTCCCGTTGCGCGAGGTAGCTGATCCCGCCCAGCACAGCGGTGAAGGCGAGCGCCCGCGGCCGTGATCCGAGATCGTGCACCTCGCTATATCGGAAAGACTCGCCATAGTCGAGGAGCCAGGCCGAACGCCGCACTAGGCGCACGTTATAGCCGGCCATAAAGAACGGCGCGAGGCTTTCCCCGCGTCCCAAACGGGGGCGTGACGACGCCTCCTCGCTGGGTGCAGGTCCGTAGAGCTCATTATTTAATGCATAGGGGTGGCGGGCCGCGGGGCGCCCAGTGCGCAGCGAGTTGAGCATGGAGGCGATGGTGCCGCCAGAGACCCCGCCCACCAGGTCGGAGACCACCATCTGCACCGTGCCGAGCTGGCCGCCACAGTGCTCAGCGAGCAACCAGCAGGCCAGATCGGAAGGCACAGAGTCGAAACCACAGGAGTGGATGATTTTCGCCCCGCCTGCTGCGGCTAGGTCGTCGAGCTCGCGGACACTATCTTGGACAAACTCGGCCTCACCGGATAAATCCACATAGTGGGTGCCGGCCTCGGCGCAGGCGCGCACCAGCGTCCGGCCATAGCGGGCGTAGGGGCCGACGGTGGTGATGATCACCCGGGTGCTGCGGGCGAGCTCGGCCATAGCCGCCGCGTCGTTGGCATCGGCAACGCGCACGGGCACCTGTGTCTCACCATAGAGTTCAGTCAGTGTGTGCTCGGAGCGGCCGGCGAAGCATAGTCGGCGCTCGCCGCCGTGCTCCAGCAGATAGCGGGCGATTATTCGGCCCACAAAGCTCGTGGCGCCGAAGAGCACAATGTCGTAGTCACGGGATGGGTTAGCGCTGCTCATAGAGTCCATAGACTAACAGTCTCCACCTCCTCTAAGGCGCTGGAGCATCCGGGCGCTGCTAGACTGTGCTGTCATGAGCCGACACCGGCGCCGCCATACCCGCCGCACCCCGCTAGCGCTGTCTACTGCAGCGTCCGCCCTGCTTGTTGCCGTTTTCGCCTTCGTGGGCGGCTGGATGCGCCGCTGGATGAGTGATGATGGCCTCATCGTCTTGCGCACGGTGCGCAATCTTCAGGCCGGCCACGGCCCAGTGTTCAACATCGGCGAGCGCGTGGAGGCCAATACCTCCACGCTGTGGCAATACCTTATTTATGTGGGCGGAGTGCTCACCCATGCTCGTCTGGAGATGGTGGCCTTGGCGCTGGCGTTGCTATTCACCACGGGCGCTGGAGTGATCGGGGTACTAGCCTCGGCGCGTTTTTATCGCGGGGCCACAGTGATCCTGCTGCCTGTGGGCATGTTGGTGTATTTCGCCCTGCCCCCTGCACGAGATTTCGCCACCTCCGGGCTGGAGTGGGGGCTCTCTATTTTTTATCTCGCCGTGCTGTGGTGGGTGCTGCTGCGCTGGGGCTTCGATGATATCGCCGCCCCGCTCGTCGGTTTTGTCGCCGGAATGAGCTGGCTGGTGCGCCCCGAGTTGGCGCTCTACGGCGGGGTCGTAATCATCGTGCTGGTTGTGGGGGCGCAGAGCTGGCGCTCGCGCGGCGTCGTGCTCGCGGCGGCGCTGCCAGTACCCCTAGCCTATGAGATCTTCCGCATGGGCTACTACGGGGTGCTAGTACCGCAGACAGCGGTGGCGAAATCCGCCAGCGGGGCGGAATGGGCCTCGGGCCTGAACTATCTCCGCGACTTCAGCCATCCCTATGTGCTGCCGGTGGCCCTGGCCGTCATCTCGCTCATGGCCGGCACGGCCGCATTGGGCAGTACCGCCCAGCGCCGGCCGGTGCTTGTCACCGGGGTGTTCGAGGCCTGCGCCTTAGTGCATGTGCTCTATGTGCTGCGGGTCGGCGGTGACTTCATGCACGGCCGTATGCTCTTGCTGCCGCTATTCGCCCTCCTGCTGCCCGCGGCGGTGCTGCCGCTGCGGCTGGAACGCAGCCCCATCGCCCTAGCGCTGGCGGTGCAGGCGGTGTTGATCGCCGGCTGGTCGGGCACGGTCGCCTATCGCGGCCATCCATGGGAGATCCCGGAGAAGGACTCGGATCTGAACATCGTGGATGAGCGCGGCTTCTACTATGAAACCACCGGCCGCGACCCACAGACCGAGCCGCTGCTTGTGGCCGAGAACTTCCTCACCTTTCCCAGTATGCAGGGCTTCCCCGAGGCATTGCAGTTGGCCGAGAATGGGGAGGCTGCCGTCCTCGGTTTGGCCATTAATCCCGAGACCGATGAGCGGCACTGGGCGGTGTATCCTCGCACCACGGGGCAGGGGGATTTTGATCGTTTCGCGCCCACGATTAACTACATCAATCTCGGCATGACCAGCATGAACTCCCCGCTGGACGTGCGCGTATTGGAGCCGGTGGGGCTCGCCACCCCCTTGGCGGCCCGATCCCCCCGCTTGGAGAGCGAGCGCATCGGCCACGACAAGCTACTCTCTTTGCCCTGGGTGCTGGCCGAATCCTCCACAGACATCAACCGCCTGCCACCAGGAGTGGATCGCGAGGCCGTCGAGGCCGCTCGCCACGCCCTGGTTACCCCTGAGTTTCAGGAGCTGGCCGCCAGCTATCGCGAGCCGATGAGCATGCACCGTTTCTTAGCCAATATCCGCTATGCGTTGAGCGGCAAGGGCATCTTCACGGTGGAGGTCGACCCCCAAACCTACAGCGATGTGGCGTCGAGCGGGAAGCCCATCACCTGGAATTAGGGCTCGCCTGTCGCGTCGCGGTGGCGGCGGGATGGCGTCGATAAACGCAGGAGAGAGGGTTGATGCCCCTCACATTTTTCTCCCCGCCACGAGTGTGTGGCGGCGTATAGGCGGGGCGGCGACTATCGTTGATGCAGATAAAACGTGCCCGAAGAATCGGAAGGCCTAAGAACTTTTTATGAGTGCTGAAACCAAGTTCCTCGCAGTGGAACAGCTGCAGCGTGTGCTGCTGCCGAAGCGCGGCGAGCCGCGTGATGTGCGGATGCTCTATCTGATCGAGTCGGAGCAAAACCCTGCCCGCGCCCGGTGGGATAGCCGCACCGCAGTGACGATTCCCGAGGGCTGTGAGGTCTCCTTCCAGACCTATTTCAATGCCTTCCCCGCCAGCTACTGGCGCCGCTGGTCCCAGCTGGACTCCGTGGTGCTGCGCCTGGAGATGGACGGCGACGCACGTATCGACGTCTACCGATCCAAGATAGATGGTGCCCGGATCGCCGTCGATGGTGGTCTCAGCGAGGGCGGCGTGATCGAGTTCGAATGCTCCCTCGCCCCCTTCGAGGACGGCGGCTGGCTCTGGTTCGATGTCACCAGCGAGAGCGAGGTGACCATCACCAAGGCCGGCTGGTACGCCCCCTGCGCCCCGCAACCGCAGGTGATGCCCGATGGCAGCACCGTCGGTCCCTTCGAGCCGCGCGTCACCGTGGGCATTCCCACCTTCAACCGCCCCGCCGATGCCGTGGCGGCCCTCGAGGCCCTGGCCTCTGATCCGGATGTGGATGCGGTGATTGATACCGTCATCATGCCCGATCAGGGGAATAAGCATCCCGCCGATGAGCCCGGCTATGCCGATGCCGTGGCTGCCTTTGGCGATCGTTTCTTTGAGTTCCGCCAAGGCAATCTCGGCGGCTCCGGAGGCTATTCCCGCATCATGTACGAGGCCCTCGGAGGGACCGATGGCACAGGTGCGGCCGGCGAGAAGCAGTCGCCCTACATCCTCTACATGGATGATGACATCGCCATCGAACCCGACTCGGTGCTGCGCGCCCTGCAGGTGGCCCGCTACGCCACCTCCCCGATCCTCGTGGGCGGGCAAATGCTCAACCTGCAGGAACGCTCCCACCTGCACTCCATGGGCGAGGTGATCGATCGCTCCATCTTCATGTGGACCTCCGCTCCCTTTGTGCACTATGACCACGATTTCGCCAAGAACCCGCTGAGCGATCGCGGCGACTTCGGCGATAAGCCCGGCACACCCCACTCCCGCGACCTGCACCGCCGCATCGATGTGGATTACAACGGTTGGTGGATGTGCATGATTCCGCGCGTGGTGGCCGAGGAGATCGGGCAGCCGCTGCCGCTGTTCATTAAGTGGGACGACGCCGAGTTCGGCCTGCGCGCCGGGGCCCATGGCTATCCCACCGCCACCTGGCCGGGCGTGGCCATCTGGCATATGGCCTGGTCCGATAAAGACGATGCCATCGACTGGCAGGCCTATTTCCACCTGCGTAATCGCCTGATCGTGGCCGCGTTGAATCATGAGGGATCGGTGGACGGCATCATTAAGTCCATGCGCAAGGCCACCCTCAAGCACCTCATGTGCTTGGAGTATTCCACCGTGGCGATCCAGAACGAGGCTATGAAGGACTTCTTGGCAGGCCCGGAGCGGCTCTTCGATATCCTCGAGTCCTCGCTGCCGCGCATTCAGCAGATACGCAAGGACTATCCCGACGCTGTGGTGCTGCCCACCGCCGCAGAGCTGCCCAAGGCCACCGGCATTCCGGGCGTGCCCACCCACGACATTGGCGGTCGTCTCGCACCGTTGAAGAAGGCCGTGTGGCTCGCCAAGGGCATTAAGCACTCGCTGTCCAAGGAAAACGACACCCATCACGAGGTGCCGCAGGCCAATCTCTCGCCGCTCGAGGCCCGCTGGTTCTCGCTGTCCCGCGTGGACGGCGCCACCGTGACCACCGCCGATGGCAGGGGAGTGGTATACCGCAAGCGCGATCGCGCCAAGGCGAAGGCGCTATGGGAGGAATCCCGCAGTCTGCAGAAGGAAGTGGCCGAGCGCTTCGAGGAACTGCGTACCCTCTACCGGGCGCACCACGAGGTGTTGACCTCGCGCGAGGCCTGGGGGAAGATTTTTGATGAGTAAGGCTGAAGCCGACATCTTGGTGGCCATTCAACAGCGGCTTTTCGACGCCCCCTTGGTGCTTCCTTTCGCCCGCGGCATGTCTTTCTTCGGTGAGCATGCCGCTGGCTGGATGGGCTCGGGGCTGGTGCTTGCCGCCGTTGATCGGCCCCGCCGCGGTCAATGGCTCGGGCTGAGCGCCGCCGCGTTCAGTTCCCATGCCGCGAGCGTCATTATTAAGCGCATCGTTCGGCGGCGACGACCGCATGATGAGCGAATCCTAATTGGCGTGGGTACGCCCTCGCGCTTAAGCTTCCCTTCGTCGCATTCGACCTCCACCACCGCCGCGCTGGCCTATGCCGCCCATGTCACGGGCTCGCCCGCGCCGCTGGTCGGGGTGCCGCTCATGATGGCCTCGCGACTCGTTCTGGGGGTGCACTATCCCACGGATGTGGCCGCTGGTGCCGCTCTGGGCTGGCTCAGTGCAGAGCTGGTGGACACGCTGCTAGAGGACAAGCTGAAGGAGATAGTATGACGAGCACTGAGGCCCACGATGCTGGTCCCGCGGACCAGGACACCGGCCTGATTGGCTCAGAACCGCACACCCGCGGCTTGGACGTGGGCTCCCAGCACCAGCCGCCCCGGAACCTGCTGGATGGCATGTTCAAGGCCTTGCGCCCGAAGCAGTGGGTGAAAAACGTGCTCGTGGTGGCCGCCCCCTTGGCTGCCGGTGTGGAGGCGTTCACCGTCACCACCTTCCGCGATATCGTGATCGCCTTCGCCGTGTTCTGCATGGCGGCCTCGTCGATCTATCTGATCAATGACGCCCGCGATGTGGAGGCTGACCGCGAGCATCCCGTCAAGCGTTTCCGGCCCATCGCCGCCGGGGTACTGCCCGTGGGCGTGGCCTATGGCATGGCGCTCGTTCTCATTGCGGGTGCTGTCGGCGTCTCGCTGCTGGCGACCTCGGGGACGAACCTCGCCGTGGTGGTGTCTGTGTACATCGTGCTGCAGCTTGGCTACTGCTTTGGCTGGAAGCACCAGCCGGTGATCGATATTGCCTTGGTCTCCTCTGGATTCATGCTGCGCGCCATGGCAGGTGGTGTGGCCGCCAGCATCGCGCTCTCCCAGTGGTTCCTGCTGGTGGCTGCCTTCGGTTCGCTCTTCATGGCCGGCGGCAAACGCTATGCCGAGTATCTGCTGGCGCAGGAGACCGGAGCAAAGATCCGCAAGTCCCTCCAGGGCTATACCCCCACCTATCTGCGTTTCGTCTGGCAGATGGCGGCCACTGCCGTGATCATCTTCTACGCCCTCTGGGGCTTCCAGATGGCGCAGGCCGCCGATGGCGATGGAGCGGTGTGGTACCAGATCTCTATGGTGCCCTTCACCGTGGCGATCATGCGCTATGCCTCGGATATCGACCGCGGCGAGGGCGGCGCCCCCGATGAGGTGGCCCTGCGGGATCGGCCGCTGCAAACCCTGGCCGTGCTGTGGATCCTGTGCATTGTTTTGGCCGTCTACTTAGCCCCAGGAACCCTCTAGTAGGTGGGGCGTGAGACGGGGCCTTAATCCTTAGCGTGAGTTAGGGAAAATATCAGTTAGGCGCAGTTTATTTCCGATATCTGCGCCCGTGCGCGCGAGTGTCGCCTAACTAAGGCGGCACTTTTTTCTTGGGTGTTCCCCTTTTTCATGGTGTAGCGTTTAGCTGTGTAACAAATGAGTCACGGTGATCGATTCACACTGTGGACGCGCTACCCCTATGCCCTGAGCAGGGGCGGGGACGTAGAGCGCCTAGCCGTCACGGGATGCGCTGGGTGTACGAATGACAGAGAGTTAAGATTTTTCTAGGAGAACCATGAATTATGCAGCCTCGCTGCGACGCAGTGGACGCACCATCGCCGCTGTGTTGCTGGCCCTCTGCACTGCGCTCGGCGTCATGGTGGCGACCAGCTCGAACGCCCAGGCCGGCAACCGCGACTGGCTGCGGCCGGACAGCACGGGACAGTGCGAGTGGGATAGGAGCATGCACTGGATTCAACGGTGTGATGTCTACTCCCACGCTATGGGCCGCAACGTAACGGTCCAGATTCAGCCTGCTGGCCGCGGCGGCAATGCGGGCCTGTACATGCTTGATGGCATGCGTGCTCAAGACTCCGCCAATGCGTGGACCTTTGAGACTGCCGCACCGAGCCTGTTCCTCAATGACAACATCACCCTCGTGATGCCGGTGGGCGGCGCTGGTTCTTTCTACACCGACTGGCACGGCGATGCCACCGTTGATCCCCGAAACTACGTGAACTACAAGTGGGACACCTTCCTCTCGAAGGAGCTGCCGGACTACTTGGCTGCTCATTTCGGTGTGGCGCACAACAACAACGCTGTGATCGGCCTGTCCATGGGCGGCACCGCTGCCATGAACCTGGCCGCCAACCACCCGGATCGATTCCGTCAGGTTGCGTCCTTCTCCGGCTACCTCACCCAGACTCTGCCGGGCATGGAGATTCTCCTTGGCCTCGCTCTGCTTGATGTGGGCGGCTACAACATCTTGAACATGTATTCCTCTATGGCGGATCCGCGCCGGGTGGCGGAAGACCCCTTCATGAATGTGGATAGGCTGCGCGCCAATGGCACGAATGTCTACATCTCTGCTGCCTCCGGTATCCCGGATATCACCCGCAAATTGCCGCCGAACGTGATCGCTGCTGGCGGCCTGCTGGAGGCCAGCGCCCTTGCCTCCACCCGCATGTGGGAGGCTAAGGCCCGCACGGCCGGCCTGAACTTCACCACGAACTTCCCGCTCATCGGTATTCACGATTGGGCACAGTGGAACTTCCAGCTGCACCAGTCCGAGGGCTGGATCTTGGATGGCATGCGCGCCCGCTAATCCCGCATAGCGACTGCGACAGCACCCGCCTCCCCGCACGAGTCACGCTCGGCAGGGAGGCGGTTTTTATATTCTCGGCGTGCGGTTTTTCGCTGCTGGTGGCGTGTCGCTGAACCTAAAGTCTAAAGTTATACTTAAACTTACATTCCAACGCGCACTCCGCGCGCGCCGGAGGAGGGGAACTTCCGGCTCCGCAGTGTGATGAATCCGAGCAGTTCGGCTCTCCGTTGGCTCCTCGCAGTCACGTGTGCCGCATTGCATGCTCGCGCTGTCGTTCGCGAGCTATCCACTTACTAGCACTAGGTTCCACCACGCCGCTTAAAGGAAAGCACATGTTCAACTCGACTTCTGCTCCTCGCACAGGTTCGTCGCGACGTTCCCTCAAGATTGCGCTCGCAGCCATCCCGACGTCGATCGCTCTTGCCGTCACCGTGCTGCCTCTGCCGCAAGCCCAGGCGCAGACGCCTGGCTCGAGCCTGAGCTCCTCTGGCTTCACCGACTCGCTGCGTCCAGAGGGCACCCCGTCGCGCACCCCGATGCGCACCGAATTTCCCGATATCAACGGGCTGCCCGAGGGTGTGAGCGTGGCGAAGGTGGAATACCTCAGCGATCGCCACATCAAGATCTATATCAACTCCGCAGCGATGCCGGGCGAGCCGATTCCGGTGCAGGTGCTACTGGCCCGCGACTGGTATGCCAACCCCGACGCCACCTTCCCCTCGCTCTGGGCGCTCGATGGCATGCGCGCCCGCGATGACGAGTCCGGCTGGACGATCGAAACCGATATCGAGCAGTTCTATGCTGACAAGAACATCAACGTGGTGATGCCGGTAGGTGGCGAGTCCTCCTTTTATTCCGACTGGTTAGAGCCGGACAAGGGCAAGCACTACATGTGGGAGACCTTCCTCACTCAAGAGATGGCTGCGGTGCTCAAGGAGGGCTTCCGGACTAATGATCAGCGCGCCGTGGTGGGCCTGTCGATGGGCGGCACCGGTGCCTTCAACCTGGCACAGCACCGCCCAGATCTCTTCCGCTTCGCCGGATCCTTCTCCGGATACCTCGACACCACCACGACCGGCATGCCGGAGGCTATTACCGCCGCTATGACGGATGCCGGCGGTTATAACGCCGCCAAGATGTGGGGCCCCTTCTATAGCCAGGCGTGGATCGACCACGATCCCAAGCTGGGTATCGAGGCTATGAAGGACATGAAGGTTTATGTCTCCGCCGGGTCGGGGCGTGCCAGCAACCCCGCCGACCAGCAAAACTACGCCGGTCAGGGGCTTGAGGTGCTCTCGCGCTTGAGCTCCCAGACCTTCGTGAACAAGGCCAAGCAGGCCGATGTGGGCGTGATCGTCCGCTTCCGTGACTCCGGGGTGCACGCATGGCCTTACTGGCAGTTCGAGATGAAAAACGCCTGGCCGCACATCGCCGAGGCACTCGGCATGTCCAAGGAGGATCGCGGCATCGAGTGCATCACCCAGGGCGCCATCGGCGAGGTGACCAAGTCCGGCCGCTGGGGCGACTGCGTCACCAACGAATACCCAGTGGCCGGCGGCGTGGCCCAGGACTTCCGTGATGGCCGCGCCTACTGGTCCGAAAAGACCGGTGCCTGGGTGCTCAACGGCCGCATTAGCGCCCGTTACTCCGAGATCGGTGGCCCCAGCTCCTGGCTGGGCTTCCCGAAGACGCACGAGCGCACCACCCCGGACAAGGTGGGCCGCTATAACCACTTCGAGAATGGCTCGATTTACTGGACCCCGGACACCGGGGCGGTGGCCGTGCCCGCCGATATTGTGCGCGAATGGGGCGAGAGCGACTACGAGAGGGGTCGCCTCGGCTACCCGACCGCAGCGCCGGTGGCCGTGGGCGAGGGCCTGATGCAGCAATTCCAGGGCGGCGTTATTGCTCGCACCCCGGATAACCGCACCGTCACCGTGATCGGCGCGATCGCGCAGAAGCTCAAGGATTCCGGACTGGGCGATGCCGGCATCGGCACCCCGATCGCGGCCGAGCGCCTCATCCCCGGCGGCGCCCTGCAGGAGTTCGAGGGCGGCGTGATCTACTGGAGCCCCAAGACCGGTGCCAAGATCATCAAGAATGGCCCGATCCGCGACTACTGGACCCAGCAGAAGTGGGAGACCGGCCCGCTCGGCTGGCCTACCAGCGACACCGAGGACATCCCGGCCGGTGGGCAGCGCCAGCAATTCGAGGGTGGCACCCTTGAGGCTGTCAACGGCACCGTTGTGAAGAAATAAGCGATGAAGGAAGGGCGGACCCCCATGCTGAAGCGTGCGGTTCTATGCGTGGCGGCTCTCTGTGTGCTCTCCGGTTGTGGCTCCTCAACCTCGGAGGCACCCGAGGAGCCCAAGGTGGAGTCTCTGCACCGCGAGCAGTCCACACAGGACAAGGACAAGAAGTCCAGTGAGCCGAGCTCGCCCACCGAGGAGGCCCCGGCGGATCAGAGTGCTCGGGAGATCGAGTCGATCCCGGGCGCCGAGCCGGGAGACCCCAAGGAGGTCGAGTTCTTCGAGGAACTCAAGGGCGTCGATGTCAACGGAGTGGAGGACCAACTGGTGGCCACTGCCCAAGAGGTGTGCGAAGAGGGGCGCGATTCCGTGCTGCTCAACGCCGTCGCGGGACAGCTGGATCAGCAGGGTCGCAGCGAGCTCAACGTTGAGCAGCTGGCGGACCGCATTGCGGATGCCGCCGAGAAGGCGTACTGCTAGAGCTCATGAAAAAGCTCCTCACAATCCTTGCCGTCGTGGTTATGCTCGGCGTCATTCTGGTGGGCGTGGGCGATTGGCTCACGAGCAATCCACAGAACTCCGGCCAGCAGGCAGCGTCGGATGGCGATGCCGCGGATCCCGATGGTTGCCCGCGTGTGGAGTTCATCTCCGCCCCGGGCACGTGGGAGTCGAGCGCGGATGATGACCCCGCGAATCCCACCGCCAATGATCGCTCCTTCATGCTTAGCATCTCGCGGCCGCTCTCCGAGGCCTATAGTGAGCAGGAGGTGAAGGTCTGGACGCTGCCCTATACGGCCCAGTTCCGCAATATCAATGCGCTCACTGAGATGAGCTATGACGATTCCCGTACCGAGGGTATCGACCGGCTCAACGCCGAACTGGTGGACACTCATCAGCAGTGCCCAAATACCGAGTTCATCCTCGCTGGTTTTTCCCAGGGTGCGGTGATCGTGGGCGATATCGTCTCCGATATCGGCAATGGTCGCGGCGTAATTCCCGCCGATCGCATCAAGGGCGCGGCGCTCATCGCCGATGGCCGCCGCGAGCCGGGGGTGGGCGTGGTGCCCGGTACTCAGGTCGGCGGCGTGGGCGCGGAGATCGCCCTGCACCCGCTCAACGCCGTGGTGCAGCCTGTTGTGCCGGGAGCCACCATGCGGGGCAGCCGCGCTGGGGGCTTCGGCGAGCTCAACGATCGCGTCATGGATGTCTGTGCCCCCGATGATCCGATCTGCGACGCGCCACGCGATGTGCGCAATGCTCTTGAGCGTGCGCGCGCCATGCTGGAGGTCAATGGGGTGCACGCATGGTACGCCCAGAACGAATATGTGGTGCCTGGTACCACCGCCGATAAGTGGACGGTGCAGTGGGCCAAGGAGCTCATCGGCTAGGACAGGCACGGTGGTTCGCGCAGCGGCGACAGGGACGGTACGTCCGCCCGTGTCGCCGCTTTTTGAATTTTTGCGCCACAAAGTAATAGTCTGGTAGCCGTACTTGACAATAGTCACATAAGCACCACGCGGACACAGCGCGTGCATCATCGACAGGGGTAATGCCAATGGATCTCAACGCAGTGTTGGGCAAGTTTTTTGATAGTGAAGGCAATATCGTTCTGCCTCCCATGCTGAGCTTGGCAGGATTGGCCGAGATGTCCTATCAAGCTGGGGCTGCCCAGGGCGATGGCGACCGCGTGTGCCTGAGCTATTGGGACTATAGCGCCAGCCGTGAGGGCAAGCTGGTCACCTACACGCGTTCCCAGATCAACACCCGCATCAAGGCCGTGGCCGCTCGGCTGCAGCAGGTGAGCGAGCGCGGCGATCGGGTGGCCATCATGGCCAATAACAGCCCCGAGTACATTTTTGGTTTCCTCGGGGCGCTCTACGCGGGCACTGTACCCGTGCCGCTCTACGATCCCAATGAGCCGGGGCACTCCGAGCACCTTAAGGCCGTCTTCGCTGATTGCGAGCCGCGCATCGTGCTCAGTAACAAGCGCACCGCTACGGCTGTGCGCGGCTTCTTCGCCGAGCTGCCCGGCAGCGAGCGTCCGCGCGTGCTCACCGTGGACGCGCTGCCGGATTCCACGGCCGCAAAATACGTCAACCCCATGTCCGATCCGCAGGCCATGGCTGCCCGGGCGATGCTGCCGCTGGATATGCCGGCTTTTCTGCAGTACACCTCCGGCTCCACCCGTACCCCGGCGGGCGTGGTGCTGAGCAACCGCTCCATTCTCACCAATGTGCTGCAAATCTTCCGCGCCGTGGACATTAAGTTCCCGCTGCGCCTGTCCACCTGGCTGCCACTGCACCACGACATGGGCATCATCTTGGCTATCTTCGTCACCATTCTGGGCCTGCCCCAGGAGCTGATGTCTCCCCGCGACTTCGTGCAGCGCCCCTCCCGCTGGCTCAACCAGCTCAGCCGCCGCGAGGGCGATCAGCACGTCTACACCGTGGCCCCCAACTTCGCCCTGGAGCTGGCCGCCCGCTACACCGAGGAGGCAGAGGATCTGGATCTCTCCGCCGTGGAGGGCCTGATCTGCGGCTCCGAGCCGGTCACCGAGGCCGCCGTGGAGTCCTTCCTCAGCGCCTTCGAGCCGCAGGGCTTCCGCCGTTCGGCGCTGCGCCCCTCCTATGGTCTGGCCGAGGCATCGCTCATGGTCGCCACGCCGCAGCGCGGGAATTGTCCGGTCATCAGCCACTTCGATCGCCAGGCCCTGTCCGAGGGGCGCGCGGAGATCCGCGAGAAGTCGGAGACCACCGTGGCCTTCGCCTCCAATGGCGAGGCCGTGCCGACGCAGCTCTGCACCATCGTGGATCCCGAGACCCGCACCGAGCTGCCTGATGGTCAGATCGGTGAGATCTGGGCGCATGGTGACAACATGGCTCAAGGTTATTTGGATCGCCCCGATGATACCGTGGCCACCTTCCGTAATAAGCTGGCCGCGAAGCTCGACGAGTCCCGCGTGCCCACCGCTCCAGAGGACGGCTATTGGATGGCCACCGGCGACTTAGGCGTGATGTTCGACGGCGAGCTCTATATCACCGGCCGACTCAAGGACCTCATCGTGATTGCGGGCCGTAACCACTACCCGCAGGACATTGAGTACACGGTGGCGTCGGCAAGCGAGCATGTGCGCCCCAACTGCGTGGCTGCCTTCGCCATCGAGGGCGATGACGTGGAGAAGCTCGTGATTCTCGCAGAGCGCGATCTCTCGGCCGAGGAAGACGGCGATGAGCAGGCTATTCAGGATATCCGAGCCGCCGTGGTGCAGGGCCATGGCGTGCAGCCGCACGAGGTACGCATCCTGCAGCCGGAGGGCATCGCCCGTTCTTCGAGCGGAAAGATCGCGCGCAAGGTGAGCCAGCGCCAGTATCTAGCAACTATTTAGTAACATAACGGTAACGGCCGCATTCTGGCGGCTTCTCTCCGCGGGTATCGCGGCGAACGCTGTTACTGTGGCCCTCCACCGGGATTCAGTGTGTTCCACCGGATCATGGGTGTGAGGGCCGTTTTCTGTCGTAGTTAGGTGAGTTGTGAACGAGAACCAGGGTCAAGGTCCTACCTCCGTGAACGAGCTGTCGGCGTGGCTGACACGCTGGGTAGCCGAGAACACTGAGCTATCCATGGACGACGTGGACGTGGATACGCCCATGCAATCGTTCGGGCTCTCCTCCCGCGATGTGGTGATTCTCTCCGGCGAGTTGGAGAACCTCACCGGGGTGCAGCTCGACGCCACGGTCGCGTATCAGCACCCCACTATTCGGGCGCTGGCGGAGTTCGTCTCCAGCGGTGGGGCACACGCCCCGGCCCCGAGCTCCGCCCCGGCTGCGTCGCGCCTGCAGGATGGCATGCCCACCCCGGGCACGCACGATATCGCCATCGTCGGTGTGGCCGCTCGTATGCCGGGCGCGTCCTCCGCGGCGGAAATGTGGGAGCGGGTAGTCGACGGCGAGGTCATGACCGGCGATCTGCCGCTGGGCCGCTGGTCCGAATACGCCGCCGATGAGGTCACTCAGGCCCGCTTGAGCAAGGTACCCACCACGGGCGGCTACCTCGATGACATTCAGAGTTTCGACGCCGAGTTTTTTGGCCTGTCTCCCGTGGAGGCCGCCAACATGGACCCGCAGCAGCGCCTGACCCTCGAACTCACGTGGGAGGCGCTGGAGCATGCCGGCATTCCCGCGAACACGCTGCGCGGCACCCGCACCGGCGTGTACATGGGCTCGTCCAATAATGACTACGGCATGCTGGTCTCCGCCGACCCCATTGAGATGCACCCCTATGCACTCACCGGCACGGCCAGCTCCATCGTTCCGAACCGCGTCTCCTATGCCTTCGACTTCCACGGCCCCTCGGTGAGCGTGGACACTGCGTGTTCCTCCTCGCTGGTCGCCGTGCACCAAGCGGTGCGCGATTTGCGCGCCAGGGAGGCCGATACTGCCATCGCGGGCGGCGTGAACGTACTGGCTGCGCCCTTTGTCTCTATCGCTTTCGGCGAGCTGGGCGTGATCTCGGAAGAGGGGATCAAGGCCTTCTCCGATGATGCCAAGGGCATCGTGCGCTCCGATGGGGCGGGGGTGCTGGTACTCAAGCGTGTCGACGACGCGCTCGCAGCAGGCGATTCCATTCTGGCCGTGATCAAGGGCTCGGCGGTGAACTCTGATGGCCGCTCGAATGGGCTGACCGCCCCGAACCCCGAGGCCCAGGTGGATGTGCTGCATCGCGCCTATGCCGATGCCCAGGTGGATCCAGCCGCAGTGGATTATGTGGAGGCCCACGGCACCGGCACCATCCTCGGTGATCCCATCGAGGCTCAGGCCCTCGGCGCGGTATTAGGCGCGCAGCGCGGCAGTGCCGAACCGCTGCTGCTGGGCTCCGCCAAGACCAACTTTGGTCATACCGAGTCTGCGGCGGGTGCTGCGGGCATGATCAAAGTGGTGCTGAGCATGATGCACGATACGGTGCCACCACTGGCAGGCTTTAGCTCGCCCAACCGCTATATCAACTTTGAGGCCGATCATCTCGAAGCCGTGGAGGATCCGAGGGAATGGCCCGAGTACTCCGGCCGCAAACTGGCCGGCGTGTCTGGTTTTGGTTTCGGCGGCACCAACGCTCATGTGGTGGTCTCTGAGTTCCTCGCCTCGGATTATGAGCAGCCGCGCCCCGTCCAGGAGCCGCAGCTCGGCGGCGAGGGCGCTCTGGTGACCGTTTCCGGGCTGGTGCCCTCTCGCCGCAAGGCGGCCGCAGCGGCCTTGGTGGAGTGGATGGAGGACCATCCGGAAGCCACACCGGTGGAGATTTCTCGCGCCACCGCCAAGCGCAATCACGGCCGCTCCCGTGCCGCTGTGGTGGCTCAGGATCGCGAGGAATTGCAGAAGCGACTGAGCCTGGTCGCTGAAGGCAAGAAGTCGCACGGTATCGCCGTGGCGGACGCCCCCGCTCAGAACGGTCCGGTCTTCGTCTACTCCGGTTTTGGTTCGCAGCATCGCAAGATGGCCAAGGATCTTTTTACCTCCTCTTCGGTGTTTGCTGCGCGTATCCGCGAGCTGGATCAGATCATTCGTTTCGAATCCGGGTGGTCGCTCGAGGAGCACATCCTCAACGACGAGCTCACCTATGACACCGAGACCGCGCAGGTGGGCATCACCGCCATCCAGATCGCGCTCACCGACTACATGGCTGAGTTGGGGGTGAAACCAGCAGCCGTGATGGGCATGTCCATGGGCGAGATCGCCGCAGCCTATGCGGCCGGTGGCCTCAGCGCCGCCGATGCCATGCTGATCGCCTGCCACCGCTCCCGCCTCATGGGCGAGGGCGAGCGCTCCTTGCCCGAGGACGAGCTCGGCGCCATGGCCTTGGTGGAGACTGCCTCCGATGATCTCCCCGAGGGGATCGAGCCGGCCGTCTATGCCGGCCCCGGCATGACCACCGTCGGTGGGCCGCGCGAGGCCGTGACCGCCTTCGTGGAGCAGCTGGAGTCCGAGGGTAAATTCGCCCGCCTGCTCAACGTCAAGGGTGCCGGTCACACCAGTGCGCTGGACCCGATCTTGGGCGAGCTCTATGCAGAGATTGCCCCCATCGAGCCGCAGCCGATATCCATTCCACTGTTCAGCTCGGTGGAGCGCGGCCGCGTCTACACCCCGGGCGAGGTGGTGCACGGTGCTGACTACTGGGTCACCTGCACCCGCCACTCGGTGTGGTTCAAGGACGCCACCGAGCAGGCTTTTGCGCATGGTTATGAGACCCTCGTGGAGCTCTCTCCGAACCCAGTCGCACTCATGCCGATGATGAATACTGCCTTCTCGGTCGCGAAACCGGATGCGCAGCTATTGTTCCTGCTCAAGCGCAAGGTTCCGGCGGGGGATTCGCTGCGTGAGACCCTCGCCAAGCTCTATGTTCAGGGCCAGCCGGTGAATGCCGCAGTGCTCTTTGGCGATGGCCCCTGCGCGGAGCTTCCCACCATGCGCTGGAAGAAGCAACGCTATTGGACGGCCGCCCGCCCGGCCGGCGGTTCTCCGCAGCTGCCCGGCGCCAAGGTGGTGCTTCCCGATGGGACGGTCGCTTTTTCCACTCAGGCGGATCTGGTCCCCAGCTCCCATGCGCTTATCGACGCCGCCGCCCAGGCCCTTCTGCCCGGTGCCCAGGTCGTGCTCGTTGAGGACCGCAACCCGCTGGCGCCCACCGGCGAGATCACCACCACGGCCTCCGCCTCCCTTGGCGGCGTGGATGTGCGCATCTACGCCATCTCCGGCAGGGAGAGCACGTTGGTGGCGGAGGGCTTCGCCGCCGCCCCGAGCATCGCCGAGGACACCACAGCCGGCCCCGCCCCAGTGGCTGCGGCTGCAGCCACCCCGCCCCCTGGGGTGGAGGATGCGGAATTCGGTGTGGAGGTCTGGGATCCCACTTCTGGGGAAACCGTGGAGGAGCGACTGCGCATGATCGTCTCGGAGTCGATGGGCTATGACCTAGAAGATCTGCCCGCCGAGCTGCCCCTGATCGATCTCGGCCTCGATTCCCTCATGGGTATGCGCATCAAAAATCGCATCGAGCACGATTTCCAGATCCCGCCGCTGCAGGTGCAGGCGCTGCGCGATGCCTCCGTGGCCGATGTGGTGCAGATCGTCGCCGAGAAGGTGCACAGCCGCGACACCGCCGCAGAGTCTGCAGCGGCCATGGCAGTACCCGCCGCCGAGCCGGAGACCTCCCAGCCGGAGGCTGCCGCGCCAGAGGGCGACGTCGATAAGCGACCCGGCGAGGAGGGCAACGGCGTGGGCGTGGCCCCGCGTGACGCCTCGGAGCGTCTCGTCTTTGCTACCTGGGCCACCATCACGGGCCGGGCGGCGCGGGGTGTGACGAGCGCGCTACCGGAGATCAGCGAGGAGCAGGCGGAACAAATGGCGGCTCGACTCACTGAGCGGTGCGGCGTGGACGTGTCTGCGGATACGGTGCGCGCGGCCGAGAGCCTCGAAACGCTGGCCAACCTAGTGCGCGAGGGGCTCGAAACCGAGGTGGAGGGCACTATTCGGGTGCTGCGGGAACGCCCCGAGGGCTCCACATCCCCAGCGCTGTTCATGTTCCACCCGGCCGGTGGCTCCTCGGTGGTGTACCAGCCGCTGATGCGGCGCCTGCCGGAGGAGGTTCCGGTCTACGGCGTGGAGCGGCTCGAGGGAAGCTTCGCGGAGCGCGCCGCAGCATACGTGGACGATATCGTTGCCCGTGCGGATGGCCACCCGATCGTGCTGGGCGGCTGGAGCTTCGGCGGGGCGCTGGCCATGGAGGTCGCCCGCCAGCTGCAGGGCACGGTGAATGAGCCCAAGCTGGTGGCGCTATTGGACACGGTCCAGCCCTCGGAGAAGGTGCCGGACACCCTAGAGGAGACCAAGGCGCGCTGGAGTCGCTATGCGGCCTTCGCCAAGAAAACCTATGGCATCGACTTCCCCGTGCCCTATGACTTGCTGGAATCCGCCGGCGAGGAGGCGCTGCTAGGAATGCTCACGGAATTTCTCGCCACCACCGATGCCAGCGAGCATGGTTTGAGCGCCGGAGTGCTGGAGCATCAGCGGGCCAGCTTTGTGGATAACCGCATCCTCGATCAGGTGGATTTCCACACCTGGGCGGAGGTGCGGTGCCCGGTGGTGCTGTTCCGTGCGGAGCGGATGCACGATGGCGCAATCGAGTTAGAGCCACGCTACGCGTCGATTGACGAAGATGGCGGATGGTCGAGTATCGTTGATGAGTTAGAAATTGTGCACCTCAAGGGCGATCACCTCGCAGTGGTGGATGAACCCGAGATTGCAAAGGTGGGCTCGTATCTGAGCCGCCGCATAGTTGAACTCGAGTAGCAAGAGGATAAACGATAGTGAATCCGATGACCACGGCTGAGAAACTCGCTGATCTGCGCCAACGCCTAGAAAAGGCGCAGGACCCCGGCAGTGAGCGTTCTCGCCGTAAGCGCGACGAGGCAGGTTTGACCACGCCGCGCCAGCGCATCGCCCGGCTGCTGGACGCCGGCTCCTTCGTGGAGGTCGGCGCCTTGGGCCGCACCCCAGACGAGGCGGATGCTCCCTACTCGGACGGCGTGGTCACCGGCTATGGCCGCATTGATGGCCGCACCGTGGCGATCTACGCCCACGATAAGACCGTCTACGGCGGTTCGGTGGGCGTGACCTTTGGGCGCAAGGTGTGCGAGATCATGGACATGGCCATCAAGATTGGCTGCCCAGTGATTGGCATTCAGGATTCCGGCGGCGCCCGCATTCAGGATGCCGTGACCTCGCTCGCCATGTACTCCGAGATTGCCCGCCGCCAAATGCCCCTCTCGGGCCGTTCCCCGCAGATCTCCATCATGATGGGCAAGTGCGCCGGTGGCGCCGTCTATGCCCCCGTCACCACCGACTTCGTGGTGGCGGTGGAGGATCGTGCCGAAATGTATGTCACCGGCCCCGCAGTGATCAAGGAGGTCACCGGCGAGGAGATCACCTCCGCCGAGCTGGGTGGTGCCCGCGAGCAGGAGCTCAACGGCAATGTCTCCTATGTGGCGTCCTCGGAAGACGAGGCCTTCGCCTATGTGCAGGACCTCATGGCGCATCTGCCCATGACCTGCTTCGATGAGGCGCCGGAGTTCTGGGCGCCCGCCGATGAGGATGTGGCCCAGGCCAGCGAGCTCGATCTGTTTATGCCGGATGATACGAACGCCGGCTACAACATGCAGGATTTACTGCCGAAGCTGCTCGATAGCGATGATGTGCTGGAGATTCAGGAGAATTTCGCGCCCAATATCATCACCGCCTTCGGCCGTATCGATGGCAAGTCGGTGGGCATTGTGGCCAATAATCCGCTGCACTACGCGGGCTGTATTGATGCCGATGCCTCCGATAAGGCCACCCGCTTCATCCGTATTTGCGATGCCTACAATGTTCCGCTGCTCTTCGTGGTGGATACCCCCGGCTACCTGCCCGGGGTGCAGCAGGAGAAGGTGGGATTGATCCACCGTGGCGCCAAGCTGCCTTTCGCATTGGTCGAGGCCAGCGTGCCCAAGGTCTCGCTGATCGTGCGCAAGGCCTATGGCGGCGCCTATGCGGCGATGGGGTCGAAGAACCTTTCCGGCGATATCAACCTTGCCTGGCCCACCGCCCAGATCGCGGTGATGGGTGCGGCCGCCGCGGCCGTGATGATTCAGGGCAAGAAGCTGGCACAGATGCCGGAGGAGCAGCGCGCCTATATGAAGAAGCTGTTCATGGACTTCTACGACGAGAACATGACCAGCCCCTATGTGGCGGCTGAGCGTGGCTATGTGGATGCCATGATTGAGCCCAATACCACCCGCGTGGCGCTGCGCCAGGCTTTCCGCCAGCTCGCCACGAAGCAGGTGGAGGATCTGCCGAAGAAGCACACCATTATTCCGATGTAGCAGGGCGCTTATCGACGCCCACTCGCACCCCATCCCCCGCCACGTCAGGGAGGTGGGGTGCCTGCGTTATCGTGCCGCTGGGTGCTAGATGGCGGCGTTGCCTTTGTGCATGCGGGCCGCCACCAGGCGCCAGCCAAGCAGCAGCACCAGCGACACCACCGAGGCGACGATGATGAAGGACCAGTGCGGTAGTGCGCCGTGGCGCAGTCCCCAGATCCCCAGCCCGGCGATGACGCTGCACAGCCAGACGCTGATGCCGGCGGGGGCGATGCGCCATGGCTCTAGCGCGGCGAGATAGATGACGCCCCATGCTAGGAGGGTGCCGATGAGGAAGGGCCAAGCGGTATCAGCTACCCCGGCGGCACTGAGTGGCATCGTGTCGCTCTGGTGGGCGATACGGGCAAGGAGAGCAAAGAGAACGATGGCGAGGACATCGCCGAGAAAATATCGAGCCATAGGCTCTAATCTACTGACCCACCCGCAGGATCGGCATTTTTCCCGCGGGCCACGGGGTCCTGGTGTTCTTTGACCTCGGGACGCGGGTAGAGCCCACGGCTGGAGAAGCCGAAGAAGTAGATGATCCAACCAAGGATGGTGATGAGCCCGAGACTGATGAGTCGGTAAATAAACACCGCGGAGAAGGCCTGGGCGGCGGTCATACCGGTGGCCACGAGCGTGCCCATCATGGCCACCTCCACCGGCCCGAGGCCGCCGGGGGTGACCTGCACGGTGCCGGCGATCTTGGCGGTCACGAAAGCGAGCGCGATGCCGGCAATGGTGGTTTTGTTTTCACCGCCATAGATGTCGGGCAGCTGATAGGTGACCGCCCATACCGCCCCGACGAGGGTGACAATATCGAAGATCCAGTTGAGGAAGGACATGCTGGCCGCGTAGAGGAAGGTACCGAACCCCATGTGGGCGGCCTTGAGCTGATCGATGTGTTGGTTAATCGCTAGCGATGTCCGAGAGCTCAGCGGCCGGAGGAGACGCTTGAGCGTATCGGGGTTGGAGGAGGCCCAATAGGTGAGCGCGGACAGTGCCAAGAGCACCGCCAGCGTGAGCAGCAAAGACCCAAGCGATAGCGAGGCGCCGAGGAAGATAATGGCGATCACGCCGAGCGCCACCAGCCACAGCGTGGACAGGGTGGAGGAGAGCACCAAGAACCAGGTGCTGATGGCGGGGCCGGCGCCCCAGCTGTTCATGATTTGATACTGCAGCACCGTGGCAAAAGCCGGCCCACCAGGAAAGGAGGTGGACCAAGCATTGGAGCCGAAGGTGAGAGCATTGGCTTGGAGCCGGGACGCTTGTACCTTCCCGGCCCGCATAAACACATACATCACTTCGGCCATGGCCACGAGCGCCAGAATGGAGCTGATAATGGCCAAGGCCATGCCGCGGCCGGCCATATCGTCGAGCTCCATGAAGCCTTCCGCGATAAAGGGCAGCTTATCGCGGAAGATAATGAGCACGATCCCGAGCACCACCAGCGGGAACAGCCAACGAACCCAAGGGTTGCGCAGGATCTGCAGCATTAGTCTCCCTTCGTCGCGGACCCGCGACCATGCTTGCCCTGTTGTTCTCTCTCGAGGCGGGCCATGAGGTCATGGAAGGGGATGAGTTGATTAGTGTCCTCGGCGGGGGTGCCACTACGCACCGTGAGATCCTCGGGATAGACCTCGACGCTGCTGGGCTCCTCCGCCTCAGCGTAGTCGCTCCGCTGCGCCGTGGTGGGTGCCACGGCGGCAAGCGGCTCCTTACCGTGGCCGACGAATTCGGAGGCCCGCTTCACCCAGCGCGGCGCCCACCAGCAGTCCTCGCGCAGCAGATGCATAACAGCGGGTACGAGGAACATGCGCACGATGGTGGCGTCGAGAAGCAATGCAGCGATCATGCCGAAGGCGATGTACTTCATCATCACAATGTCCGAGAAGCCGAAGGCGCCGCAGACCACGATCATGATGAGCGCCGCGGCCGTAATGATGGAGCCGGTGTGCGCGGTGCCATAGCGGATCGCCTGGTCGGTGGTGGCGCCGCGTTTGCGGGATTCCACCATGCGAGAGACCAAGAAGACCTCATAGTCGGTGGACAGGCCGTAGACGATGGCGGAGATGAGCACCAGGATCGGGCTCATCAGCGGGCCTGGGGTGAAGTTGAAGAGATCGGCGCCGAGGCCATCGACGAACATCCAGGTGAGCACACCCAGGGTGGTGCCGAGGGTGAGGATGGTCATGATCACGGCCTTGGCGGGCAGGATGACCGAACCGAAGACGATGCTCATGAGGATGAAGGTGGCGACGATGATATACACCGCCATCCACGGCAGTCGATCAAAGAGCGCCTCGATGGACTCGATCTCGAGCGCCGGGGTGCCGCCGATGTAGAGATCCACGCCGTCGGGGGTATCAATATCGCGGAGTTGATCCACCACGGCTTTGTTCTGCGAACGGTTCTCAATACCGGCCGAGAGGACAGTGGTGCCGTTCTCGGTGGGGGAGGAGGGGGTAAAGCGCCCCGTGAGCCCCTGTACCTGGTTGGCCTGCTGGTAGATATTCACCAGCGCGGCATTATCGGCGCCGGTCACCACCAGCTTGATGGGCTCGGTGCGGTACTGCGGGAAGTTCTGGTCAAAGCTCGCCTGGGTCTGGCGCACATCGTTGGTCGGCGGCAGATAGGTTTCGTTGATGCCACCGAAGCTCACCCCGCCCAAGGGGATAGTCAGGGCGATGAGCAGCGCGGTGATACCGAAGGTCACCATCTTGGCGCGCTTCATGGACCAGCCGGCGATACGCGCCCACACCGAGGTTTCGATGTCCTCTTTCTTCTTGGACACCGAGCGCACCCGCAGCTTATTGATATTGGGGCCGAGCATGCCGAAAATCGAGGGCAGTACCGTGATGGAAAGCACCGCCGCCAGCCCCACCGCGGAGATGGCGCCATAGGCGATGGACTTGAGGAAGGCCTGGGGAAAGACCAGCAGGCCCGATAGGGCCACCGCCACCATGGCCGCGGAGAACACCACGGTCTGCCCCGCCGTGGCGGTGGTGATGGCCACCGCGGAGCGCACATCGCGGCCGGCATCCAATTCCTCGCGGAAGCGGGAGACCATGAATAGCCCGTAGTCGATGGCTAGCCCCAGCCCGAGCAGGGTGACCACGGACATGGCAAATACGTTCACCTGGGTAAATTCGGCGAGCAGGCTGAGCACGCCCAGCGAGCCGAAGATGGAGAGAATGCCCACGATCAGCGGCATGACCGCGGCGATCAGCGAACCGAAGACGATGAGCAGCAACAAGCCCACCAGGGGCAGTGCCACCAGCTCGGCGCGTTTGATATCGCCGGCCATGCCCTTATCGAGGGCATCGGCGATGGCCGTGGCGCCGGCCACGTCCACGCGGACATCGTCGTTGAGCATATGCGCCGGCGGGGTGAAGTCCTCACCCACGGCGCGGAAATCCTTCAGGGTTTGTTCCCCATCGCCCTGCAAACCGATGGCCGCGAAAGCCAGCCGCTTATCGGCCGTGGCCAGCTGGTCATTGCGGTTATCGAAGTAGCTGGTGATATGCGATATCTGTCCCGAATGCTGCTCCTGCAGGCGGGCGAGGAAATCGCGGGCCTGCTCCACCGTGGCGGGATCGTCCAGGGGACGATCGCCGATGGATTCGAAGAGCAGGATCACATCGCCGTTGTTATCGCGGCCGAAGGTGTCCAGCTCGATTTGGGCAGCCTGGGTTGAGCTGGAACCGGGATCATCCCAGCCCTCCTGGCTCATCCGGTCCTCCAGCTTGGTGCCGGCCAGCGCGTAGAGCGCAAGGATCAGCAGCACGATCACCGCTGGGACGATGCGCCGGAAACGATAGGACAGCAGTCCCCACTTGTAGAACATGGTGTAGCTCCTCGTCTATCCCCGCGGCCTAGTGCGGCTTGGAATGTAGCAGCGCACGCAGCGGACGGAAGGGCAGCAGCCACGCGCCGTCCTCGGGCAGGTTGTCCAAGGTGATGCGCGGCAGGGGCTCGAGGAAGACGCCGTCAATATCCTCGAGATCAACAAAACGCAGTGACTCCGAGGCGGTCGCCCACGAGCAGTGCTCGTGGAAGCCCAGCACGGTCACCGGCACCCCGGTGGCGGCGATCCGCTCGAGAGTGTCGTGGAAATTGCGGCCATCGGCGCTGGCCACCACGAGTCCCTTGAGTACGCCCTCTGCTTCTCGACGCTCAATATGGCGGATCATATCGGGATCCACATCGGAATCCTCCGCCGTTTTGGGTTTCGCGAATACCGCGAAACCCATATTGCGCATCGCATCCACCCAGGGCCGCACGGCCTCGGCAGCGTCGGGGGAGACATTGGTGAAGACGGTGGCCTCAGGATCGATGGCGGGATCGATGGCGGCGGCCTCGTTGATCAGCCAGCGACCCACCGCGTCGAAGCGGGGGCGCTGGGCGCCGGAAGGACGGCCACCGAGCAGAGCGCCGAGCCCCATATCGAGGTTCGGGCCGTCCCACACCAGCAGCATATTGGCCGGGCCGATGCGCCCCGAATCGTCATAGCGGTGGTGCAGTTCCACGAAATCACTCATGGGCTAGATCTCCTTCGGGGTAGCGTCGTCACGCTTGCGCCACAGATATTCACGAATCACGTGGCTCTTATCGAGGCCCTTGCCCTCGAACTTAGTAATAACTTGCCGGTCAGTGAGCTGAGGGCACTCAGCCCATGGCCACCCCATGTACTCTAGTGCGGGTTCGACCTCGACCAGCTCATCGATCCACTCGGCGTAGTCGGCGTGGTCGGTGGCCACGTGCAGGACTCCGCCCGGCTTGAGGCGGGAGGCGATGAGGTGCAGCGGCCCGGATTGGATGATGCGGCGCTTGTGGTGCCGCGCCTTGGGCCACGGATCTGGAAAGTAGATGCGCACCCCGTCGAGGGAGGCGGGCGCGATCATGCGGTTGAGTACCTCGATGCCGTCGCCGCGCACCATGCGGATGTTCTCGATGCCCTCGCGGACGACGCTGCCGAGCAGCTTCGCCAGCCCGGGCTTATACAGCTCCACGGCGATGATATTGGTGTCCGCCTCGAGCGGGGCCATCGCCGCGGTGGAGGTGCCGGTGCCGGAGCCGATCTCCACGATGGTGCGGGCCTCGCGACCGAACCAGGCGGCGGGATCGATGCGCTCATCAGAGAGCACTGTGCCCAAGCGGCGCCAGTGTTCTTCCATGAGGGCCTGTTGATTATCGGTGAGAGTGCCGCGGCGGAAGCTCACCGAGCCGAGCCGCGGATAGTCCAAGCCATCGTTGAAATCAGACTGGAGAGGGCGCCCGCCGGGCAGGTCGCCGACAGCCCGGTCGCGGCCAGCATCGTTCTGTGGTGCGGGGGAAGACGGAGTCGCTGCGGAGGTGGTGTGACCACCTACAGCGAGAGAATCAGAATTATCACTAGTAGACACTTGAGACATTCTTCCAAGTGAATGGGTAAAAGTTCAATAACAGCTCGTGTCCGTCCGGTCATGGTCTGGGGTAGTTATGACGAGTAAATACCCCCAAAGTGGGGCGAGGTGCCTCCGCATAAGGTGTGACTTATGCCCAAAACGTCACTCAAGGAGGTGTTCGTTCCAGCGAATATTCGTACCTTTTCTCAAAAGCGATCCAAAACACGGGTTCAGCGTGCAGGCACTTCATTAATCTTGGTAGTGAAAGTCTGTCGAGTGATGCACATGTCTGGAGAAGCGATGACCGCTATCAAAGGCCTTGAAGGCCCTGCCCCCACCAAGAACGAAGAACTGCTCACCTGGATCGCCGAGGCTGTCGATCTTTTCCAGCCCGAACGAGTGGTGTTCGCCGATGGTTCTCAGGAGGAGTGGGATCGACTCGCCGCCGAGCTCGTGGAAGCGGGCACCCTGATCAAGCTGAACGAGGAGAAGCGCCCCAACAGCTACCTCGCTCGCTCGAACCCCGATGACGTTGCTCGCGTGGAATCCCGCACCTTCATCTGCTCGCACAGCGAGGAGGGCGCCGGCCCCACCAACAACTGGGCCGACCCGGTGAAGATGCGCGAGGAAATGCTGGAGCAGTACAAGGGCTCCATGAAGGGCCGCACCATGTACGTGGTGCCGTTCTGCATGGGTCCGATCGATGATCCCAGCCCGAAGCTGGGCGTGCAGCTGACCGACTCCGCCTATGTGGTCATGTCCATGCGCATCATGACCCGCATGGGCCAGGAAGCCCTGGACAAGATCGGCGAGAATGGCGATTTCGTGCACTGCTTCCACTCCGTCGGTGCACCGCTGGAGGAGGGCCAGGAGGACGTGCCGTGGCCCTGCAACGACACCAAGTACATCACCCAGTTCCCGGAGACCAAGGAGATTTGGTCCTATGGCTCCGGCTATGGCGGCAACGCCATCCTGGCCAAGAAGTGCTACGCCCTGCGTATCGCCTCGGTGATGGCCCAGGAAGAGGGCTGGATGGCCGAGCACATGCTCATCCTCAAGCTCAACTCCCCGGAGGGCAAGTCCTACTACGTGGCTGCCGCCTTCCCCTCCGCCTGCGGTAAGACCAACCTGGCCATGATCGAGCCCACCCTCGAGGGCTGGAGCGCCGAGGTGGTCGGCGATGACATCGCGTGGCTGCACTTCGGTGAGGATGGCCGCCTTTACGCCGTGAACCCGGAGAATGGTTTCTTCGGCGTGGCCCCGGGCACCAACTACTCCTCCAACCCCAACGCCATGCGCACCATGGAGCCGGGCAACACCCTGTTCACCAACGTTGCGCTCACCGACGACGGCGATGTGTGGTGGGAAGGCTTGGAGAACAAGCCCGATCACGCCATCGACTGGTTGGGCAATGAGTGGACCCCGGATTCCGATCAGCCCTCCTCCCACCCGAACTCCCGCTACTGCGTGCCGATCTCGCAGTGCCCGGTGGCTGCCAAGGAGTTCAACGACTGGCAGGGTGTACCGATCGACGCCATCCTCTTCGGTGGCCGTCGCCCCGACACCGTGCCGCTGGTCACCCAGGCACACAACTGGGATCACGCCACCATGATTGGTGCGCTCCTGTCCTCCGGTCAGACCGCCGCCTCCGCCGAGGCAAAGGTGGGCTCCCTGCGCCACGACCCGATGGCCATGCTGCCCTTCATCGGCTACAACGCCGGTGACTACCTGCAGCACTGGATCGACATGGGCGTCAAGGGCGGCGACAAGATGCCGTCCGTGTTCCTGGTGAACTGGTTCCGTCGCGGCGACGATGGCCGCTTCCTCTGGCCCGGCTTCGGCGAGAACTCTCGCGTTCTCAAGTGGATCATCGATCGCATCGAGGGCCGCGTGGGCGCCACCGAGACCGTGGTGGGCCACACCGCCAAGGTGGAGGACATCGACCTCACCGGCCTGGACACCCCGGTCGCCGATGTGGAAGAGGCACTGAGCGCCCCCGCCGAGCAGTGGGAGGGCGATCTGGCCGATAACGAGGCATGGCTGGAGAAGCTCGGCCCCAAGGTTCCGGCCGAGGTGCATGAGCAGTTCGCCGCTCTGAAGAAGCGTATTGCCGACGCCAAGTAGTCTCCTCGCCTGAGACAGACCTGTTCTGCCCGGTCCCGATCGAGCACCGCCGTTACCCCTCGCATAGGAGGGGGACGCGGGGCTGCGGGGCCGGGCAGTCGGCGTATCTGCGCCCCCCGTGGCCGAGCGCGGCGCCTGCCGCGAGGTGTATTCCTTCGCTAAACTATCCGAGAGAATATTACTTCGCCTGGATAAAACGGAATGGACGTGCAACGTAATATGCCAAGCGCGCAGCGACGAGACACCCCGCGACGGGGTCGGCAGCTAGCGTCCTCCCGTGGAGCGCGCGGCACAGCTAGTGCACGTGACGCAGCTAGTGCACGCGGCGCTCGCGGCAGCGCCGGCGATACGACGGGCGAGTGGGAGCGGGCCCTCAAAGGCGCACCGCTCGGTCGGCATTCCCGCGCCCAGCGCTCCGACGGGCTGTTCCCGCCGCGAGTATGGGTGGTGGCTGCGGTATTCGCGGTGCTGACCCTGTGGCTCTTCCGCCGCTCCGGCTATCCGGATGATCTGGCCTCGTGGTGGATCGCAGCCTCGCTCGTGGCAGACGGGCAGGCCCACGCGATCTACGCGGTCGATACCACTGACTTTGCCTCATACACCGGTGATGCGTGGGCGCAGCAGGCGGAACTCATCCGCGATGTCTCGCCCTATCCGCACCCCTATGTGCATATTCCTTTAGTGGCCTATGTGCTCTCGCCGCTCACCCACATCATGTCCTTTTCCACCTTCGCCACCATCGGCTCGGCAATCAACGGAGTCTGCATTGTGGTGATCGTGGCGGCCAGCATCGGCCTTTTTACTCGTTCGGCGCCGTCGACCTCCGCCCTCTGGCTGGGCAGCGTGGCGCTGTGGCTGTGCACGGCAAGCCAGATGAGTATCACGCTCGGGCAGTCCTCTCCTTTTATTTATGCCATCATCGCGGTGGCGTTGGCGCTCTCGGAGCGTCGTCCCGTGATCGCGGGAGTGCTCATTGGTATTGCAGCGCTGATCAAGATCACCCCAGTCGCGTTGATCGTGGTGCTGGTGGGCTTCGGATCACGGCGCCGCGCCGGGCTGGTGGGCCTGGCCGTGGTGTCTGCGGGCGCAGTGCTGACCCTGCTGTTGGTGGACAATGCAGTGATCACGGCGTGGCGAGACACGATCGCGTGGATGAACTCCCACACCCTGGCGGTCCCCATCAACGCCTCCCTCGATTCGCTCTTTGCCGAGCGCACCACCTTAGAGGTGCAGGTGGAGGCCATCCCCGGCACCCCAGCTGCGGCGACCCTGCTCAATGGTCTCTATGTGCTGCTCGTGGGCCTTGGCCTCGTGCTGCTTATGGGCACCCAGTCGCGCCATAAGTTTGAAATCTCGGCAGTGGCGATTCTGCTGGTGGCCACCTCGGTATCCGGTGTCGTGTGGTTGCACTATGGTCTGGTGGCGTTTGTGCCGATTGCCGGAGTGCTCATTCTGCACCGCCGCTACTGGGTGCTCGGCGTCCTGTTGCTGGCCTATCAGCCCCTCGGCGGGCATTTCGTGGATATGGACACCACACCGGGGGCGCTGCAGTGGGCGCCGTTGGCGCTGATGGTGATTCCCACGGTGCTGCTGGTGGTGGGCGAGATCGTGCGTAGCGAGGGGCTGTCCTTCCGCTCGGTGTGGCGCGGGATTCTCACCGAGATCAGCGGCCGCCCGGCAGCCGCACCGGCCTCCGCTCCTGCACCAATGGCCGTACCAGCGCCGGCGCCGCGCTATCGGCGTGTTGGCCAGCCTGCGGACTCGCCCCCGCCCCGCGCCCGGCGCTAAACTTCGCGTTTATGGTTTCTTCTGCAGCCCGCGCGCATCATGCCTCGTCTGAGCCGACGCGGGGGATGTTCCCTGCCTCGGTGTGGCTGGTGGCTGCGGCTTTCGCTGCTCTGACGTTATATGCGCAGCTGCGCCTGGCCACGCCAGACGATGCTGCCAGCTGGTGGATCGCGGGCCGCTTGGTGGCCACCGGGCATGCGGATGCGCTCTATGCCATCGACCCCAATGATTATGGGCTCTTCACCGGCCCGGAGTGGACCCACGAGGCCGAGCTCATCGCCGAGCACACCCTGGTGCCGCACCCCTATGTGCACCTGCCGTCGGTGGCCTATATTCTCGCCCCGCTGACCATGATTATGAGCTTCCCGGTGTTTATCGCTCTGGGAGCGGTGATCACCGGTGTGTCCCTCACCCTGCTGGCGGCCGCGTCGATTGCGCTGTGGACCGATCGTGCTCCGCGCCCAGGAGTGCTGGTGGCCGTCACTACTCTGGTGTGGCTGAGCTCGGCGGCGCAGGCCAGTATCACCCTGGGCCAAACCTCGCCCTTTATCTACGCGCTCATCACGCTGAGCGTGGCGCTGAGCCGACGCCGCCCCTGGCTGGCCGGGGCGTGCATCGCGGTGGCCGCCTTCATCAAGATCACCCCGGTGGCGGTGGTGGTGGCTATGCTGCTTTTCGCTTCACGACGCCGCGCTGGGCTCATCGCCACCGGCCTGCTCGCCAGCGCCGGCGTGATGTCCTATCTTCTTGTCCCCAGCTCCGTGTTCAGCGCGTGGCGGGAGACGGTGGGGTGGATCGGCGCCCATACCCTGGCCCCGCACAATGTGGCTATCGATGCACTGCTCATCATGCCGGTGCGAACGGAAGCCATCGTGGGTGTTTTCGCGGAGTCCTCCCCCTGGGCGCTGCCGATCAAGCTGCTCATCCTCGTTGTTCTCGCGGTGGGGGCGCTGGCACTGATGGGCAGTGAGAGCACCAAGAAATTCGAGATCATTGCGGTGGTGATGATGCTGGGTGCCACCAGCATCTCGAGTGTGTTGTGGGTGCACTATGCCCTGATGGGGGCGGTGGGCATCATCGGCGTGGTGGCGCTCTATCGCTGGTGGTGGGCGGTGGCATTTTTGCTGCTGCTTCTGCCGCCCTTCGCCGCAGGCGAGGGGGAGTTGTCGTGGGATCTCGCCCCGCTCGTGGTACTGCTGGGCCCATCGCTGGTGCTGCTCTTCGGTGCGGTGGTAGCGCATCGCCCCAGCGTGGCCGAGATCGGCCGCGGCCTGCGGCGGGAGTTTATGGCCGCTAGGGTCTAGTTTTTGCGGAGCACGACCACTAGGTTCGACACGGCGAATTCGCGGAAGAGCGGCACCCGCACGGCCCACCACGCCCACCATGGGTGATAGCGGGGGAAGGCCAGCACCAGCTGCCCCGTGCTCTCTGCCCAGCGCAGGCCCTCGGCGCAGGAAACGTCGAATAGCGATGTGCCAAAGATGTTCTTGGGTTCGTGGCCGTGCTTTTTCTTGTAGCGTTGGCGGGCAAACTCCCCGCCCACATAGTGCTGCCACAGCCCGGTTTCGTGGCCGCCGAAGGGGCCCAGCCAGATGGTGTAGGACAACACCACCAGCCCGCCGGGGGCGGTGACCCGCAGCATCTCATCGGCCATGGTCCAGGGCTCGGGCACATGCTCGGCCACATTGGAGGAATAGGTGATCTCGCAGCTGTTGTCGAGGAAGGGCAGCTGCATGCCGGAGCCGCGCACATCGGTGGCGAGCTCCCCGGGTTCGCAGGAGATATAGCGGGCCCCGCGGGCGGCAAACTCGGAGGTGAAATAGCCGGGGCCGCCGCCCACATCCAGCACCCGGGAGCCGTGGAGGGACACATCATAATCCGTGCAGAGGGCGTCGATAAGCTCGGCGGTGTCGCGGGCCAGGCCCGTATAAAAGACGTCGGGGTCAGCCTGTTCGAGGGGGAAGGAGCGCAGTAGTGACCAGGTGCGCCCGAAGGTGGCTCGCGAGAAGGTCTGCGGGGCGGGCTGCCCATTCAGGCGGTTGAGAGCCGAGCGGAATATGGTGCGCATGGGGCTCCATTATAGGCTTGGGGGTGATGAAGATTCTCCTGCTCTGCTGGCGCGACTCCACCCACCCCCAAGGCGGTGGTAGTGAGCGCTACCTTGAGCGCGTCGCGGAGCACCTCGTGGAGCGTGGCCATGAGGTGATTTTCCGCACCGCGGCCAATGAGAATGCCCCTGCCACCACGAGCCGCGCGGGGGTGTGTTTTCGGCGGGCGGGTGGCCGGCTCACGGTCTATCCGCGGGCGTGGCTGGCCATGCTGGCCGGGCGTATGGGCATCGGGGAGCTGCGCGGGGTCGATGCGGTGGTGGATACCCAAAACGGCATTCCCTTCTTCGCCCGGCTTTTCCTAAACGCCCCGACCGTGGTGCTCACCCATCACTGCCACCGCGAGCAATGGCCGGTGGCGGGGCCCGGATTGGCGCAGCTGGGCTGGTTTTTGGAGTCCACGGTCGCGCCGCGGGTCTATCGCCACGCCCGCTGGGTCACCGTCTCCGAGGCCTCCGCTAGTGAGCTGCGCGAGCTGGGAGTGCGCGATATCAGCGTGATCCACAATGGTGTCGATCCCGTACCGCATTTCGACGCCCTCTCCCCAGCCTCTGGACCGCGGCTGGTGACGCTGTCTCGCCTCGTGCCGCACAAGCAGATCGAGCACGCCATCGAGGTGGCGGACGCCCTCGGAGTGGACCTGGACGTGATCGGCTCCGGCTGGTGGGAGGAGAACCTCCGCGAGATCGCGGGGGAGAATATCCATTTCCACGGGCACGTCTCCGAGGAGGCCAAACACGCCTTGCTGGAGCGGGCGGATATTCACCTGATGCCCTCCCGCAAGGAAGGCTGGGGCCTAGCGGTGGTGGAGGCCGCCCAGCACGGGGTGCCCACGATTGGCTATCGCAGCTCGCGGGGATTGTGCGATTCCGTGCTCGATGGTGACACCGGCGTGCTGGTGGATACCCCTGAGCAGCTGCTGGCCGCAACGGCGGAGCTGATTGCGGATCCCGCGCGTCGCACCAGTCTCGGCGAGGCCGCTCGGCAGCGCGCCCATCAATATTCCTGGGCTACGACGGGCGCTGCCTTCGCCGAACTTGTAGAGCGCGAAGCCCGATAACTAGCGGCACCAGCAGCCACCACACCAGCAGTGCTAGCCCATAGCCGTGCGGCCGAGGTTCCACCCCGGCAATCCGGTGGGTGTGTTCGCCATCGACCACCAGCCCCACCTGGAGCTGCGCCAAGGCGGCATCATTACGACGCTCCCAGGCGTCCATGGCCTGCTGCCAGCGCGGGTTCGGCGGGTCCACGATCGTCCCGTCCACCACCAAACCTCCAGGCTGGACGGCCGCCACCGCCTTGGTGCGCGGATCCACCGCCACTCGCCCCTCATAGGTGGTGATCGCGGTGGCGGGGCCCACCAGCAGCACATCCACCCCTGCGGCCTCCTCGTGCAGGCGCTGCCAGGAAGAGTCGGCGGGAACGGGGCGCAGCTCAGCGAGCTGCTGCGGGGCCTGTGGCACGCTGAGCGCCAGCAGCACCAGCCCTACGCCCTGGAGCCACACCCAGCGAATACCGGCGGCCAGAGCCGCGTAGGCCGGCAGGGCGAAAAGAACAAATTTATGCGTATCGCGAAACAGCGCCCCGCCCGGAATCCCCTGCAGATCGAGGCTGCAGGCCGCGGCCAGGATCCCCGCGGCGCCGAGCAGCACCAGCCGGCGCGGCGCGGCGCGCAGACCGGTGAGCAGAAGGAGAAAAAGTAGCGCCCCTGCGATCACGCCGCCGGTGCGAGCCACCTCGGCATTCCAGATTCCCCCCAAGCCCACCACGGTGGCGGCGATATTCAGCGCCTCCGGACCGAAATCGGCCTCGGGGCGGGTGGCGAAGGCGGCCCCTGCCGCGCTGCTGGGTGGGTTGAGCAGCGCGGGTACGAGCCAGGGCAAGGACACCGCGGCCGCGCCCGCAACCGAGCTGAGTGCGGGGCGGGTGAGAATCGCCACCACCCCGGCCACCACCGCGCCGGTGGGGGTGAGGCTGGCAAGCCACACGAGGCCGAGCTGCCGGAGCGGATGCTGGGCGCTGGCGGCGATCCCCGGCAAGAGCCAGGCGGCGATCACCAGCGACCACTGGCCTTGGGCCAGGCGCTCGATAATGAAGGGATTGCAGAGCGTGAGACCCACCCCGAGCGGCCCATAGCCCCAGGCGGCCCAGGCGGCTATACCGGCCGAGCCGAGGATGAGAGCACGGGCGAACCAGGAGGCCGGCAGGATCTGGCCCAGCAGCGCCAAGAGCCCGTCCTGGGGCACATTGCGGGCGGCGAGATCACCCACCCCGAGTGCATCCGCGCTGAGGGCCGGGGTGTCGATAAGCACCATGTCGCGGGTGATGAGCACGCCACTACGCAGCAGCGTCAGGGCGAGCATGCCGAGGCAGAGCGCCACGATGGCCCAAGACAGCGTCGTCCCGCGCAGTGCGGGGAGGAAGGCGCGGCCGCGCATACTAGCTCCGCGCACGCAGGTAGGTGACGGCGGCGGCGATGAGCAGCAAGAAGGACAGGGTGCGGCTGAGATACTGGGTGAAGCGCATGGCGTGGAAGGCGCTGAGTTTCCGCTCGGCTTCGGCCCACTGCTGGGATGTGGTGCCCTCATCCCAATCGAAGCGGGCGCTGAAAACAGTGCCCTCTACCGAGGAGGCGCCGGCGAAAAACTCGGCGGTGCGCTGTTCGGCGGTGGGGGTATCGGGCGCGGTGAACCAGAGAGGGCGCTCTTTTAGGTCCACGATCATGCCGGTGAAAGGCTCCACCGTGATATCGCGCTCCACCGCGTAATAGCCGCCGATCACCCGCACGGGGCCGATCTCTTGGTGATAGGTGAAGACCTCCTCGCCGTGATAATCCACGGCATCCACGAAGTCCACCGGCACCGAGGCCTGCAGCACCGTATCAAAATAGGGATAGGAGGATTTCCCGGCCGTCGGCGGAAAACGATAGTTCAGGCCGACGCGCACAAAAGAAGAATGGGTCAGAGTGGAACCGACGATCAACCCCGGGGCGCCGCCTGTATAGCGTGACGACGCCGTCTCCACCGGATAGCCAGTGCCGCGGCTGAGAATAACCGAATCTTCCTCGCGGTAGAGCAGCTGCTCCTGGGAGCGCACCGTGGTGCGCGCCTCGGCCGTCACATTCTCCCAGTCCGCGGGTTCGCCCAGGACCACACTGCTCTCCTTGGACACCGTCTGGCCTCCTGCCAGCGACCCCACGGCGATGCTGGGCACGGTGGTGACATGCGTGGCGTAGCTGCGCGGCAGCGAGCCCTCGCTGAACTTCCACGTGGTGTAGATGATGAAGGACAAGGCCACAAAAAAGACGGCGGCACCGAGGAAAACTCGGGCGATGAGCAGCGAGACGATGCTGCCGGTTCTGCTACCGCGGGCCACGTCGACTCTCCTTCTAGGCGGGCGTTCATGGCGGTGGAGCCACCGCGCTGCGAACAGTGAAGTATCAATTGTGGGTATGAAACAATAAGTGTCGTGTCCCCTCAATCCTACGCAACGCCGCGCAGTTACAATCCAAGCCTCGAGGGTTTGCGCGCCGTTGCCGCCTGCGGAGTGTTGCTCACCCACACCTCCTTTCAGTCTGGCATGGACCCCAGCTCGCTGGTGGGTGGATTTTTAGGGCGTTTCGACTTCTTCGTCGCGCTCTTCTTTGCGCTCTCCGCCTATCTGCTGGCCCGCGGCGATTATCGCACCCGCCGCTCCTTTTATGCCAAGCGCTTCTTTCGCGTAGTGCCCGCCTATGTGGTGTGCGTGGCCACCGCGTTGATTATCCTGCCAGCCAATTTCGACGCCGACCCAGCGGCGGTGATCGCCACCTTCTTCTTCGCCCAGATCTATCTGCCCCACGGGCTGCTGCCGGGTATCACCCACTTGTGGTCAATGTGCGTGGAAGTGGCCTTCTATCTGGTATTTCCCTTTATCTCGCGGAAGCGATGGATCATTCTTGGGTTGGCGCTGCTCAGCCTCGGCTGGGCCTTTATTCCCTTCCCTGCCGGCGGCCCCAACTGGCAAATCTTCCCGCCCGCCTATACCTGCTGGTTCGCCGTGGGGCTGCTGGCGGCCCGCATTCAGCCCACGCCCACCGCAGAGAGATGGCTGCGCCGTCGCTGGATCTGGTGGATCTGCGCCGCCGCCATCCTCTTTGTGGCCGGCCAAGAGTTCTTCGGCCCGCTCGGCCTCGAGCACCCCTCCCCGCTGGAGTTTCTACGCCGCGTGATTGCCGGCGCCGCCTTCGCCGCCGTGGTGCTGGTGCCCTATGCGCTCGCGCCGGGCTCGCGGCTGCTCGACTCGCGCCTATTCAGCCAGCTCGGCACCATCTCTTATTCCATCTTCCTCTGGCATGTGGTGGTGCTAGAAATGGTGTTTCCGCTTCTGGGCATGCGCCCGTTTACCGGCAATTTCCTGCTGATCACTGCGGTGACTCTGGGGCTGACCCTGCCGGTGGCGTATCTGTCTTACCACCTGGTAGAGCGACCAGCGCGAGGGCTGTGGCGATGGCTGCCTGGGTCAGCACGTGCCCGCCAGCCTCGACGCCGCGCTGTAGCCACAGACCAGTAACCAGCACGCTCAGCCCGGCGATGCGCAGCGTGGTCCACCGCTCCACAATCCACGCCACCACAATGCCGATAACCCCCGGCAGGCCGAAGACCAGTGGTGCCAGCACGGCATAGCGCGGAGTCGGGGGAAATACCCCTGGGATCCGCGGCGTGGTGGGCAGATAGAGCGCCCAGGCCGCGGCGAGCAGAGAAATGATCACGCCGACTAGTAGATAGCTCCGCGGGAAACGCAGCGGGGCGAGGGCATCGGTCTCAAAAGCCTGCATACCGGCATTGATGGTGGTGGGTGGAGCATCGCCCATGCTCAAACCCGGGTTGAAGGAATAGGAGGTATCCACCAGCTGCTTCCGCGGCGCCGGGGGTGCTTGGGGGTTGGTGAGCATCAGCCACTCGGCGTTAGTGGACAGGCGATGTTCTCCCGCGTCCAGCTCGACAGGGCCGCAGCCGTGGGGTGCGCCGTCGATAAGCGTATTCGTCCACGCCCCGCAGGAGGAGGTGCGCAACTCAAGGCGCGCCGGTTCGGGGAGCACTAAGGTGCGGGCGAGAACACCGGTGTACACCTGCCGCTGGCTAAATAGGTAGTGCTGGGCGCTGGGAGAGCCCTGCACCACAATCTCGCGGCGGATACCCATATCGGCCTCGGCGATCCCTTGTCCCGGGCCCGGGATAATGCGCACCGGCAACTCGTCTACCCGCAACTCGGCGGTCTCGCCTTCCCGCATAAATACGCGGGTGCCATTGACCAGAAGATCGCCGGAGCGGCCCCGAATCTGCAGCTTCAGGGTGCGCACATCATCATTCTCCGGATTGAGGCTCAACCAATCGCCGTAGAAGGCGGTGCCGGCGAAGCCATCGACCGCAGCGGTGGGGGAGTGATTCGTGCGCGGGCCGTAAATACTGCTGGCATCCGCGGCATTCGGGCCGGCGGTAACAGTACCGCCGGTTTCCCGCAGCCACAGCTTCGGCGCCTGGGAGGGATAGTCGATCACCGGATTCTTAATATCGGGCGCTTCCTCGCGGCGGGCCAAAAGACCCGAATGCTGCCCAGTGCCATAGTTGCGCGCAATGGCCAGGGGAGTGTCGGTGATGATCTGCGCCTGCTCGGGTGCGCTTGTGAGCTGGCGCGGCTCATAGCCCAGCACCTCATTGATCAAGGCCAGCGACTCTCCACCGCCGAGCACTTGGTCGATAGGCTGATCCACCACTGACGCGCCGCGCTCGGGATCGATCTCGATCACATCCATCTTGCCGAAGGAGTGCACCGTCAAGCCCTGTTCCTCGGCGGCTTCTACCAGCTCCGTGCCGGCGCGCTGGCCCACATCGTGGCGCACCGCAACCAAGCCCACGCCGAGCTGGGGCAGCGCCGCGAAGGAACCATCTTGGAGCGAGTCCATCACCCCATCGAGGCCGCGGATTGCTTCGGGATTGACTAGGGGGACCGCGTCGCGGGCAATCCACGGCACCTCCAGCAGCGGCTGCAGCGGCTCATCGCGGGTCCAGCCCCAATCCTGGCGGGCGAAACGCACCGGCGGATAGATCAGCGTGCGGGTATTCTCCCCGTGCGTGTTCAGCCAATCCGCGGTCTCGTAGACATAGGAGGGCACCTCCTGGAATGTGCCCCGGGGTGCCAGCCGCAGCGACCACGCTGGCGAGCTGGCCATCACCACCGCCAGCGCCGTGGCGATGTAGAGCAATTTATGCCAGTGCACGCTGAGGCAGGCGATACCGATACACAGCGGCAGCCGCACCAAGGGGTCGAACTTGTGCACATTGCGCAGCGGCGCGCCGGGACCATCGAGGAAGCCCGTGACATAGTGCGAGCCGCAGAGAATAATCACGCCGATGAGCAGCAGGGTGATCCACATTCCTTGGCCGCGCATCCGCTTTAGCCCAGCAATACCGGCGGCCGCCACCGCGACGGTGGCCAACACCAGAATCGGGTTGAGTGCAAGGACATGTCCCGCGACGCGTTCGCTATCGACGAAGGGGGTCCAGCTGGTGGCGCCGCGCAGCACCTGCACTCCGTTGAGGTTGCCGGTGGTGATGTGCGCGTTTTCGATGTAGTCGGTAAAAGGCGGGGAAAGCCGGCCCATGGTGGCCAGCGGCACCAGCCACCACATGCTCACCAAAATGGAGCCGATGAGGAAGTGGCCGAAGTCCACCCAGCGGTGGCGGAAGAGCAGCACGAAACCGCCGGGAATACATGCGGCGATGGTGGCGGTGGCATTGACCGCGCCGAGACACGCCACCGCGATGATGGCGCGGCCGAGCGCCGGTTTGGCGCGGATGAGCGGCTCTACGATCCACGGCACGAGGGCCACAGGCCAGGCTTCAGAGGAGATCGCACCGAGTGTGGTGAGAATCCGCGGGGATAAAGCATAGGCGGCCGCGCCGAGAATAGGGCTCGGTAGGCGCAATGTGCCGGCCAGGCGATAAAACCCAGAAAAGGAAAGACCCAGTATGAGGGTCCACCACAGCCGCTGGGCTACCCAGTCGGGCAGTGGCTCGGTGAGGAGAAAGAAGAGGCCTTGGGGAAAGAGATAGCCATAGGCTTGGTTCTGCAGCTGGCCGAGTGGGAACACATCGGTCCACGGCCGCACCGCCCGAGCGAGAAAGCCGGCGGGATTGAGTGCCAGATCAAGTTTGGTGTCGGCGGCGGTGCGCCCCCAGGCAGACCCGAAGGAGCACAGCGCCGCGAATAACCATGCCAGCAGGTGGACGCGAGCATGGGGTGAGGCCCGCAGGGTGGTGGTCATGCGGGAGAAAGGGAGGCGAGAGCGCCCCGGCGAGGGCAGGCTAGCGGGTGCCGTATTCGACGCCGCCGAGGAGGGCGTCGTCGCTATTGACCGCGTGCGACTGAGGGACGGTGTCTTGCGAGGAGAAGATGGAGAGGCCAAGGATTGCAACCATCCCTAGAAGGAGGCCGACGACAGCAGAGGCAAACGCGGGGCCAATCGTGCGGCGAGTGACGCTATCTGATTCAAGAGCCATGGTTTAATCCTCATTGTCTTCTGGGGGAACCACGAACACGGGAATGTTGGTGTTGTGGACGATACTTTCTGTCGTCGAAGAACTGAAGAAAGATCGTATTCCGGTTTCGGCGCGAGTGCCAATTACGATCACATCGGGACGGAGGTCCTCGGAGGCATCGATGATGGCCGACCAGATAGACGTAGCCGATTCCACGAGGTGTGCCTTCACGTAGAAGCCCAGCTCCTCGGCGCGTTGGACGCCCTCGCGACAGGTGGCTAGCGCCTGTTGGTAGGCGGGATCGTCGGTTTCATCATCGGTCGACTGCATATCCGAGAGTTTCATTCCCGACTGTCCGGCGGCGCGGGCGGCCTGACGGTAGAGCGGTTCCCACGCGGTGATGATCTCCACGTGCTTTGGCGCCAGCAGCGCGGCGGCGTAGTCGAGTGCTCGTTGCGATTCCGGCGAACCGTCATAGGCAACCAGCATCGTCTGGGTGGATTCAAACACCGGTGACAGTGCCCCTTCCTTCGTTCTCGTATATCTCGCGCCCAGCGTTCTCGGTGGAGGAGCGGGCGCGGCGTCGTCTCGTTTGTGTATGTATGCCACAGCCACGTCACCGGCACCGCGCAGGTACTGGAGCGTGATCTATCTATGACAAAACCCCTTCCAGTGTAGGTGATGGAGAGCGGTTGTTCATACCCCAGAGAGCGAAAACCCATGCGTCACAACAGTCACACTAATCACTTTTCTGTCGCGCTGAAGGTGAACAATGCGCTGTTGAACTGGCTAGATGCATATTCTCAGGCAGGCTTAAGACGAGATAGGAAATCGCCAAGAATACGCGCGATTAGTAAGGTTGAGAAACGTGAATGTGCGCAAAATTTCTCTCCTCGTCGTCGTGGGGCTGCTCGCGGTGGCGTGTGTAGCGCTGCTGGCGAACTATCTGCTGGGCAAAGACAAGCTTCAGCGCAATAGCGAAATCAACGGCGTGGCCGTGGGCGGGCTCAGCGAGGCCGAGGCCCGCGAGTTGCTTGCCACTCGCCTCGCAGGGGTGGAGGGCAAGCCCATAACCGTGCGCGCTGGCGAGATGGACACCCACGTGGTGCCCGCCGAGATTGGCCTGTCCGCCGACTGGGAGCGCACCGTGGCCCAGGCCCCGCACACCTCCCTCAATCCCGTGCGCGAGATCGCTGCGCTGTTCCGCAGTCAGGAATCTGATGTGGTGAGCGCCGTAGATGAGGCCGCCTTCGCCGCTGGGGTGGATCGCGTGAGCGAGGAGCTCTCCCGGCCGCCGCGCGACGCCGCGGTCCGGCTCGATAACGGCGAGGTGATCGTCGACGAGCCGCTCAATGGCCAGCATCCTTCCCGCGAGGGACTGGAGGCCTCCCTGCCGGAGCGGTGGCTCGACACCAAGGGAGTGGAAGTATCGGCAAGTTCTGAAGAGCCTGCCGTGCGTGATAGCTCCGCGGCCCAGAGAGATGCCACCACGGCGCTGTCCGGACCGGTGGTCGTGCGCGGCCGCGAGGATGCGACCGGCCAGATTCCGCTGGAGCGCATGGGCGAGGTCATCACTTTCGTGCCCGAGGGGGACCACCTCCGAAGCGAATACAATGAGGAGGCCGCCCGCGCCATCCTCGGCGAGACGCTCTCCGAGACCGAGGTGGAGATGAAAAACGCCAGCTTCACCCGCGGCGGTGGGGAAGTGATTCCGAGCGTCGACGGTGTGCACATCCAGTGGGACTCCGTGATGGACGGCCTCGAGCAGCGTATCCTCGGCGATGAACCACGCGAGTTCGACGCCACCTATGAGGATGAGCCGGCCACCTACACCACCGAGCAGGCCCAACAGGCGAACTTCTCTGAAACGGTCTCGACCTTCACCACCGGCGACTTTTCTGGGCCCTCCGGCACTAATATCGCGCTCACCGCCCAGTTCGTCGATGGGGCCGTGGTGGTTCCCGGACAAACCTTCTCGCTCAATGGCTATACCGGACCGCGGGGTGCCGCCCAAGGCTTCGTGGAGTCCGGCATTATTCTCAACGGCCGTGCCGATAAAGCCGTGGGCGGGGGAATTTCTCAATTTGCTACCACCCTCTACAATGCCGCCTACTTCGCCGGTATGGAGGATGTGGCGCATACCCCGCACTCCTATTACATCTCCCGCTACCCAGCCGGCCGTGAAGCCACCGTGTTTGAGGGATTGATCGACCTCCAGTTCAAGAACACCTCAAAGAATCCGGTCCTCATTTCCTCGTGGGTGCACGGCAACGAAATCACTGTGGAGTTCAAGGGAGTCAAGGAAGTGGAGGTGGAATCGGTCTCCGGCGGCCGCTGGGCCCCCACCCAGCCGCACCGCATTAGCCTCTCCGGCGATGACTGCTCGCCCTCCTCCGGCGCTCCCGGCTTCACCACCTCTGATACCCGCATCATTCGCAACCTCTCTGGGGCAGAGATCTCGCGGGAAACCCAACAAACGGTCTATGATCCGCAGCCGATCGTGCGCTGCAGCTAGACCCGCCAACAGCGCGGAGGAGCCCCGAACGTCACACCTCATCACCGCAGCCAGCGGTGGTGGGGTTTTGGGTGGCGGCGGAAGGCGCAGCCGCGTCGGGTGGTGAATACGGTGCTATGAGGCGTCTCCCTGGCGCCGTGAGAGTAGCCCAAGGGTATCGGCCCTAGCGCCAAACGTTGCCTGGACGGGGGGCCTCCTCACCTGCTCGGCTCTCGCCGGCGCCTCTCTCGTCCCGGGCCACTAGAGATATGCGCAGCAGAGCGAGAGAACGCGGCAGCGCCCCGCACGGCCTTCCTCGTGAAGGTGTGCGGGGCGCTGCGGTTACTCACGGCCTCTTTCGGGCCGAGACGTGGCTGTCTCTCGCGCGGCTTTTAGTTCGTGCTCCACGCGCGATCGAAGACGGGCCAGGAGTCGCGCAGATCCATCTGCCAGTAGCTCCACTGGTGGGTACCGGTGTCGCGGATGTTGAAGGTGGCGGGAATCTTGAGCTTGTCCATCTTGGCCTTGAGCAGGTGGGTGCACCAGTTGGTGGCGGCCTCGATGCCGCCGCCCACGACCTGGACATTGGCCACGGTCAGGGGGTTGTTCTCAAAGCGGGGGTTGCTGATCATATCCGGCTTACCGGAGGTACCGGCGGAATTGGAGATGTAGATCTCCTGCCCGCGCAGCGACTCTGCCTGGGCGACAGCGTCGTTGTATTCGCGCGTCTCTGAACCGACCGGACCCCACATGTCATCCGGGCTGACATTGGCGCGGTTGAGCGTCACACGCAGCATGGCGTCAGAGATCGGATCGTTGGTAGAGGCACAGCCAGAGAAGGAACCAACAGCCTGGTACAGCTCCGGGTTGTGCTGGGCCAGCAGCAGCGAGCTGGTGGCGGACATAGACATGCCCGCAATGCCGCGCTCACCAGAGGCGCCAAGTTCGGACTCCAGCGGGGCGGGAAGCTCCTGGGTGAGGAAGGTCTCCCACAGCTGGGTGCCGCCAAGCTTCGGCTGTTCGGGGTTGACCCAGTCGGTGTAGTAGGAGAAGCGGCCCTCCATGGGGATGACCACATTCACATTCTTATCGGCATAGAACTGGGCCACGTCCGTCTGCATCACCCAGTTGGCACGGCCCTCGCCGCCATCGCCACCATTGAGCAGGTACAGGGTGGGGCGGGGAGTGGAGGTATCCTCCGGGGTGATGACCACGAGGGGCACATTGCGGTTCATCGCCGGGGAGAAGGCCCACATTTCCTTCATGTTGGGGGTGGAGTTCACCTTGTCCCGCCACGCCGGTGCTGTCTCCAACCCTGGGGTGGGGCCCTCGTGTACCTGTGCGGCCTCAGCGGCCGTCGCCACCGTGGCGGTGGGCACGGCCACGGTCGGTGCGATCAATCCAGCTGCTGCGATGGTGGCCGCCACGAGCGGCGCCACGAAACGAAACGTCATACAAACCCCATGTCAATTCTGAATCAGATTTTAGGCAACGATAAGACTACGCTGTTCCCGCCGTATTGGAAAGAGTTACGAGTGTGGTTCCCCATATCCGGACTGTCACACCAGTCATAGAATTGCCCCTAGGAACATGGCGCCGAGTGGTCTATTCTTCTGTACAGGCCGCTCGTCTGGTGCCCGGTACTGTTGTAGCGGTGCCACGGCGAGCAGATAGTCACCGTCGTCTAGCCCGCACCGCAAAAGAATATATATAGGACATAAGGACGTTTTATGAACGAAGAGATTCTCGTAGCTATCAACACCGCGCTCGGCCAGTTCCTCAACGCTGGCTCCTCCCAGCTCGCCGACATCGTTGTGGACCTTGATCTGTTCTAAGCACTAAGAGTCGAGAACGCGCGGCGCACAAGGCGCGGCGGGGCCTCGACTATGCAGCCCACTACCCACCACCGAAGCCGTCCCACTGCCCCCAAGCGGTGGGGTGTGGCCTTGGGTGGTGGGTAGCTTTGTCTCAAACGTCGACGGTGGCGGACTAAACCACGTATCCTTATTAACGTGTCTGATCATTATGATGTTGTAGTACTTGGCGCTGGCCCCGGAGGCTATGTCGCCGCCATTCGAGCAGCCCAGCTTGGCAAGAAGGTTGCGGTCGTTGAGAAGCAGTATTGGGGCGGTGTCTGCCTCAATGTTGGCTGTATTCCCTCCAAGGCCCTACTGAAGAACGCAGAGCTGGCCCACACCTTTAACCACGAGGCGAAGACCTTCGGTATCGAAGGCGATGTCAGCTTCAGCTTTGAGGCTGCGCACAAGCGCTCCCGCAAGGTATCCGCGGGCATCGTCAAGGGTGTGCATTACCTGATGAAGAAGAACAAGATCACCGAAATTAATGGTCTTGGTTCCTTCACTGATGCCCACACCATTGAGATCACCGAAGGCGAGGATGAGGGTAAGACTCTCATCTTCGACGACTGCATTATCGCCACCGGTTCTGTGGTGCGCTCCCTGCCTGGTGTGGAGCTGGGTGGAAATATCTGCTCCTACAAGGAACAGATCCTTGACAGCGAGCTCCCTGATTCCATGGTGATCGTGGGTGCGGGCGCTATCGGTATGGAGTTTGCTTATGTGCTCGCGAACTACGGCGTGGATGTCACCATCGTCGAGTTCATGGACAGCGTCCTGCCCAATGAGGATAAGGACGTATCCAAGGAGATGGCCAAGCAATACAAGAAGCTTGGCGTGAAGATCCTCACCGGCTACAAGACCACCGAGGTGCGCGACAACGGCGATAGCGTCGAGGTGGATGTCGAGTCCAAGGACGGCAAGAAGAACGACACCCTCATCGTCGATCGGGTGATGGTGTCCATCGGCTTCGCTCCCCGCGTTGAGGGCTTCGGCCTGGAGAACACCGGTGTGGAGCTCACCGATCGTGGTGCTATCGCTATCGACGAGCGCATGCGCACCAATGTGGATCACATCTACGCCATTGGCGATGTCACCGCGAAGCTGCAGCTGGCTCACGTCGCTGAGGCCCAGGGTGTGGTGGCCGCCGAGACCATCGCTGACGCCGAGACCCAAGAGCTGGGCGATTACATGATGATGCCGCGCGCTACCTTCTGTAATCCCCAGGTTGCCTCCTTCGGCTACACCGAGGATGCCGCGAAGGAGAAGTTCTCCGACCGCGATATTAAGGTGGCTACCTTCCCGCTGTCCGCCAACGGCAAGGCCCAAGGTCTGGGCGAGCCCGCGGGCTTCGTCAAGGTGATTGCCGATGGCGAATACGGCGAGCTGCTGGGCGCACACATGGTGGGCGCGAATGTCTCCGAGCTGCTGCCGCAGCTCACCCTGGCGCAGCGCTTCGATCTCACCGCCGAAGAGATCGGCCGCAACGTGCACACCCACCCGACCCTCTCCGAGGCCATGAAGGAAGCCTGTGAGGGAACGATGGGGCACATGATTAACCTTTAACCCCCCCCCTGAAGCGCAGCCCGCCAACCTCCGCGTTGGCGGGCTGCGTGCGTTCTAGCGCTGTGCGTTCAGCACAGCGGGTGCCGAGCTCAAAAGCGCTGGGCCCCGCATACACCGCAAAACCCCGCGCACTGCAGAGCCCCGCACGCGCCGCAGGGCCCGTCGGCTGGCGCCTTTAGTAGTAGTAGGGGAAAGAGGACCAGTCGGGGTCGCGTTTTTCGAGGAAGGAATTCTTGCCTTCCACTGCCTCGTCGGTCATATACGCCAAGCGGGTGGCTTCGCCGGCGAAGACCTGCTGGCCCATGAGGCCATCATCGGTGAGGTTGAAGGCGAATTTCAGCATGCGCTGTGCGGTGGGGGATTTCCCATTGATTTCCACGGCCATCTGGATGGCCTCGTTTTCGATCTCGGTGTGCTCGGCCACGAGGTTCACCGCGCCCATCTGGAACATGTCCTCGGCGGTGTAGGTGCGGCCGAGGAAGAAGATCTCGCGGGCGCGTTTTTGGCCCACCATCTTCGCCAGATAGGCGGAGCCGTAGCCGGCGTCAAAGGAGCCGACGTCGGCGTCGGTCTGCTTGAAGCGGGCGTGCTGCTTGGAGGCGATCGTCATATCGCACACCACATGCAGGGAGTGCCCGCCGCCGGCAGCCCAGCCACCCACCACGGCGATCACCACCTTGGGCATGGTGCGGATGAGTCGCTGTACCTCGAGAATGTGTAGCCGTCCGCCCTCGGCCTTGGTGCGCATTTCATCGACGGTGTCCTCGGTGTCGCCGGAGGCATAGCGATAGCCGGAGCGTCCACGAATGCGCTGGTCGCCGCCGGAGCAGAAGGCCCAGCCGCCGTCTTTGTCGCTGGGACCGTTGCCGCAGAGCAGCACACAGCCCACATCGGGGGTGCGGCGGGCATGGTCGAGAGCGCGGTAGAGCTCATCGACAGTGTGGGGGCGAAAAGCGTTGCGCACCTCGGGTCGGTCGAAGGCGATGCGTACGATGCCGTGGGCTCGGTCGGTGCCCACATGCCGGTGGTAGGTGATATCGGTGAGATCGTCGAAGCCCTCGACGGCTCGCCACAGTTCAGAGTTGAATGGTTGCTCGCTCATACCTCATTATCCTAGAAGCTATGTGTTCGCTCGATGAGGTTCTGGAGCGCACCCACGTGGTGGCGCTGCCGATGCGCGTGAAATTCCGGGGTGTGACCATGCGCGAAGCCGCGCTGTTTGCGGGGCCGCAGGGCTGGGGCGAGTTCTCCGCTTTCACGGAATACGCGCCGCCGGAGGCTGCTCGCTGGCTACTTTCTGGGTTGGAGGCCGCCTATACAGGCTTATCGACGCCACCCTGCAGCCACATCCCCGTCAATGGCACCATCCCCGCCGTGGGGCCCGAGCAGCTGCCGGAGGTGCTGGACCGTTTCCGGGAATGTTCGGTGCTCAAGGTCAAGGTGGCGGAGCCGAGCCAGAGCCTGGCTGAGGATATCGAGCGCATCGCCACCATTCGGCAGCTGCGCCCCGATGCCACGCTGCGGGTCGATGCCAACCGCGGCTGGTCGGTGAATGAGGCAATCGCCGCCGCACAGCATCTTGGGCCGCTGGAATATATGGAGCAGCCGGTGGCCACCGTGGGGGAGATGGAGGAGCTGCGCCGCTGGGTGGATGTGCCCATCGCCGCCGATGAGTCCATCCGCAAGGCGGAGGATCCATATGAGATTGCCCGCCGTCGGGCCGCAGATTATGCGGTGATTAAGGTGGCGCCGATGGGCGGGGTGGCCCAGGTGGAGCGAGTGGCCGAGTTCATGGCCCAGCACGGCATGGGGATCAGAATCGCCTCCGCCCTCGACACTGCGGTGGGGATGAATTCCGGGGTGGTGGCCGCCGCCACGGTGGCACCCGAGTGCGCGGCGGGGCTGGCTACCAGCCAGCTGTTTATCGAGGATGTTGTCGCTCCGCGAGAGATCGTGGGCGGAATGATTTCCACCGCGCCGCTCAGCCCGGACCCCGCGCGATTGGAGGAGCTGGCCGCCCCGCCAGAGCGTCGGGATTGGTGGCTCAAGCGCATTGCGGCGTGCTGGTTAGAATTAGGGCTATGACATCTTGGGATACTGCGCGCGCCATCGTTGAAGAACTTGCTCTGAGCTGCACCGATGTGGTGGTGTGTCCGGGTTCTCGGAATGCTCCTTTATCCCTTGCGCTCGCGGCGGCGCAGGGGCTGCGGCTGCATGTGCGCCTCGATGAGCGGGATGCGGCGTTTGCCGCACTCGGGATGGCGCGGGTGACTGGCCGGGTGGTGCCGGTGGTGATGACCTCGGGCACGGCCGTGGCCAATTGTCTGCCGGCGATGATCGAGGCGCATCACGCCGATGTTCCCCTGGCTATTATCTCCGCCGATCGCCCCTCCCGGCTCGTCGGTACCGGCGCCAGCCAAACCATCGTGCAGCACGGGCTGTTTTCCACCGTCACGCCCACGGTAGCTATTAGCGAGTCCACCCGCCCGGACACAGCCCAGGCCATGCTTCGGCGCGCGCTCGCGGAGCGTCGGCAGGCTCATATCAACATCGCCTTCGATATACCGCTGGTGCCGGAGGCCACCCCAGAGCCGGTGGTTGCGGGGACGAGGGCGGCGTCGATAAGCCCGAAGCCGCGCGATTGGGGTGTGGTGGACGTGGATCTGAGCGCGCAGGTGCTGGTGATCGCCGGTGATGGTGCGTGGGCGGTGGAGGGGCTGGAGGATGCGCCCACGATCGCCGAGCCCAGCGCCCCCGCCCCTTTCCATCCGGTACATCCTTTGGCGGCGAATGTGCTGCTCAGCGGGGTGGAGATCGCCCGTCCCGAGCACGTCATTATTGTCGGCCATCCGACGTTGCACCGGGATGTGCTGGCGCTGATGCGGCTGGGGGTGCGCACCACGGTGCTCACCCGCGGCGAGAGCTACACCGATCCGTGGGGTGGTGCCACCGAAGTGGCGAGCAGCGTGCGCGTCAGCGGCGAGATCAGCCAGGGCTGGCTGGAGCTTGTCGACGCCGCCTCGAGCCGCGCCGCCGAGGCCGTGCGCGATACCCTCGCCGAGGAGGATCTGGGATTTAGCGGGCTGCATGCCGCCGCCGCTGTGGCCGATACCCTCGCGGTGGGCGATGGGTTTTTCCTCGGTGCCTCCAATCCCGTGCGCGATGCCAGCATGGTGGGGCTGCCCTTTGACGGGGTGGATACCTATTCGCCCCGCGGCGCCGCTGGGATCGATGGCTCGACCGCCCAGGCTGTGGGCGTGGCCCTAGCGCGGCAGCACCGCGAGAAAGACGTCGTGCGGGCCCCGCGGACAGTGGCGCTGCTGGGGGATGTGACCTTCCTGCACGATATCGGCGGGCTGCTTATTCCCACTGACTCGCCGCGACCGGAAAACCTCACCATCGTGGTGGCCAACGATAATGGCGGCGGGATATTTGAAACCCTCGAGCAGGGTGCAGAAGCACACCGTGAGGTCTTCGACACCGCCTTCGGTACCCCGCACGATGTGGACCTGCAGGCGCTGTGCGCGGGATATGGGGTGCAGCACCGCCGGGTGGAGAGCGTGCAGGAGCTTATCGACGCCCTCGCCGAGACTGCGGAGCGCGGCACCGATGGTATCGAGGTGATCGAGGCTCGCACGACTCGCGCGACCCGTCGCGAATTGCAGCGGCGCTTGCAGGACAAGGTGGAGTGGGAGAAATGATCGCCCGCCGCCTCCGCCAGCTCGTCATCGTGCTCTATGGGGCCGTGGTGTTGATGAGCATCGGCATGGTGGGTGCCGCCATCATGAACGATCACGCTATCTCCTCCAACCCCGGCCGGGCGCTGGCGCGGGTCACCAACGAGGATTGGTTGCGCACCACCGTGGAGTTTCAAGACGAGCGCGGCATCTTTCACGTCCCGCCATCCGGGCTGCTGTATCCCTCGGATCTGGGAGTGGGGCAGCGGGTGTGGGTGAACTACTCCACCGCTAACCCCGACTTGGTGAAGGTAGAGGGGCGGAACTGGACCCTGGCGGTGATTCCGGCGCTGTCGGTATTCACCGTCGCGAGCGCTATCGGCGCGGGCCTGTGGTGGTTTATTGGGCATTCATCAAAAATTCGGGCACTCGATACCCTGAGCCAACCCGTACGGAAGACGAGCAAGGCACACTAACCGGCATGCGCATCGGAATAGTCGCGGAATCCTTCCTGCCCAATGTCAACGGAGTCACCAATTCCATCCTTCGCATCTTGGAGCATATCGAGGGCGAGCATGAAGCCATCGTGATCGCGCCGGGGGCGCGCGAGTTCCAAGAGGAGATCCCCTCCTATGCGGGCGCGCAGATCGTGCGGGTGCCCACCGTGCGCATGCCGCTGATTAACTCGCTGCCCATCGGCGTGCCGGTGCCGGCCGTCACCCACGCCCTGCGCTCCTTCGCCCCCGACGTCATCCACTTGGCCTCGCCCTTCGTCCTCGGCGGCTATGCCTCCTTCTCGGCGCGGCAGCTGGGCATTCCCGCCGTGGCCGTCTACCAAACCGATGTCGCCGGCTTCGCCACCACCTACCGGCTCACACCCCTGGCCGTGGCCGCATGGGACTGGACGCGCATCATCCACAACCAGGCGGCCCGCACCCTCGCGCCCTCCTCGGCCGCCATCGCCGAGCTGGAGGAGCACGGGGTGCAGCGGATTCACCGCTGGGGCCGCGGCGTGGACGCCGAGCTCTTCCATCCCCGCCGCCGCGACCACGCCCTGCGCGCCCACTGGTTGCAGCAGCGGCCAGACACGCGCTATGTGGTGGGGTTTGTGGGGCGGCTCGCCGCCGAAAAGGGGGTGCAGCGCTTGCGCGCCCTGGCTCACCGCTCCGATGTGCAGCTGGTGATCGTCGGTGATGGGCCAGAGCGGGCCAGCTTGTCCGCGCAGCTTCCCGAGGCGATTTTCACCGGCGCGCTCTCCGGTACCGAACTCGCCCGCGCCTACGCCAGTATGGACGTCTTTGTGCACCCCGGCGAGTTCGAAACCTTCTGCCAGACCATCCAAGAAGCTCAAGCCAGCGGAGTGCCCACCATTGCCCCGCGCGCCGGCGGGCCCATCGATCTTGTCACCGATGGCTATAACGGCTATCTGCTCGACGTCGAGAGCTTTGAACAGCAACTCGAGCTGGCCACCGACCGCTGCCTCATGCACCTGCCCACCTTGCGAGAAGACGCCCGCCGCTCCGTGGAGCCGCGCACGTGGGCGGCGCTGGTCGACCAGCTCCTCGAGCACTACGAGCAGGCCGTGCACGCCCCGGCGCGCAAATAGCGGGGGCGCCGCTAGACCGGCGGTGCCGCAGCCGCGGCCGCCCCGCCAGCGGAGAGAGCGGCTCGGGTAAGCTCTGCAGGCGTGGTTAAGGCAAATCTGGACAAGCAGCCCAAAGACGTCGCGCGCATGTTTGATGACGTCGGCAAAAACTACGACATCACCAATACCGTGCTCTCCTTCGGCCAGGACCGGCACTGGCGCACCCGCACCCGCGAGCGCCTCAACCTCCAGCCCGGAGAAAAGGTATTGGATCTCGCCGCGGGAACGGCGGTGTCCACCGTCGAGCTGAGCAAGTCCGGAGCCTGGGTGGTGGCCTGCGACTTCTCCCAGGGCATGCTCAAGGCGGGACGCCATCGCGCCGTGCCGAAGGTTGTCGGCGATGGCATGCACCTTCCCTTCCGCGATAACACCTTCGACGCCGTGACCATCAGTTTCGGGCTGCGCAACATCCAGGATTTTCGCGCCGGGCTAGAAGAAATGGCGCGCGTGACCAAACCGGGTGGCCGGCTCACCGTGGCCGAGTTCTCCACCCCCACCGTGCCGGTGTTTGCCACCGTGTACAAGGAATATCTCATGCGGGCGCTACCCGCGGTGGCGCGCGCAGTCTCCTCTAACCCCGAGGCCTATGAGTATCTGGCGGAATCCATCCGCGCCTGGCCCAACCAGGAAGAGCTTGCCGCCGCCATCAATCGCTCCGGGTGGAGCGAATGCGGCTGGCGCAACCTCACCTTCGGCATCACCGCCCTGCATTCCGCTATCAAACCGGAGTAGCGGCGTCCGTTAACTCCAGAGCGGAGTATCGTCCACCCAGCCCAAGCAATGCTGGGCGCCGTGCCACACCCGCGCCACGAGGTCGCGGTCGGACTCGGTGATGAGATTGCCCATCAAACGAGCCGCCGCCGGCATAAGCACCCGGCCGCCGAGCCCGCGCATCGCCAGCGGGCCCGCCATCGGCAGAAACTGCGGATAGGTGAGCACGCGCGCGAGCCGTCGCGCCAGCCGGAAACTCTCGCCATAGTGCTCGCGCAGCAGCCGCGGCCACTCCTCGCGGACAGTGCTGCTGTGCTGCAGCAACTCCACCGCCAGCCGCGCTGATTCCATGCCATAGTCAATTCCCTCTCCATTGAGGGGATTGACGAGCGCGGCGGCGTCGCCAAGCAACATCCAGTTCTTGCCCGCGACGGAGCTGATCGCGCCACCCATGGGAAGCAGTGCCGAGGCGATCTCCCGTGGGGCGTCGAGCTGCCACTGCTGGCGCTGCTGCTCGGCATAAGAGGCCAGCAGCTTTTTGGTGTTGATCTGGGCCGGTCGGCTCGCTGTGGAGAGTGCCCCGCAGCCGATATTCACCTCATCGCCGCCGAGCGGGAAAATCCAGCCATAGCCAGGCTGGACCGTGCCCTGCTCATCGCAGAGTTCCACGTGCGAGTGCATCCAGGGATCGTCGCCGCGGGGCGTGGTGCAATAGGCGCGCGCCGCAATGCCAAAAACCTGGTCGCGGTGCCACTGGCGGCCCAGTTGCCGGCCAAAGGAGGAGCGCACCCCATCAGCCACCAGCACCATGCGCGGAGTAACCACGCGGAGCTCGTCCTGATAGCGCACCTCGACGCGCTCAATGCGGCCGCCGTAGATATGGGCGCGCTGCGCCTCGGCGTTTTCCCACGTGCTCACCCCGTCCTGCTGCTGGGCATGCCGGAAGAGCAGGGTGTCGAAATCGCGGCGCTTCATGGCCGAGCCGATACGCCCGAAGCCGCTGTCCGGCCACGGGGCCTGCACATCGCCGCCATAGCCGTGCAGGAACAAGCCCTGATTGCGGTAGTGGGCGGTGACCTCCTCGGCCAGCTGCAGCGCGCGCAGCTCCTTGATGACGCGCGGGGTCAGGCCATCGCCGCAGGTTTTATCGCGAGGGAAGGAGGCGGCGTCGATAAGCAACACGGAGCGCCCCGCATGGGCGGCATGATAGGCGGCCGCGGAGCCGGTGGGACCCGCGCCCACGATCAGAACGTCTACTGCAACATCAGGATGGGCCACGCACCTATTGTGGCATTGAAGTGGGCGTCGACTGTAGATAGCCCCCGAACGTAGACTACGGTTATCATCTGTAGATTAAAAGCGCCTGAGAAGTGTGGACGTCCTACTCTCAGAAACAGCCCCCCCCCCAGCAGCCAACGAAGGTCGAGGACAACCAAGTATGAGTAACGGTACAGCCGTGGGCTCGCAAGACAACGAGCAATGGGTGCAGGTCACCGCATCTCAAGGCTCGATTCCCCGTCTTGACTTGGGAGATCCAGAGCTGAGTGCCTGGGTGACAGAGAAGATGGAGGACGTCGAGGAACTTTTGCGTAACGACGTCGCCAGCGGCGCCGACTTTGTCGCCGATAAGGTGGCGCATCTCTTCGAAGCAGGGGGCAAGCGTTTCCGCCCCATGTTCGCTCTGCTCGCCTCGCAATATGGGCCCGAGCCCGGCAGCCTCAACGTGCAGCGCGCCGGCGCGATCGTGGAAATGACCCACCTGGCCACCCTCTATCACGACGATGTGATGGACGAAGCCGAGAAGCGGCGTGGTGTCGAATCCGCCAACCATCGTTGGAATAACTCGGTGGCGATCCTCGCCGGCGATATCCTTTTGGCCTATACCTCCCGCATGATGGGCCAGCTCGGCGTCGAGACCGTGCAGCACTTCGCCACCACCTTTGAGCAGCTCGTCACCGGACAGATGCGCGAAACAGTGGGCCCGCGCGGCGGTGATCCGGTGGAGCACTATCTCAACGTGATCCGCGAAAAGACCGGTGTACTCATCGCCGCCGCCGGCTATCTCGGTGCCCTGCACTCGGGCGCGGACAAGCAGCACATCAAGGCTGTCGAGCGCTATGGCGAGGCCGTGGGCATGGTCTTCCAGATCGTCGATGACATCATCGATATCTTCTCCGATTCCAGCCAGTCCGGAAAGACCCCCGGCACCGATCTGCGCGAGGGAGTATTCACCCTGCCGGTGCTCTACGCCTTGCGTGAGGAGGGCGAGGTCGGCGACGAGCTCCGCGCCCGTGTCACTGGGCCGGTGGCCGATGAGGATGTTCCCGAAATCATTGCCCTGCTGGAGCGCTCCGGCGGTCGGGCCCGCGCCAAGCAGGACATTGAGCACTACCTCGCCGAGGCGGAAAGCGCGCTGTCCGAACTGCCGCAGAATAAGGTCACCGAGGCGCTACGCACCCTGGCGCAGCTCACCGCCGGACGCGTGGGATAGCAGCCGCTAGGCGGCGCGTGAGTGGCATAAACGCCCAGCGCAGGGCGGCGATTTGCTTAAACATATGGGGCGCATAGTAGAGTAAGTGACCGCACCAAGCGTGCACGCCAGGTTGCCCGAGCGGCCAAAGGGAGCGGACTGTAAATCCGCCGGCATTGCCTTCAATGGTTCGAATCCATTACCTGGCACTCTTAATCACCCGAGGTTCTCCCCGATGGGAGGCCTCGGGTTTTTCTTTGCGCGGCTGCGGTGTGTGGGGCGGCGGGGTGGCGTCGATAAGCCCTGTGGGCGGCGCGCGGGGGTGAGTGCGCGCTTATGGGGTGGTAATAAGCCCCATAATGGGTCCAGAAAGGGGCGATGAGGTGCAGATTTGTGTTCTTTCATGGCTTCGGGTTAATCTTCATAAGGCTTCAACGGAAGGCGCACTGCACAACACAGTGTGATTCCTATAAGGGAAGCTAAGCCCCCTTAGCTCAGTCGGCAGAGCGTTTCCATGGTAAGGAAAAGGTCGACAGTTCGATTCTGTCAGGGGGCTCTGTTCATTTATATAGCCGCTCGCAGCGGGTGGTTGTATATGAATGGGGCGGTTTAGCTCAGTTGGTGAGAGCGCACGACTCATAATCGTGAGGTCCCGAGTTCGAGTCTCGGAACCGCTACTGCACACCGCATGATAAGGCCTAGCCGATATCTTCGGTTGGGTCTTATTTCGTGTGTGTAGCCGGTAGGTGTCTTTACTTCCTGCAGGGAAGTCATTACAGTTATCGGCAGTGTTGCGCACGAGCCGCCGCAGGCGGCAAATGCGACAGCGCGCCAAGGGGCGTGGCTCAATTGGCAGAGCAGCGGTCTCCAAAACCGCAGGTTGCAGGTTCAAGTCCTGTCGCCCCTGCAAATACTTTTTTGGAAAGTCGTATCGAGGAGAAACGTGGCAGACGATCGCAAACCGAGCGCGCGGCCCACGGGCAAGCGACAGCTCACCGGCGTAAGCACGACCTCGAGCGAGTCTTATTCCTCCAAGCGTGCCGTAGCCACCAAGGATGAAGACGAGAAGCCCGGTGGCGGCCCCATGCACTTCGTTCCCGAAGTGGTGGAGGAGATGAAGAAGGTCATTTGGCCGACCTCCAAGCAGATGGTGAACTACACCCTCATCGTCTTCGGCTTCCTCATCGTGATGACCCTCCTCGTATGGGGCATCGACATTCTGGCGTCCCGAGGAGTTGACCTAGTTCTTAACCCTTAACTAGGATGATCCCCATAGCTTTTACCCGCCTTAGCCACTAGCGCCAAGGCGGGACTTTTATTGCCTCAGTGCCCGCGCCGCACGGCTGCGCGGCTGTGCGGAGCCCGCAGGACGGGCGCGAACGCACCGCAGGCGGCAATGAGAGCACAAAGCCGCACATTCCGATACCCGATATCCGCGAAAGACAGAGCAAGGACACTATGAGCGAGAACACTGAGAACACCACCGGTGCCGCCGCAGAGGCAGAAGACACCTCCGTCGAGAACGTGGGCACCGCCGCTGAGGGTGCCGCCACCTCCTTCGAGATCGCCGCCCAGGCCGCGACTGCCGCCCAGGCCGCCGATGAGCGACTCGAGAACCAGAGCGAGGAGAGCGCAGAAGAGCGCGCCGCCGCCGAAAAGGAGGGCGTGGAGGACGCGCTCAATGCGGATGTTGCCGTGGCCGATCAGGCCGCTGCCGAAAACGATGATTCTCTCGCCGAGTACAAGGCTCGCCTGCGTAAGTTCATTCGTGAACTGAAGAAGAAGCCGGGCCAGTGGTACATCATTCAGTGCTACTCCGGCTACGAGAACAAGGTGAAGACCAACCTGGACATGCGTGCCCAGACTCTGGAGGTGGAGGACTTCATTTACGAAGTCGTCGTGCCCATCGAGGAGGTCGTGGAAATCCGCGACGGTCAGCGCAAGCGCGTGAAGCGCAAGCTGCTGCCGGGCTATGTGCTGGTGCGCATGGACATCGACGATCGCTCCTGGTCCGTGGTGCGTGAAACCCCGGGCGTGACCAGCTTCGTGGGCAACGAGGGGCATGCCACTCCAGTGAAGCACCGCGACGTGGCCAAGTTCCTGCTGCCGCAGGAGACCACCCCGGTGGAGGGCGAGCAGGGCGAGCAGCCGACCGCCTCCAAGGACGGCGAGCAGGTTGTGGCACAGCCCAGTAAGAAGCAGGCCCCCGTGGAAGTGGACTACCAGGTCGGCGAGGCCGTCACCATTCTTACCGGCGCGCTGGCCACCGTGTCCGCCACCATCTCCGAGATCGATGCCGAAAACGGCAAGCTGCAGGCGCTGGTGTCCATCTTCGGTCGTGAGACCCCGGTGGAGCTCACCTTCGACCAGGTGGAAAAAGTCAACTAGACCACTGTGGGCCCTGGCCCGGCTGTGCTGCAGCGGGGCCAGGGCCCCTATTTGGTCTGACCTGCGCGAAGGTGTAAACTTTTCCTTCGCGTGTCTGTGTAGGCCTTCGTGGTGTGCGCAGCGAGGGCGCGGCGGCGTGGGCCGCTGGCGCACACACGCAGAACATACTGTCAATAATCCCCGGTGGCTGAGTAAAGCTCGGCATCCGGACGCATCGGCCACATACGGGCGGGTTGAAACTAGCCAGTACCCGCTGTCGGCGGTGCGGTACCACGGAAGAGGTAAAGAAACATGGCTAAGAAGAAGAAAAAGGTCTCTGGCCTTATCAAGCTGCAGATCGAGGCTGGCGCCGCTAACCCGGCTCCCCCGGTCGGCCCGGCCTTGGGTGCCCATGGTGTCAACATCATGGAGTTCTGCAAGGCCTACAACGCTGCTACCGAGGCCCAGCGCGGCAACATCGTGCCGGTGGAGATCACCGTCTACGAGGACCGCTCCTTCGACTTCGTGCTGAAGACCCCGCCGGCAGCCAAGCTGCTGCTGAAGGCCGCTGGCCTGAAGAAGGGCTCCGGCGTTCCCCACACTGAGAAGGTCGGCTCTGTGACCTGGGATCAGTGCAAGGAGATCGCCACCACCAAGAAGCCGGACCTCAACGCCAACGACATCGAGGCTGCAGCCAAGATCATCGCCGGCACCGCCCGCTCCATGGGAATCGAGGTCAAGTAACACCTCCTCGGCCACCCTCGCGGTGGCCCAACGCCTTCCCTCAATGAGGAAGGCGAGTGGTAGGGCCCGCTCACGGCCCATCAACACCACAACATTCCATCGCACGTTTCAAAAACTTTAAGGATTGTGAAACATGAGCAAGAAGCACTCCCGCCGTTACCAGGAGCTCCAGTCCAAGGTGGACAAGGGCCGGATCTACTCTCCGCTCGAGGCCGCCCAGCTGGCCAAGGACACCTCCTCTGACAAGTACGACGCATCCGTGGACGTTGCCGTCCGCCTCGGCGTTGACCCCCGCAAGGCTGATCAGCTCGTGCGCGGCACCGTCTCCCTGCCGAACGGCACCGGTAAGTCCGTGCGCGTGGTTGTCTTCGCTGCTGGCCCGAACGCCACCGCAGCTGAGGAGGCCGGCGCTGACGTCGTGGGCTCCGAGGATCTGATCGAGAAGATCCAGGGCGGCTGGACCGACTTCGACGCCGCTATCGCCACCCCGGACCAGATGGCCAAGGTTGGTCGTGTGGCCCGCGTCCTCGGCCCCCGTGGCCTGATGCCGAACCCCAAGACCGGCACCGTCACCACCGACGTGGCCAAGGCTGTCAAGGAGATCAAGGGCGGTAAGATCGCCTTCCGTGTAGACAAGGCTGCGAACCTGCACGCCCTGATCGGCAAGGCCTCCTTCACCCCTGAGCAGCTGGCTGAAAACTACGGCGCACTCATCGACGAGCTGCTGCGTCTCAAGCCCGCCTCCTCCAAGGGCATCTACCTGAAGAAGGTAACCCTTTCCGCTACCCAGGGCCCCGGTATCCCCGTGGACACCTCCGTGGTGAAGAACTACGCTGCCAAGGCCTAAAGTCTGCTTCTTCTTTCCGCCCTGACCGCCCGCGTGCGGTGCGTAGCGGAATAGTCTGAGACATCACACCCCTGTCACCCTCCCGCCAGCGCGGGAGGGTGACAGGGGTGTTGTGCGTCTGCGCTGAGCTTCGTTGTGGGTGCGGCCCAGCGGGCACGTGGCCCACCAATGGCCAGCCACTACGCGGAGGGCTTAGTTCTCGACTCCCGTAGCGCGCAGCACGCGCTACCTATCGAGGGGGTTTGTCGATGGTCTGCTCGGCGGCCTAGGTGATCGCCTCGATTTCTTTGCGTACAACCACTCGTACGGCCGGAACGCAGGATTCTTCGCCCACAATGTGCAGCATGTACAGCAATTCCACCAAGACGGCCGGCTTCTGAGCTCCATAGCGGCTCATTTCTGAGACTCACTCTGCGAGCAGCTCCGCCTGGGGGGAGGGCGTTCCGCTGCGCATAGGACACAGTGCCCCTCTTCGTCCTTATGCGCCACCGGCTGCGGCGGGTGTGTGACACGTGTGCGCAACACACTGCTAGCTTGGTTGATCGCCTGCTGAGCGGTGGTGGGATCGTTGACCCTAGGGGAGAGCGCCCGCATCTCTCTATCGAGCAATTGACGCAACCCCAGCGCGAAAGCGCTCCCGGAGCCCCGTTCGCCGGAGAGGAAGACCGGCCCCGGCATGTCTATCGCGCGCGTGGCGTGCTGGGTAGTGCACCACGATATCGCCACCGGCTGTCCAGCGATGATTCGGTCCCCCCGACTGGGCAGCAATCACTACTGTCGCCTCGTGCTCTTTCGCCCAGCCGGCCGCCGATTGATGATCGACGCGCTGCACATAGCCGAAGCTCTCCGCGCGCAGCATCGCCGCATGGCTGGGCGGTTCGGGCCGCTCGAAATGTACGGTCGAAATGTACGGTCGAAATGTACGGTCGGGGTGTCGGTGGGGGTGCGGTGTCTGCGTGGGCGAGAGTGCGCTCCGTAGAGTGCCTAGTGATGGCGTCTACCCGCACCATGTCCACCGCCCGAGAGACGTACCAGATGAAGGTGCCCAAAGTGATGAGCACACCGAAAATGGAGATGGTAATAGCCAGCTGTGGCGCGGATTCTACGTCGTTGTCCAAAGAGCGCAGCACCAGCACGGCGTAGACAAGTTGCCCACATATCCCGCGATGATTCCGCGCACCGCAGGCGATTCGATATAGTCGCGAAGCAAGTGGTGCGAGAAGTTGCCTGAGGCCACTTGCAGTACGATCAGCGATCATGGAGATCGTAGTGGTCAGCGCCGTCATGGTGGAGGTGTCCACGAAGCTCAGCATGTCGGCGGCACCGTCGGTGTCGCCAGACCACAAAGACTGGGCGAGCAGGTACTCACCTGGCACATCCATTTCGGTGTGCACGTTGGCTATAACCGCCGCCGCGATGCCGGTGACCGCCGCACCCGACCAGAGTGTGGAGCTAGCGAGGTTCTCAGCGAATAGAAGAACGTTTCACCTGCTCCATGCTACGACCTGCGCAGGATGCTTATCGACGCCACCTTGCACCGCCCAGTCCATGTGGCTATCGGTTGCGGGCACGGCAGAAATGCCGCAGTATGCCACAATTAGGTGCATGAATAGTTCTACACGTCAGCGTCCCGTCCGCGCGAGCCTAGCGATTGCCGTCTCTGTTGTGCTGCTCGGAATCGCTGGCTGCTCCGCTGCTGAGGACAATGCTGTGACCTCGGCGAGCAGTGAGGCCTCGAGCTCCGTCTCGCCTGCAGATAGCTCCGCAAACACCGGTACTGAGGCTACGGATAGCAACGATGAGTGCGCCGTGGATCCGAATGCCGATGCGGTGCACCGCGCGGTGGCCCAGATCAACCAGGAAGAAGGCAGTTGGTCTTTCAAGGGGGATTCCAACTGGAATGCCTGCACAGATCTCACCTATGCCCGCGTGGACGAGGCCGATAAGCCCCTAGAGAATGCTGAGTCCGTGCTGCTGCTCTTTCACGCCGGCGAGTACGTGGGCCGCGATGAGGGTAGCCCGCACATGATTGAGGAGCTCGCGGCCGATCCAGAAGGCTATAGTGTCGACGTCACCTACCGTGCTGGCGAGGGCGGTGATAAAGTGCTGCTCTACTGGAATGAGCAGGACAATGCCGTGGGCTATCAACGCTCTGTCCAAAATTAGGGGCACACCCATAATCGCATGAGTTAAGAATTAAGGGGTGTCGCTGATGAGAAGGGCCGGCGCTGTCTTGGTGCAGCTCGCCCTGTGGAGTCTGCTCGGGGCCTGTGGTCTCGTCATCCTCTTTCCCCACTGGGCGCCCGCGCGCTGGCTGAGTACTCGCCTCGGCGGCGCCCAGCTGATCGCCTTTCCCTATCTCATGGCTGCAGGCGGGCTCGTGTGCGGCCTCGTTCTGCTGCTCCAGGCGCTGTTGCGGCGCCGCACCGCCTTCCGGATTCTCGAGGCGATAGCGGGTGTGATAGCGGTGGCGTTGGCGACCGTGTTGGTCGTGGTTCCAGTGCCTGCGCCTGCTCGTGGCAGCCTGCCTGCACCGCCGCCGGATGCGGCCCCTGAGCTGACTGTGGTCACCTTAAACAGCCAAAACACACTGTCTGCCGCCGGCTTTCAGGCTCTCGTGGCTGCAGCGGACCCCGATATCGTCGTCCTGCCGGAAGCAGAGCGATCCCGTGTGGTCGCTGCGGTGCAGGGCAGCGAATTTGAGCAGGCTTTTATCGGTCCCGCCCCTGAGCACTCTGCACGGGGGCCGGCGGCCACCCAGGTACTTGTGCATCCGCGCCTCGGCTCGGTCGCCCCAGCCGAGGTCCCTTCCTTTGACCTAGAGTCGGAGGCGGCGATTATCACCCCCCATACGGGGCAGAGCTTCCATGTAGCCGGCGTGCACCCCGTGCCACCAGTACCGTTTCTCATGGAGCAGTGGCGGCAGCAGACGCAGGCCTTCATACGCTATGGGGAGAAACTCCCCGGCCCCGTGCTCCTCGCCGGTGATTTCAATGCCACCCTCCGCCACGGCCCGCTGACCCAGCGAGAGCGGCTCATAGCCGCAAGCGAAGTATGCGGACGGAATGCAGTGGGGACTTGGCCTGCCCAGGTTCCCTTTGGCTCCACATGGCAGAGCCACCCCCTACGCACCCCCATTGATCACATCTTCGTCTCTCCCGAGTTTCATGTTCGGAGCTGTTCCACGATGGCCGTGGGGAACGCAGATCATCTCGCGTTCATCGTCCGCTTATCGCGAAGCTAGGGCACATCTAGGTCTCTGTAGAGCTTATTCAGGCCGCCCGACAGGTAGGTATAAGCTAAAACACAGTATATTCTAGACTGTGACAGGTCCCACTCATCGGACCTCCATGTCTGTGACCATCTTTATATGTGCTGGTGGGGCGATAAAAAAGCCCATACGCAGGGCGCATGACACTCGATCTATATATGTAAGGCGCGTCCATGGTCGGGTCATTCACTGATGTGGCGAACGGTTCCGATAGTTACCAATCCGTGACCTAAGTAGGCTTTCCGGTCGAGCCTGTGTGCTGCAAAAATAGCGCTCCATCTGCGGTTTACCACATTATTAGTGTCCGATCGGGCATCTTTCCAGGGGTGAGGCTAAAAAGTGGACATTTCAACAAGAATAAATGTTGTAAACAGTGCAGGCTTGCCGCAGCCTGAAAAAGGTATTAGATTTCCACTTCATCGCCATAGACATCCCACGTGTAAGCGGGATGTATGTGTTATGGCTCAAAAAGCAATCCCGGTGTCCACGGGCGGTACACCTATCCGCTCGGATCGCTGCCGGATCGAATACTGAAAAGCAGGAGAACATTGAACGCTTTAAGAACAAGCTGGGCGGCCGTGCTGGTCGCCATCACCTTGCTCATGGGAGTTATTGCGGTGGGCCTCCCGGCTACCGCTCACGCCGAGGAGCAGGACTACCGCGGCTTCAGCGCTGAGGAACCATTCAGCCACTACCGTGTCACCGAGTGGACCGGACAGAACGTTGCCGATAGCGACGGCGAGGTGGCATTCTGCTTCAACCAGCGCCTGCAGCCCCCGACCTCTGGCGAGTCGAACTATCCGGTACGCATGACCTCGTCGTATGATCTGCTCGAGGCCTCCAACAAGCCCGGTTCCGGGACAAGCTCGGCCTTCGACAACAGCGACGAGTTCAACGATGCCATTCTGCGCACCATCTACAATGGCTACGGCTTCGATGCAGCTGGTATCAAGGATCGCTTCGGCCTCAACGATGGCGACTTCTACCACGCCACCCAGCTCGCTGTATGGCGCTACACCGATAGCATGTTCACCGCCCGTGGCACCAAGGAGCCCGACGCTCAGTCCTTTGCTGCCGTCGATGACATCGCTGCCCAGAACTTCAATGTGGCTCGCGCCGCTGCCGCCCTTGTCGGCCAAGATCCCGAGGTGCAGCTGGAGCAGCACCCGGACGACGCCGTTATCCGCGTCTATGTGACTGATCAGACCCCGCGCCGTGCGGGCACCGTCGATGCGGCAGCCTTCCAGAACCTGCTTACCGTGGAGATGACCCACGGCAAGGATGGCGAGCGCGTGGTCGTGGACGATAACAAGAAGGAGACCCAGAAAGAGGAGGAGCGCACCCCCTCCGCTATGCGCACCACCGTCTCTGTTGAGGGCGAAAAGGCCTCCGCAGACGCAGCCGTGGAACTTTCCGCCGCCGAGGTGGACGAGGCAGTGCACGTGGTCGACACCATTGACTACGAAGGCTTTGAGCAGGGCAAGGAGTACACCTTCACCGGTGAACTCATGGACCTAGGCGATGATCGTGTTGTCGCTAAGGCCACCAAGGTGGAGACTGTGAGCGAGGCTAAGGGCAGCGTCAAGGTTGATTTCGGCAAGGTCGCCCTGGAACCCGGCCACTCCTACGTTGTCTTTGAAAAGGCAGTACGCACCGAAGCCGGCGAGGCTGTCGAAGGTGGGCACGAGGTTCTGCACCAGGACCGCGAGGATCGCGCACAGACGATCGTTGTTAAGTCCGCCCCCGTTGTGCCTGAGCAGACCACCTCTGAAGAGCCGATGCCGTCCCAGACTCCGGAAAAGCCCACCCAGGCTCCGGTAAAGCCCTCCTGCCCGAAGAGCCCTGAGTGCGCTAAGCCCGAGGAGCCCAAGAAGGACGAGCCGAAGAAGGACGAGCCGAAGAAGGACGAGCCGAAGAAGGACGAGCCGGCTAAGGAGACCGAGCGCGAGCAGGAGAAGTCCGAGACCACCGAGTCCGATACCTCCACTCCGGAGGAGACCACCTCTGTGACCTCCGAGACCTCCGAATCCACCACCCCGTCTTCCACGACTCGCTCGGTGGCCGCTCCCGGTACCTCCACTGCCGAGAAGCCGATCCGTACTCAGGGTTCCGCACCTCACACCACGGTGCCTCACACCACCGCGGCTCCCTCGAAGTCGGCAGCTAAGGAAGAAAAGCGCCACGGCCTGGCTAATACCGGCGCCTCGGTGATCACCATGAGCATCATCGCTCTCGTGATGATCTTCCTCGGCGGCACGCTCGTCTTGGTTCGACTGCGTACTCGCGACTAGGAGAATGCGTCGACAAGCGTCACGTGATTAATAAAAGCATAAGGGGCACAGCCTTCCATCGCGGAGGCTGTGCCCTTTGGCGTTCCAGGAAGTAGACACAAAGCTGTGGCGTGGATCTCATAGGGGCGGTACGATAGGAAGCTATACCGTACACCCTTCGTTTCTCCACTGGGAGGCCCCATGACAATCATCGCGGATACAGACATCGTCATCGTCGGCGCTGCGCGCACCCCTACCGGCCGTATGCTCGGCGCGCTATCGCAGCTCAGCGCGCCTTCGTTGGCATCGATCGCCATGCGCCACGCCCTCGAGAGCGCGACTATTCCCGCCGCCGCGGTCGATGCAGTGATTCTCGGGCATGTGCTCAGTGCGGGGGTGGGGCAAAACCCTGCCAAACAGGCGGCACTCGCTGCCGGCATCTCTCCGCGGGCGCACACCACGAGCGTGAATAAAGTATGCCTGTCCGGTTTGAGCGCGATTATCGACGCCACCCGCATGCTGCGGCTCGGGGATTTGGAGGTGGTGGTGGCTGGTGGCATGGAGTCCATGTCCCAGGCCCCGCATCTACTCATGGGCAGCAGGCGGGGCACCACCTTTGGCCCGCTGCATACCCTCGATCACATGAGTCACGATGGGCTGAGTGCGGCCGACCTGCACATCTCCATGGGGGAGCTCGCGGAATCGCACGCGCAGCGCTATCCCGCGAGCCGCGAGGAGCAAGACGAGATGGCCGCCCGCTCGCATCAGCGCGCCGCCCGCGCCACGGCGGAAGGTCGCTTCGATGCCGAGATCGTTCCCGTTCTCACATCTTCCCGCGAGGGGGAGATTCTGCTCAGCGAGGATGAGGGGATCCGCCCCGAGTGCACGGCCGATACCCTCGCGCGGTTGCGTCCCGCCTTTGCTGCCGAGGGCTCGCTCACGGCGGGCAATTCCTCACAGATTTCCGATGGGGCCGCGGCGGTGGTGCTTACCCAGCGGCGTATCGCCGAGCAGCAGGGCTGGACTGTCCTTGCGGTCGTGAAAGCGTACGGGCAGGTCGCGGGGCCAGATAACTCCCTTCAGGAACAGCCCGCGCAGGCATTACTGACCGCATTGTCAGCCCAAGGCTGGCGGGCGAGGGATCTCGATTGGGTGGAGATCAACGAGGCCTTCGCTGCGGTGGCCGTGCACTCGGCGCGAGTGCTGGGAATCGAGCCTGCGGTACTCAATCCCGATGGGGGCGCGATTGCTCTCGGCCATCCGATCGGTGCCTCGGGGGCGCGGCTGGTGGTGCACGCCGCTCATGCGCTGCACGCCGGGCGGGGCCAGCGGGCGGGAGTGAGCCTCTGTGGCGGTGGCGGCCAAGGCGAGGCCCTGCTGATCGAGCGCGCCACATAGGGTGCGATCGCTGATGGAAGATTCCGTGCTCTATAAGCGCCGCCCACACGCGATGAGCAGGGGCGACGCGCCCGCTTGCCAGTTGTGCGTATCGTGGCAGATACACCGTCGTGGCGCGTTTCTCGAGGGACGTTGCCCACGAGCGAGCCAATAAAAATACCTATTACTCTGAACTCGAAGGAGAGCCATGACCGAGACTATTGTGTGCGAGACCCGAGGCCGTGTTGGCCTGATTACCCTCAATCGCCCCAAGGCGCTCAACGCCCTCAACGATGCCACCATGCGCGAGGTCGTCGCCGCGGCCCAAGCCTATGACGCGGACGATGCCATCGGCTGCATCGTGATCACCGGATCGGAGAAGGCCTTTGCTGCGGGGGCGGACATCAAGGAGATGGCCGAGCAATCCGCCACCGACATGTACCGCAGCAACTGGTTTGCCGAGTGGGACGGGCTCACCGCCGTGCGAACCCCCGTGATCGCCGCGGTGAGCGGCTATGCCCTCGGCGGCGGCTGTGAGCTGTCCATGATGTGCGACTTCATTATCGCCGCCGAGTCTGCCCGCTTCGGGCAGCCGGAGATCAAGCTGGGCGTACTGCCCGGAATGGGCGGTTCCCAGCGGCTCACCCGCGCGGTGGGCAAGTCCAAGGCCATGGACATGTGCTTGACTGGGCGGATGATGGATGCGGAGGAAGCTGAGCGTGCCGGCTTGGTCTCTCGCGTGGTGCCCACGGAGTCTTTGCTGGAGGAAACGCTCGCAGTGGCCGAGGAGATCGCCGCGAAGTCTCTCGTTGCCGCCACGATGGTCAAAGAGGCGGTCAATGCCGCCTTCGAAACCACCCTGCAGCAAGGCGTGCTCTTCGAGCGCCGCGTCTTCCACTCGGCGTTCGCCTCCCAGGATCAAAAGGAAGGCATGGACGCCTTTGTGAACAAGCGCGACGCCGAGTTCACTCACCGCTAAAACCCGCCGCGTTGGCACACCACGTGCCCACTCCGAGCATTCGGATGGGCGCGTGGTGCGTGCGTCCAAGTAACTAAGCAGCGGGGTCGCTCTTAGCCCTTGAGGGAGGGGAAGTCGCTATCGGCCCACTCTGTGGCGACCGTGGAGGCCCCGGCATCGGCCTGGTGAATGTCCATCTCGCGGCGCCGCAGATCCACGCGCCGGATCTTGCCGGAAACGGTCTTGGGAAGATCGTGGAACTCGAGGCGGCGAATCCGCTTATAGGGGGCGAGTGCGGCGCGGCAATGCCGCAGAATGCTCTCCGCAGTCTCGGCGGTGGGCTCATAGCCGGCCGCGAGAATCACATAGGCCTTGGGTACCGCGAGGCGAATCGGGTCGGGGGAGGGCACCACCGCCACCTCGGCCACGGCCGGATGTTCGATCACCGCGGATTCGAGTTCGAAGGGGGAGAGGCGATAGTCCGAGGCCTTGAACACATCATCAGCGCGGCCAATATAGGTGATATAGCCGTCCTCGTCGCGCTCGGCGATATCGCCAGTGTGGTAGAAGCCTTCGCGGAAGGTCTCGGCATTTTTCGCGGGATCGCCATAATAGCCTGGGGTCAGCCCCACGGGGCGGGGGTCGAGGGAGATACAGATTTCTCCATGATCGCCCTGCTCATCGGTGGCGGGGTCTTTTAATACGATCTCGAAGCCGGGCATGGGCCGGCCCATAGAACCAGCCTTCACGGGATTACCGGGGGAGTTGGCGATCTGCAGCGAGGACTCGGTTTGGCCGAATCCATCGCGGATGGTCACACCCCACTTCTTTTCCACATGGCTGATCAGCTCTGGGTTCAGCGGCTCGCCGGCGGCCACCACCTTCCGTGGCGGGGTGGTGAGAAGATCCAGCTCGGCCTGGGCCAGCATGCGCCACACGGTCGGTGGGGCACAGAAGCTGGTGACTTTCTCCTCGTCCATCTTCTGCATCAGGGCGGCGGCGTCGAAGCGCGCATAGTTATAGAGGAAAATGGTGGCCCCGGCGATGAAGGGGCCGAAGAAGTTCGACCACGCATGCTTCGCCCAGCCGGGGGCTGCCACATTGAGGTGCACATCCCCCGGCTCGAGCCCAATCCAGTACATGGTGCTCAAGTGGCCCACCGGATAGGAGGTGTGGGTATGCTCCACCAGCTTCGCCTTGGAGGTGGTGCCGGAGGTGAAGTAGAGCAGCAGGGTATCGTCCGCGCCGGTGGCTTCGCTGAGCTCAAACTCCGTCGGCGCATGGAAGGACTCGGAATACTGCACGGTGGGGTGGGAATGTTGCGCCGGTGGTTCATCGGTGCCGCCGGGACCGGTTTGGATCACGGTGAACTCGCCTTGTACGTCGTTGAACTTCTCGGCGTCCTCGGGATTAGCCACCACCCAAGACACCTCGGCGCGGTCGCTGCGGTCCTGCAGATCCGCCGCCCCGAGCATCGCGGTGGCCGGGTTGAGTACGAAGCCGCCGCGAATGCAGGCGAGCATCGTCTCCCACAGCTCCACTTGGTTATTGAGCATGAGCATTACGCGGTCGCCGCGGCGCATGCCGATCTGTTGAAACCACGCGGCGAGCTGGGTGCTGCGCTGCGCCAGCTCGGCATAGGTGCGGCGGGTATCGGAGCCATCAACCTCGGTGATCACGAGTGCTTCTCGGGTGGCGGAGTAGGGGTGGGTGGCGAGATAGTCGAACCAGTCGCTGGCAAAGTTGAAGGTCTCGAAGCGGGGCCAGTGGAAACCGGCACGGGCTGCGTCGTAGTCCTGCTGCTGTGCCACGAGGAAGTCGCGGGCCGCGAGAAATGCGCGGGTGTTGTCGTTGGGGATGGTCGCCTGAGCCATGGGTACTCCTTCGCTGGGCTGATGTAGCGCGGATCAATATGCATGAGTAGATGTGATGTGAGTCTCAAGACTAAATGAAGATGCGGCAAAATGATACGGTTTTGCCAAAAAATGTACTGATGCGTGCGTGAGCTGCTGGGCAGAGCGCCGGCAGGGCAGTGGAGTTGGTACTCTCCGAGGCATGATGCCGCATCGTCTCGCCCTTGGCCCCCTGCCCGCTGATCTCGCCGCGTCCCTCCGCCGCCTCACCGTGCCCGCGCGGGAGGGGGCCGGCGAGCGAGAGCGCATCCCCGTGGAGGCCCCATTCACTGGCCAGACGATTGCGTGGGTTTATGCCGGCACCGAGGAGGATGTGCTGGAAGCCTTCGCTCGGGCGCGCACCGCCCAGGCCGCCTGGCGCACGGTCTCCCCAGCGCAGCGCCGCGTTATTTTTGAGCGCTTTCATGACGCCGTTCTCCGCCACCGCGAGCTGCTCTGCGATATCGTGCAGCTGGAGACGGGAAAGAACCGCGCCTCGGCCTTCGATGAGGTCATGGATGTGGCCACCAATGCGCGCTATTACGCCCGCCACGCGGAGAAATTCCTTGCCCCGCGGCGGCGTCGTGGCGCCATGCCTGTGCTCTCCCGCTCGCGGGAGTATCACCATCCCCATGGGGTAGTGGGGCAGATCAGCCCGTGGAACTATCCGCTCTCTTTGAGTATCTGCGATGCAATTCCTGCCCTCTTGGCCGGTAATGCCGTGGTGCTCAAACCGGATAGTGCCACCCCGTTTACTGCATTGATCGCTTACCAGCTGCTTGTCGACGCTGGCCTGCCCCGCGACTTGGCGCAGATCGTGACCGGCTCCGGCGCGGTGGTCGGTGGCGCGGTGGCGGAGCAGTGCGATTATTTGATGTTTACCGGCTCGAGCGCCACCGGCGCACTCTTGGGGGAGACGGCGGGGCGCCGCCTGATCGGCTACTCGGCCGAGCTAGGTGGGAAAAACCCGATGATCGTGTGCGCCGATGCCGACCTCGACGCCGCGGTGCGCTGCGCCATCGATGGCTGTTTTAGCAATTCTGGCCAGCTGTGCGTGTCGATTGAGCGCATCTATGTGGAAAGGCCGGTGTATGCGGCCTTCCGCGATGCCTTTGTGCAGCGGGTGCAGCAGCTCTCCCACGTGCACGGTTTCGCATGGGATGCGGATATGGGCTCGCTGGCCTCGGCCACCCAGCTGGAGAGCGTCCACTCCTTTGTGGAGGACGCCCGCGCTCACGGGGCGCAGGTGCTCGTCGGCGGCCGAGCGCGCCCCGATCTGGGCCCCTATTTCTACGAGGCCACCGTGCTCTGTGATGTGCCGGAGCAGGCGCGGCTGCGCACCGAAGAGGTCTTTGGGCCGGTGGTGTATCTCCAGCCGGTGGAGGATGTGCAGGAGGCGATCGCCGCGGCCAATGACACACGCTATGGGCTCAATGCCAGCGTGTGTGCCGCTCCCGCTACCGCCTGGGAGCTGGCGCTGCAGGTGACTTCGGGGTCGGTGGCGATCAACGATGGCTACACGGCCGCGTGGGCGGCGATCGATAACCCCATGGGCGGCAGGAAGGATTCCGGTCTGGCGCACCGGCATGGCCGCGAGGGCATGATGAAATACACGGCCGCCCAAAACGTCACCGAGCAGCGCTTTCTCTCCATTCGTGGTCCGCAGCGGCTCTCGCGTCGCGCCTATGCGCGGATCATGACGGCGGCGCTACGTCTAGGCAAGACGCTGCGGGTGCTGCCCTAAGCTGGCTCAGCTCGCGTCGATACCGTGCAGGATGATCCCGCCCAAGACCTGATAAGTGTCTTGAATGGGCAAGGTGTGGGCATATTCCCCCGCTTGGATGTGGGTCATGGTGGCGTCGATAAGCGCCGCTAAAAAGGAGGCGGGGACCTCGCGAAACTCCCCCGCCTGCATGCCGTCGGTGATGATGCGCTGGATTTGGGCGGTGGCCGCGCGGGTATTGGTCACGTAGACCTCGGTGGCCACCGGCAGCGTACACATATCGTGCATGAATTCTTGAGTCGCGGGCTGCAGGGCCTCGGACATGGCATTGAAATAGCGTTCTAATGCTTGTCGACGACTCCCCGCGTCCGCAATTGCCGCAGTCGTGTGCTCGGCCACGTCCCGAAAGAAACTCACCAGAACTCGGCGGATGATCTCATCGCGCGTTCGGCCCACCGCATAGATGGTGGACTTCGAGCAATGCAGGGTGCGCACCGCTTGGTCGATGGTGAAATCAGCGAAACCGTGGGCGAGAAAATCCTTGCGCAAGGTGGCAAAAAGCTCCTGCTGGCGTGGGGTCAGCGGGGCGGCGACGGGGGTGCTACTGGTCATGAAGTGAGGGGGCTTTCTAGCGCAAGATATCGGCAAAGGGCTGTACATTCCACGCAGCAACTGTACAATTCCAGAGTAAACCGTACTTTGTGGTCTAGGACACATACATGCTGTTGTGGCTTTGTCCTTGTTTCATCTTAGGAGCACCCCATGTCCCACTCGCACGCCGGACTCCCTACTGATCCCGCCCTGCTCGCGAAAGCGCACATCCCCGAGGCCGATATCCTCGCCGTGGCACACATGCTGGACGAGCAGGAGCGCACCCGCCTCGCCGCTCTCCACGATGTTCTGCAAACACAGGTCCGCCCCGTGGTGGGCGAGTACTGGGACCGCGAAGAGTTCCCCTTCGATCTACTGCCCCTGCTCGCCGAGCATGGATTAGGCGAGCTCGAATTCTCCGGCGCCTCGCGGCTGTTCAAGGGGCTCGCCTATGCCGAGGTCACCCGCGCCGATGTATCCCTCTCCGCGCTGGTCGGTATTCACAATGAGCTGGTCGTGGACCTCATCAGCCAGCTTGGCTCCGACGAGCAGAAGAACGCGTGGTTGCCGGGGCTGCGGCGCTTTGACTCCCTCGGCTGTTTCGCCCTCACCGAACCGGAGCATGGCTCCGATGTGGCAGGGGGCCTTGCCCTCAGTGCCGAACGCACCGCATCCGGCTGGGTACTCAATGGCGCCAAGCGCTGGATCGGTGGTGGCACCTTCGCCGACTTTGCCATTCTCTTCGCCCGCGATGTCGCCGATAGGCAGGTCAAGGGCTTCATCGTGGAATTGGACGCGCCCGGTATTACGCGAAGCAAAATCTCGCGCAAAATGGGCCTGCGCATCATGCAAAACGCGGACCTCGTCTTTGACCAGGTGGAGGTGCCGGACTATGCGCTCATCCCTGGAGCGGAATCCTTCGCCGCCACCAATGAGATGCTGCGCAACTCCCGCGCCTGGGTGGGCTGGCAGGCCGCCGGCATTCAGCTCGCCATGTTCGATCGCGCCCGCCACATCGCGCTGACGCGGGAGCAGTTTGGTACCCCCATCGCCGCCTTCCAGCTGGTGCAAGAACAGCTCGCACGAATCCTCGGCAATGCCACCGCCACCTTGTCCATGATGGCCTCCATCGCGCGGCTGCAAGGAGAGGGTACCTTCGATATGCCTCACGCTGCACTGGTCAAAGCCACCGGAACTCGCCTCGCCCGGGAATCGGCGCAGCTTGCCCGCGCTATCGGTGGCGGCAACGGCATCCTCACCGACTATGAGGTATCCAAACTGCTCAACGATGCCGAGATCCTCTACACCTACGAGGGCACCTATGAGATCAACTCGCTCATTGTTGGTCGCGCCGTCACGGGCATATCCGCCTTCGTCTAATAAGCCCCGTACAGACTTTAAGGAGCAGTCATGCAGATTGAATCAGGAACCGTCGCGATCATCACCGGAGCAGCCTCCGGCTTGGGGGCGGCGACCGCCCAGCACCTACAGCAGCGCGGCATGATTATCGCAGCCTGTGATCTCCCCGATGCCATCGAGGCCTGTGAACAGCCGCTCGAGGGGGCGCACTACATTCCGGTGGATGTCAGCGATCCCGAGCAGGTGAGTGCGGCGGTGGACGCCGCCGCCCGCCTCGGCGAGATCCGTGTGGTGGTGACCTGTGCCGGGATCGCGCCCTCGAAGCGCATCGTCGGCCGGGCAGGCGCCCACGATCCCGAACTCTTCGCGAAGGTAATAAACATTAACCTCTGCGGCACCTTCTCGGTGGTGGCAGCAGCCGCGGCCGCGATGGCGCAGCAAGAACCGGTGAACGAGGACGGCATCCGCGGCGTTATTCTCATGACCGCCTCGGTGGCGGCATTCGAGGGGCAGGTGGGCCAGGCAGCCTATGCGGCCTCCAAAGGCGGGGTCCATGCCCTCACCCTCACTGCCGCCCGCGATCTCGCCCGCAGCGGTATCAGGGTGAACGCCATCGCGCCGGGCGTGGTGGCTACCCCAATGATGGCCGCGATGCCAGATAGTGTGCGCGAAGAACTCGAAGCGCGCGTGCCCCTCCCCGGGCGCATGGCTCACCCGCGAGAATATGCCGCGCTCGTAGAAAGCATCGTGGACAATGACTATCTCAATGGAGAAACCATTCGCTTGGATGGCGCTTTAAGGATGCCACCGCAGTAGTCACTAACTCATGCCTGGGCTTGGCGCCGCCGGGAGGGGCTATACGTCACCGCGCGGACAGGAATGTGGGGAAAGAAACGGCGAGAAAAGACAATCGCCACCCCTTGTGCCTGGAGTACTGGGCGCTAAGAAACAGCGCCCCCAGACCAGCGGTGGCGTCTGGAGAGGATCACGAGATTCTCCCCGTGGGGCGCATAGTCCGCTCCGCAGCCCCACCCTCCGGTGGCCGGAGAGATAGGCGTGTGATTCGGAGATACGCTCGCGGTTCGGGATGTCCGAGTTTCAAGCGAGAGCGCGGACCTGCGCGTGTGCTGGAACTAATCGGTGTTCAGCATCTTCACCTGCTCCTGCTCGGGAGCGGGTTCCATCTTGCCGGCGGCGGTGGCCTTGCGGTAGCCGGCGATCTCGCGGCGCAGCGGCCCAGCCAGCAGGTAGATACCGAGAATATTGGGGATGGCCACGAAGAAGAAGGCGGCGTCGGAGAAGCGGACGACGGTGTCCAGCGACACAGCTGCGCCCACCACAATCATGATGAGATAGCCGATCTTATAGGCCATCTCGGCCTTCTTGCTGTTATTAAACACATAGCCGGCGGCCTTCTGACCGTAGTAGGCATAAGACAGCAGAGTGGAGAAAGCGAAAATCACAATGCACAGCGAGAGCACATAGGTAAAGCCCTGGTTCACGGTGGCAAAGGCACCGGTGGCCATCATCACGCCCTCATCGCTGGGGTTCTGGTACACACCAGTAGTGATGATCGCCAGGGAGGTGAGAGTACAGACCACAACGGAGTCGACGAAGGGCTCCCATGCGGCGGTCAGGCCCTCCTCGGTGGCGTTCTGGTTCTTGGTGGCGGAGTGCGCGAAGCCAGCGGTACCGACACCGGCAACGTTGGAGAACAGAGCTCGCTGGATACCGATCACCATCACGCCGATCACACCGCCGGTCACGCCCTCAGGGGTGAAGGCACCGGAGATGATGAGGGAGAAGGCGCTTCCCAGCTGGTCAAAGTTCACTGCGAGCACGGTGAGAACACCCACCACGTAGAGCACGGCCATCAGCGGAACCATGCGGGAGGTCCAATTAGAGATGGACTGGATGCCGCCGATGATGACCACGGCAGCGGGGATGGCGAGGATGACGCCAATCAGCCACGCATTGCCGCTGAAGAAGCTCTCCGAGCCACCGGTAATTTCGATAACGTGCAGGGCCACCTGGTTTGCCTGGAAGATATTGCCGGCACCGAAGGCGGCAATGGCGAAGCCGATGGCGTAGGTCATGCCCAACACCTTGCCCAGCTTGGCCTTGCCCACGGAGGCGAGGCCATCGCTGAGGTAATACATGGGGCCACCGGAGATGGTGCCATCGCTATTGACGCGACGGAACATCTGGGAGAGGGTGGCCTCGGCCATCTTCACAGCCATGCCGATCACACCGGCGAGCACGATCCAGAAGGAGGCGCCGGGGCCGCCGGCACCAATGGCCACGGCCACACCGGCGATATTGCCGAGTCCCACCGTTCCGGCGAGCTCGGTAGCAAAGGCTTGGAAGCTCGTCACCTCGCCCGGGTCAGATTTCTTGGCCAGCCGGCCGCGAATAACGTGCATCGTTTGCGCCGCATCGCGGATGGGGCGGACGCGGAGAAAGAATGTGCAGAATAGTCCCGCGAGAAGTAGCCATACGACCACGAGGGGGAGCTGGGCGCCGCCCACGGGGACGGAGAAGAACACGACCTTCTCCATGACGTCCACGATTGGTCCGAATACGGACTGAATAACGCTGTCGACTGATTTCGCTTGCGACAAGGTGACGTAATCCATCACCATGAATCTCCTTTCACATGAGCACACACGGCGCCGGAGCGACGGCGTGGTGCTGTCTTCTTTGCCTAGTTTGTGCCTCACTGCATAGGCACACGGCCCTGAGACGTGGAGCTCAGTCTATGTTATATATAACTTAAAGGCACAAGTTGTGGGTCCTCATACGTCAGATATGGGGCCATAGAGGAGGTGTGCATGTCCGAAGTGGAGGGCTTTGGCGGCGAGGAAGGCCAATCGTGGAGCACCTATAAGGCGTGGGTGGAGACGCATATTCGGCTCTTGCTGCTGCAGGGCAGTATGGAGGTGGGGCAGATCTACTCGGCGAATGCCATGGCTAAGGAGCTGCAGATGTCCAATTCGCCGGTGCGAGAGGCCATGATGAGCTTGGTGGAGCGTGGCTTGCTGGAGCTGGTACGTAATCGTGGTTTCCGCGTGGTGCGGCTTGGGAGCACGGATGTGTGGGAGATCTACCAGCTACGTCGGCTCTTGGAGGTAGAGGCCGTGCGCACGGTGGCGGCAGCGCGGCTCACATCAGAGCAGGTCGCGAACATAGGGGAGTATGCGACACATACCGATGAGCTCTCGACGGGGGCGAGCTCTGAAGGCATGTTCGACTATTTCGAGGCGGATCACCACTTTCACCTCTACCTGGTATCGCTGACGGGCAATCAGCGGTGGGTGGAACTGCTGGGGCGGCTACGCGATCAGTGCCGGGTGAACGGGCTGCATGCGCATGCGCCGCACTATGGCTCGACGGCGGCCGCGCCGGCGCGCCATATCGACATCGCGGATGCAGTTATCACCCGTGATGTGCGGCGGGCGGTGCAGGCGATGGAGGCGCATCTGGACTATCTGAGAATGGTGGCGGAGGAAAACATCTAGCGCAATATCGCAGCGCCGCCGATTGTGGCGATCCTTGCCCGCACGTACTATGAGCTAGAACACTTCTAGTTGTCCGGTTATCGATAACTGGGCCATATTCCTGTGAGGGGGATAAATGCACCGCGCTGTCCGGGGTGTCATGGGGGCATAGTTCTCTCAGCTTTGTCCCGTGCTGGGGCCGTTAGCGATACCAGGTGTGGGCCTACTTAACTCGGATAGGCGGCGATACCCCAATAGGGAAATACCGCCTTGGAGGTCGCCACCATGGCCTGGCAGCGCTGCCCGCCGATGACTTCGGTGGGCTCCACCCCCGCCAGATCGGCCCACGAATCGCCCAGCATGGTCGAGGTAGGCACCACCCCGTGGCGGTGCACTCGGCTCTCCCATCCGGCGGGCATGGGCGTGGCCATGTCAAGCTCCACCTCGGCGACTACGGCCAGGAGCGCCGCCCAGCTGCGAGCCAGCGAGTCCCGCTGATAGCCACCACCGCCCAGCGCCACCCAGCGGCCCCGGGCATAGCGATCCGCCCAGCGCCGCACCGAACGTGCGACCATCTCCATGGCGTTGACCGACAGCCCCATGTGGGTCAGCGGGTCGGCGCGATGCGGGTCGGCACCATGCTGGGAGATGATGATCTCTGGGGCGAAGCGCTGGAGCAGCGGCGGGATGATGCCGTGAACCGCGCGCAGCCATTCCCGATCCGTGATGTCTTTTTCCACGGCCACATTGACCGCGGTGCCGAGGGCCTGAGGCCCACCGATATCTCCAGCGAAGCCGGTGCCCGGGAAAAGATAGAGCCCCGATTCGTGGACTGAGATCGTGAGCACCCGTGGATCATCCCAAAACATCTGCTCCACCCCATCGCCGTGGTGGGCATCGACGTCCACATAGGCCACCCGCTGGGCGCCATGGCGCAGCAGCCACTCAATGGCCGCGGCGGCGTCGTTAAGCATGCAAAAACCAGAAATTCCCCGTCGCTGCGCGTGGTGGAGCCCGCCGGCTATATTGACCGCCCGCGTGCAGTGGCCCTCCCACACCAGCTGCGCGGCGGTGGTGGACGCGGCCACGATATCGAGCGCCACCTCGTGGATTCCGGCGGCGAGGGGATTGTCCTCGGTGCCCCAGCCATAGGCGGGATTGGGGGTGAGCTGGCCGAGCGCCGCCAGATAGTCGGGGTCATGGATCCGGCGCGCCTGTTCGCGGTGCTGGGGCAGCGGAACGGCAGTATCACAGAGCGACAGCACACCAAGGTAGTCCGCCAGCTCCACGGCCAGCCGTACCCGATCTGGGCCCATGGGGTGCTCGCGCCCAAAGCTATAGCTATACAGCGTTTCCGAGTGCAGCAACACAGGTCGGGACATGACGCATCACATCGCTCGAATCAGGGGATCGCGAGAGCGGGACTGTGGCTGCACCACCACGCGCGCGCCCACCACCTGGGCGCCGTGGGGGCTAGCGATCACTGGCGTGAGCTCGATCTCCGCGACGCTGGCCAGATCGTCCTTCAACTGGGCGAGCTGCACAATAATGCGCTGCAGCGCGCCGAGGTCGGCCGCCTCGGTGCCGCGATAGCCGGTGAGCAGTGGGGCAGTGGCAAGGTGGGTGATCATGGCGCGGGCCTCCGTCTCGCTCAGGGGAGGGGTGCACCAGCGACGATCCTCATTCAGCACCGCCGCGGCCGAGGTCAGCCCCAGCGAGATCATCGGGCCCAGCACGGGGTTTTCGATACCGCGCACATTCACCGCAGTGCCGGTGGACACCGTCGGCTGCACCACCGGGTGCAGGGCCTGGACGGCCTCCTCGGCGGTGGCGGCCAGCCTCAGCTCCACGCCCAGCTGGCCGAGCGCATCCCAAGCGCGGCGCAAGGAGGCGAGATCGTTGATCGCGCGGTGAATGGTGTGTAGCTCCGGCCGGCCGCGTACCTGGGCGGCGGTGGCTTTCAGCACCACATTCCAGCCGAAGCCCTCGGCGGCGGAGTGGGCCTCATCCACTGTGCGGGCCGGCTCCCAGCGCACCAGCTCAATGCCATAGCAGGACAAGAGCTCCGCACAGTCCTCATCGCTGAGTGCCCCGCCCTCCGGTGCGGCCGCGAGCGCGCGCTCGATCACGGAGGTGGCACGTCCGCGGTCGAACCCGGCGCTATCCGGCTGCTCATAGCGCTGCTTCGCCTTGATCTCGGCGATCTCCACGATCACCCCGAGTGCTTCGAGGGCGTCGGCATAGTTCCGGAAGAGCGGCACCCCAGAGCATCCCGTTTCCGCAGAGAGGTGGGCGAGACGCTCATCGAAGCCGACCACGGCGGCCAGGAGCGGAATAGCGGCGTCGGCGGCTAGGGCGTGCAGCTGCGGCAGTACGGGGGCGATGATCGGCTCGCTGATCTCTACCGCGGCACACAGCACCGCATCGCAGTCGCTACGGAAAGCCTCCGCGGTGGCGGCGACCAGTCCCGCCACTGGTTCCCCGCGCACGGTGACTGCCTCGGCCACCAGCCCGAAACGGCCCGCGGCCTGGGCCATCTGCTCGCTCAAGCCCGCCGAATTGGAGATCACCGTCACCCGGCGACCGCGCGGCGCCGGCTGGGAGGAGAGGATGCGCGCAATATCGAACATGGTGTCGCGCCGGGAGACCACCATCGCCCCAGTGCGGCGAATGACCTCATCGAAGGCGGCGGCAGGGGCGTGCACCTCAAGGCTGTGCCTCTCGGCATCGTGCACCTCCGTATCGTGCAGCTCCGCACCCGGCAGTGCCGAGCGCAACGCGCGGGAGGGGCTAAACACCACCACATGTTTATCCACGGCGAGGCGGCGGAGCAGCCGGAAGAACTTGCGCGGGTTACCGATAGCGTCGAGGCTCAGCAGCGCGATGGAGGTGGCCTCATCCGCGCTCCAATACTGGATTACGTCATTGCCGGTGACATCCGCGAAAGCGCCGGAGGCGAGAAAAGAACTGATGCCGATCTTCAGCTCCACCGCGCGGGCGAGAGCTAGGGTGGCTACCCCAGCGGACTGGGTGAACAGTCCCACCGGCCCCCGCTGTGGGAGGGGTGCTGGGGTGGCGTTGAGACTCACCTCGGGGTCAGTATTGATCAGCCCGAGCGAAGCCGGTCCGAGGGCGCGTATGCCGCGGGCGCGGGCAGCACTCAGCACGTGGTGGGCGTCCTCGCTGCTCAGGGAGGGGTTCTCGCCCCGCGCCAGCACTACGATGCCCGTTGCCTCTTTCGCGGCGGCGGTGGCCAAGAGCGCGTCAAAGCTCTCTTGCTCATAGTGGGCCACCACCAAGTCGATGGGGCCAGGAATGGCGGCGAGCAGGTCGGGCGCTGCGGGAGCCGCCGAGGCTGGATCCTCCGGCGCCGGTGCGGGCGTGTGCACCGGCCCCGTGCTCACATGCACCTGCCCACGGAAATGCGAGGAGAAGATGCGGCTAATGAAGGCCTGCATTCTGTCGCTATCGCCCACCACCGCTACGGAGCGCGGGCGCAGCAGCCTAGAAATCGCGGCCGCCTCGGATTTCTGCTCGCGTTGCAGCATCACCTCGCGGGAACGGTCGGTGGGGTCGATCTGAAAATCGACGGTGATAAAACCGTCCTCCAGTTCAGGACGAACCTCATAGCCGGCGCGACGAAAGACGTGCACCATCGCGCGGTTCTGAGTGAGCATCTCCGCAAAGAAGCGCTCGACCTTATTATCGCGGCCCGCCTGTGCCAGATGTTCGAGCAAAATATTGGCCGCGCCTTTGCCTTGGGCATCGTCCTGGACCAGGAAGGACACATCGGCCACGCGCTGCGGTAGGAGCTTGTCCACCACCCCGTAGTGGGCGGTGGCGATAATCTGCTCGCGCATGGTGAGCACCAGCGTGACCGTATCGCGGTGATCCACCTGGACCCAGGAGTCCAAATCGCTCTCGCTGAGGGTGGGGTGGGCGCTGAAGAACCGCAAGTATTTCGAGGCATCGGAGACGCGCGTATAAAACTCCACCAGCAGCGGGCGGTCGCTGTCGCGTACTGCGCGGACGGTGGCCACGCTGCCGTCATAGAGGATCACATCCGCATCCCAGGCGGCGGTGCTATCCGCGCCACGGGAGGGCTGTGCTGCGGGAGAGTGCTGGGGGCTCATAGTTTCACTCTAGCGAAGTAAAAGTATTCTGAGTCACACTTTGTCCGCGCGGCTGCTCAGCGGCGGCACTCCGCACTTATGTCGCCGAGGTGCGCCGGTGGCGGCGGGGATAGCGGGGCGCGGCCATCGCGCGGAGCGCGGGGTTGAGCGCATGGTGAAAGGCGAAGACCTCGGTGGGTGGCGCTAGCTCTAGCCGTTGCATGCAGGCGGCGAGCAGTTCGGCGGTGGCGCGCGCATCAGCGAGTGCGGTGTGTGCGGCGGCATTGTCAATGCCGGCCATCTCTAAGAGGGTGCGCAGGCTGCGGGAAGGGGAACTGGGATAAGCCGCGCGTCCGAGCACGCAGGTATCGAGGTAGTGGCAGCGAAGTGGCGCGAATTCTACCTCCACCGCCGCAAACTCGCGGCGCAAAAAGCGCAGATCAAAGGGGGCGTTATGGGCGACGAGGACGCGCTGATCGAGCAGCTCGGCCAGCTCGGCGGCCACCTCGGCGAAGCGCGGGGCATCGCGCACATCGGCGGCGCTAATACCATGGATCGCCGTGGTGGGAATGGCGCAGCCCGGCTGCACGAGGCTTTCCCATTCCCGCAGGATCGTCCCCCGCGCATCGCTGATGACCACCCCGATTTCCACCACCCGATCACGAACGCCCAGACCGGTGGTCTCCAGATCGACCACGGCGAACTCCACATCCGCATAGGGCCTATGGGCCGGGGTGGCGGGCATGACAGATCTCCTGAAGGCAGTTGGTAGCGGGTGGGCATCTGCGAGTGTAGGCCTCGGGGTAGACGGCGTGCGCTCTTGGGTGCACGGGTGTGCGAGCGCCGGTGGGATGTGGGGCTGCAAGCGTCGATAAGCGAAGGAACGCTGAGCATATTTGACTTCTGCAGCGACAAGGGGATAGGTTAAGCAGTCGAAGTTTGAGCGGCTCGCCTCATCGGCGGGTCGCGACAAGTTTCACCGAAGACCGTCGGTCATCCGCCTAGCCTGGGCGGGTCGAAGGTGCTGAAGTGATTCAGCCGGCCCACGCAGGAGACACTTGGAATCATGCCTTTCAGTAGTGAAAGGGATATGCCCTGTGCTCTTGCACGGGGCTTTCTGCATCTGTGGGAAGCCTCGGCGGAAACGACACAAGACATATTGAGGAAGGAGGCGAAGTAATGGCTAACCCGAAGAATGCATCGGATCTTGCGGAGCTCAAGGCTCGCTTTGAGAACGCAGACTCCATTTTCGTCAGTGAGTACCGCGGCCTGTCCGTGGCTCAGATGACTGAACTGCGTCGTTCGCTCGGCGAAGATGTCCAGTACTCCGTCGCCAAGAACACCCTGATGAAGCTGGCTCTTAAGGATGCCGGCGTCGAGGGCCTCGACGATGTTTTCACCGGACCCACCGCAGTCGCCTTCGTTAAGGGCGAGGCAGTTGACGCTGCCAAGGCGATGAAGAAGTTCGGCGAAGACAACAAGGCTTTCGTCATCAAGGGCGGCTTCATGGACGGTGACGCGCTCAATGCTGAGCAGGTCTCCGCTATCGCTGACCTGGACAACCGCGAGGTCACCCTCGCGAAGCTGGCCGGCGCCATGAAGGGCAGCTTGGCAAAGGCCGCTGGCCTGTTCAACGCTCCCGCTTCTCAGGTGGCTCGACTCGCTGTCGCGCTGCAGGAGAAGAAGGAAGACTAACCCTGAACTTTTGCAGCTTGTCGACGCCATCCCGGCGGCGACATACCGCGAAAGTACACACTCATTACACCTAGATTCACCTCGGCGGCCGCGCACTGGCGCCACCGCTGGGGAGGAACACTACCGAAAGGATTGCCATCATGGCTAAGCTCACCAAGGACGAGCTCATTGAAGCTTTCAAGGAAATGACCCTCATCGAGCTCTCCGAGTTCGTTAAGGAATTCGAAGAGGTCTTCGACGTCACCGCCGCTGCTCCGGTTGCTGCTGTTGCTGCTGCTCCGGGCGCTGAGGGTGCCGCTGCTGCTGAGGAGAAGGACGAGTTCGACGTCGTTCTCGAGGACGCTGGCTCCAAGAAGATCGGCGTTATTAAGGCTGTCCGCGAGATCGTCTCCGGCCTGGGCCTGAAGGAAGCCAAGGAGCTCGTTGAGTCCGCTCCGAAGGCTATCATCGAGGGCGCTAACAAGGACGACGCTGAGGCTGCCAAGACCAAGCTCGAGGATGCCGGCGCTAAGGTCTCCCTCAAGTAAGGTCATTTCCTTTTCTCCGCTGCCGCCGCGCGTGGCAGCGTGAGAAGGTACATGCCTAAAAAACCTCCCCGCACTGTAGGTGCTGGGGAGGTTTTTGCTGTGGCCGAGGGCGTGCGGCTAGCGCTCCACGGCGTGCAGCGTGGCGGTGTCGCTGATGAGCGGGGCCGCGAGATTCGGCACTGGGGAGTTGATGATCTCCATGGTGTTCGGGGTGACCTTCAGATACACCTGATGGAACTGCTCATCGCCCAGATAGTCCCGCAGGAAGCGCGCCAGGGCGGGATCGCCGGCCGCGGCGCTGCGGGTGGCCTCGGGCACCTCAAAGGCGGCCATATAGTTGCGCGGCACAGCCTGCACCAGCCCCGCCGGGCGGGGGCCAAACTCGCCCTCGATGGGCAGGGTGCGCATACTCAACACCGAGCCGAGACGGCCATCGATGGTGTGCAGCACGAGGGGATAGCGGCGCCCGTTGATCTGCAGGTCCACCTCGCGGGAGGGTGAGGCATAAGCAAACTCATCTACCTCCAGGCGGGCGGCGTCGCTGAGCGATCCCGCATAGGAGAAGGGCGAGGCAGGGGCGAGAGTCTCATGGGAGCGATCATAGGAGGAGTTCTCCAGCAGCGTGCCCTGCAAGGGCGCGTCGGTGGGGGTGAACTCCCACTCGCTGGCGCGCAGCTGCTTATGCCAGTAGCCGGTGCGGCCCGCGTGGCGGCCCTCGACCCGCAATTCCCGCTGCGCCGAACCAGCGGCGGTGGAGTGGATAGAGATACGGTCGGTGATCTCGCCGGGGATATGCGGCTGCTGGGCCCAGTCCTCGGCTGGCAGCCCAATCGGGGCGGTGCGGGGATCCAGCCGGTGGCGCAGCGCATCGGGCGCGGCGGGCCGAGCATCCTCGCCCCAGGTGTAGCGGAACTGGGCCGGATCGGAGCCGTTGATATCAAAATCCGAAAGGCGAGTGTACATATCACCGTACTTATTGGTGACAAAGATGACCGAGCCACCAGCACTGATGCTGTGCACGCGGAAACGCGAGTTCAGTGGGGTGCCCACCTCATAGGAGTAGTCGCGGGCCAGCCACGGATCGAGGGTGTAGATCCGCGAGCCATCCTCGCTCAGCGCCAACACCTGGGTGACTTTCGCCAAAGAGATCGGCTGCTGCTTGCCATCGGGGGTGTCATACCAGCGGTCGGTGTGGGTACCGATCACGCTCAGCGCCCAGCGGCCTGGCTCCGTGGTGGGGGAGCGATGCCCCTTCCCCAGCCAGACCGGCCCGCCCCACGCCCGGATCCAGCCCCAGCGGCTGGGGCTGGATAAGAGATTAGACAGGGTGTACATCCACCCCGCGTCATCGAGAGCGACCAGCGCATCTTCGTTGAGCGAGATGCCCACGATCTCCCCGCGCAGGCAGTCGGGAGTGGGCAGCTGCCGCCAGATCGGATCGCCCACATGGCGCACGGCAAGCTCGCCGTGGCGCAGCGCCACCTCCACCTTGTCATTAAAGCCCTGAGTGTTGTCGCGCAGCACCACCTGCTCGGGAAGCCCCGTGGGATCGGCCACCGGCAAGTCCTCATAGCCCACATCGCCGAAATCCGGCGGCACTAGCCCCAAGGGGAACTGCCCATAGCCTTGGGCCGGATTACCCAGATGCGGCACACAGGCACGGGGGGCAGGGGAGTCGGGAAGAACCGGCTGCGGGCTATCGCCCACGGCCTGGGCAGTGGCGGTAGCGGTGGGCACGAGCGCGAGCGTGGCGCAGAGGGTGAGCAGGCGGCGGCGCAGTGCTGAGGTCATGGGGGGAACTCCTTGGTTGCGGGCGGCGCGGATGATGGGCGCAGGGGTGGCCGAGGTGTAGGGCTAGCCGATATTCTCCCGCTGCACATCGTGCAGCTCGGAGTCAGACGCCAAGCCCTCGCCGGTGTAGATGGCCTGGGTGCGCTCGGAGTTGCTCAGCACATACTCGCTGAAGGAGAGCACCAGACCGCCGTACACGTTGTGTTCTGGGGCATCCACGAAGGTGCCGTGGAAGGCATTGTTCACGGTGGCGCGCCACTTGGGGCCGCGGGCGTTGGTGTAGAGCAGCTCGGAGAGCGGGTGGGCCACCAGGGTCTCGTGCTCGGCGAAGAGCACCAGCGCGGGCTTGGTGGTGGGCTCGGAGGCTAGACCGAAATCCGCAGGGCCGGGGTTGACGGCGGTCACGCCACGGACGGTGAAGTTCTCATCGCCTGCGGCCTGCATCGCCGGTCCGAGGCTTTCGGCCACGCGCATTACAGAGCCGCCGCCGGCGGAGTGGCCGACGAGCACGGTGCGGGAGGTGTCAATCTTGCCCTGCAGCGGGCCCAGGCTGGTAGCGGCGTCGATCGCGGCGGTGGCGGCCAGCTCCACTTGGTAGCCGAACCAGTTGACCCAGGTGTATCCGATGGCCACCACATAGCCGTGGCTGGCGTAGAGCTCGGCTTGGCGAGAAACCATACCCGGCTCGGCGCCGATGCCGGGGGAGAGCACGATCAACGGTGCGGGATCAGACTCGGCGATGTCTGCCGGGTAGACCAGCTGGGAGCCGATGGGGGATTCCGGTCCGGAGGGCCAGGTGCCATAGCAGGGCGCCTCCGAGTTCGCGCCATTCTGGTAGCGCAGTATCGAGTTGTAGAAAACGTAGAAAGCGTCGGTGCACTGCCGCGCCACTGTGGTGGCGGCAACCTCGTGAGGACCGCGCTGACCATAGGTGGTGCGGATCGCACCAGGGGTCTCGTTATACGGGGCCGTGAGCCGCAGCCCGGTGAGCCCAGCGTCGCGCAGCGGCTGAGGCACGAAGGGGGGCGCGACGTCCTGCGGCAGATCTGGCCAGCCCGCAGTGGAGGAGCTCACTTCTGGAGCTGGAGGAATGGGAGGGGTGGCGACGGCGTGCTGGGGAAGCAGCAGAGCAGTGGTGGATAGAAATGTGACTGCGGCAGCACAGCGGCGAGAGGCAGAGGACATGAGGCCCAGCTTTCTATGTCGATGAAAATAAGATGAACTCTATATCTGAGAATCCTAAGTGAGATAAGAAACACATAAAAGAGTTCTGACGGAACCGTAGGTAATTTTCACCAAGAAGGGGGTGGGGGCTGCGGGTGGATAGTTAGCTGGGCGCGGGGTACGTCGCCCTAGTCAAGCCGCGCAAGGGGGCCGTCTACGGCGGGCGGGTTGAAACAGCTGGTGGGAATGGTTGATGCAGAACACACGGCCGGTGGGTTCACGGGGCGGTAGTCCTCGGCGACGCCACCAGAGGAGACGAGCTCACGGTAGGCATGCACGCCGGAGGTAGGCCGCCGTGTGAGGCTGGGGTCATCCAAGATGTCCACTTGGTAGAGGCCGAAGCGAGCGGAGTAATCGCCCCATTCGTAGTTGTCGGTGATGGACCAAGTGTTGTAACCGATAACTGGGTAGCCATCGGCGATCGCCCGCTGGATCCAAAAGACTGTATCGCGAATAAAATCGCCGCGGTCGGCGCCATCGGAACGGCTGCCATTGTTGGTGGGCATTCCGTTTTCCACAATGTAGATAGGCTTTCCGGGGAAAGTATCGGCGAAGTGGGCGATGGCCTCGTAGATGCCGTCCGGCTGGGGGCGTACCGCCGCGAAGTCAGCGCTAGCAGCGTGGACGGCGGTGAGGTTATTCAACGCCAAACCGTAGTAGTAGTCGATACCCACATAGTCCAATCGATCCTTGACGCGGTTGAGAAACAGCTTGTCGGCTAAGCCAGTTACGGAGGGTAGGAAAGCCTCGTTTGCAGTAACCATGGCATCGGGGTTGGCGCGGTGAGCGGCGTCGTATCCAATGTTGTGCGCTGCCACCACATTGGTGAGAAAGCGCGGCATATCCCATGGCTTGATGAGGCCGATTTCTACCTCGTGGCCGAAGAAGACAAGTGGTTCGTTGAAAGTTACCCACATGGTGTCCTTGCTGCCTTGGCCTGCGGCGGAGGCGCCCCAGCGCTGGGTAATGAGATCGGCGAAGTCGCTGAACTGCGATACGGCCTCATCGGAGAGGAAGCCGCCGCGATCTACTAGCCACCCAGGGTAGACGTAGTGCACCATCGTGATCATTGGGGTCATTCCATGGGAGCGGATGGTATTGATGATCGCGTCATAGTGTGCCAACGCATCCTCGTCCCATGTATCGGGATGGGGTTCGATGCGGGCCCACTCGACGCTGATGCGGTAGGTGTTTGCGCCCATGGCGGCGGCATTGGCGATGTCTTCTTCGTAACGGTTCCAAAAATCTACTGCATCGTTGACGGGGTCGACCGCGCCGTTGCCTTGGTTTTCCTCCACGTAGCGCAGCCAGTTGGAGTCGGGGTTCGAACCTTCGACTTGGAATCCGGATGAGGCCACGCCCCAGTGGAAGGAGGTGTGGCTGTTGTCAGGGAGGGAAACCGCACGGGCGGGCGAGGGGCTAAATGCGCTTGCGATTACGAGCGTTAGCGTGGTGAGCACGAGGCAGAGTCTCCACCACGATCTATTGTCAGTGGTTATCAACATACGGTTCAGTATAATGACATGTGCTACCAACTACTATGTGCATCAAGATGTGTTTTAAGGCACAGTCTAAAACTCCTCATACACCGCAGGGTCTTGCGCTTTACGGCGCCCATCTGCCCGGCCTAACGCCGTGATGCTCTCCACCTCGGCCGCATCCAAGGTGATCTCCAGTGCGGCCAGGTTCTCCTGCTGTCGTTGGAGGGAGCTGGCCTTCGGAATGGCGAGTGCGTCGATGGCGCGATGCCAGGCGAGAACGATCTGCGCTGGGGTCGCGTCATGGGTGCGGGCGATCTCTGCCAGCACCGGTTCCCCGAGCACCTCGCCGCGGTTGAGCGGGCTCCAGGACTGGGTGATGATGCCGCGCTCGCGGTGATAGGTGCGGGCCTCGGTCTGGGGGAAGTAGGGGTGCAATTCGATCTGGTTCACTGCGGGAAGCTCGCCGGTGGCGGCTTCTACCTGCTCGAGGTGTTCCGGCAGGAAATTGCACACGCCGATGTGGCGAATGAGTCCCATATCCCGAGCGGCCATGAGCCCGCGGTAGGCGTCGATAAACAGCCCCTGCGAGGGATTAGGCCAGTGAATCAAATACAGATCAATGAAGTTCCGTCCCAAACGGTAGAGGGACTCCTCCACGCAGGTGACGGCGTCGCTGTGATAGCGCCCCGGTAGCTTTGAGGTAATAAGTAGCTCCGAACGGGTGGCGCTGCCATCCGCACGCAGGGCGGTACGCACCGCCCTGCCGACAGTGCCCTCATTCTCGTAGTTATAGGCGCTGTCCACGAGCCGATACCCCGCGGAGATAGCGGAGCGAATGGACTCCACTCCCGCCGAGCCTTTGAGCTTGTAGGTGCCCAAGCCCTGCACGGGCAGTCGTAATCCAGAATGCGATCTAAAGGTATCCATGGCGCTAGCCTACCGGCCAGCTAGGCTGGGGTGCTCTTGGAGCGGCGCGCCGAGATCACAGCAAAGACCACCAAAGCAAGCGTGATCCACAGGGCATAGCGATTGATCTGATCCACCACCCCGATTACCTGTTCGCCATAGCGGATACCGATATAGGCAAAGATGCTGTTGCGCACCAGTACGCCGGCGGCGTTGACCGCCAGAATCATGCCGAAGGTTACCCCGCGGATGGTGGCCAAAAGATTCGCTATGAGGCGAATCGGCATGAAGGGAATATAGGAGATAAAGATCGCGCCCAGCAGCAGAGGAGGGCTGAGCCGCCCCAGACGGTCCAGCCAGGTGCGCATCCGTGGAGATTGTTCCACTACCATGGCGAGGTATTCGCGCCCCCACCAGCGGCCGATCATCCACCATAGGGGGACGGAGCGGAGCCCGCCCACCAGAGCGCACACCACGATCACCCAGGCTGCGGTGCCACCCACGGTGGATTGGGCGCCGCCGATAATCGCGGAGGTATAGCCCCCAACGAGCAGTGCATAAGGGAGCGGGTTGTTCAGCAGCCACACCCGGAGCGGGATCATCACCAAGCTCAGCAGCATATCTGCGAAGAGATACACAAAAAGCCACTTGTCGCGCGTCGTTGGCGAGGCAATAAACGCCGGGGTGGGTGGGGTCGAGCTCTCGCCGTCCGCAGCGCGGGGGTCCGTGCTGCTGGGTTCGGCGGCGCTGCCCTGTTGCTGCTGGGCGGCGTGATCGGCGCGCGCTTGCTCCTCAGGGTGCTGAGGCTGGTGCTGAGGATGGGGGTCAGACACGGCGCAGAAAACGTCCTTCCATACAACGAGGTCAGTGGCAACAGTGGGAGGCAAACTAGCGCCTCGTGGCAGCGGCGCTCAGATACTAGGGCAAGCCTACAAGATGGCCCGGACACCGCCTGGGTCAGACACCGGCGCCGCGCGCATGGCTGCGGCGCTCTCCTCGCCTCTGGAGTAGGAGGGAAAGGGTCGCGTGCCCGAGATAGCAGGGGTGGTGCGCTGCGCGTGCGCCTCGGTCCCAAAGCGTTCGCGGCGGCGGCTACACTCTTTAGGCATGCTGCCAAAGTCTCGCATCGCCGCCTCCCTTGTTCTCGGGTTGGCCGCCGCCCTCATCGCGGCGGGGCTCTTTTTGCCGCGCGCACTGCACACCGATTCCCGCATCGCCCTCGACACGGGCCCGGTGACGTGGACGCTTCGCGATGACACGGCGCAGTCACGCTTGCTCAGCTCGCCCGAGGGGCGGGTGCTGGATGCGCCGGTGACCAAGCAGGTGCACTTTGAGTTCGTGGATCCCGCCGATGCGGAGACCGTTACCGTCAAAGCAGGCTCGACGCTCATGCGCGAGTCCCGCCAAGCGGACCAGGACCGCCTGATCACCGCCGATATCACCAGCTATCGCATGAGCCGGCTCACGGGGCTCGCGAGCTCCCCTGCCACCGTGGCGGATCAAATGGCCAGCCCCACCCGCAGCTTTGATATCGGCGGCCAGTGGCTCAAGTTCGAGCCCACTCCCGCCAATCACGGCCTGGAATTCTATGACTCCACCCTGCGCCGCTCTTTTCCGCTCGAGTTTGTGGAAAAGTCCGAGATCGCCGGCCGCGAGGTGAAGGTCTATCACCAGTACATCGAGCCGCAGAACGTGGCGCAGTCCTACCCTGGGATCTTTAATACCGCGCGGCTGCAGGATGGCTCGGCCGGCTATCTCTACCATGAGGTCGATCGCCGGATCTCCGTGGACGTCGATAGCGGCTTGGTGCTCAACATCGAGGAGAATATTAACGACTTCTATGCCGACGCCAAGCGGGAAAAGCCCGAGTTGGTGCTGGTGGGAGAATTCCGTATGAGCGAGGAGAACCAGCAGACACTCGCTGCCGCCGCAGAGCACACGCGCGGTGGACAGGGTATTCGGATCGCGGGGTGGGTGCTGCTAGGATGCGGTGAAGCTCTGGCGCTACTCGCGCTCATCGGAGTGTTTGTCGGCGGACGCCGGGCGCGCCGGGGACGGGCGGGCCGTGAGGAGGTCAGCACCGGCGCGTGAGAATTCCACGCTGCCACCACGATCCACTCCGATGCTCATATAGGCCGCCTGCGGCGTGAATGCCAGTCTCAGTACTGCTGCCCCATTCGCCTCATCGCCTACGGCCTTTACAAGCGTGCAGCTGTGGTATAAGCTGATTCTTTGCGCTGGAATCCGTCGACCCCAGATTTTCACGAGACCTTGTTTAAATGGTTTGGAAAAACCGAATTGACAAGGTCGTTTAGTGCTATCGCGGCCGGTTGGGCGAGGTTCCTATAGCAGACCGAAATGCTCAAAGTTAGCGGCGGCTCGGGGCTAGGCATTGGTGTGTGTCCCACTTTTAACACACTGAAGCACATCCCTGTAGTTGTCGCGTGAGGTGCTGGAAGGACGCATCTTGGCAGTCTCCCGCCAGACCAAGTCAGTGGCCGAAATCCCCGGAGCTCCGAAGCGGTATTCATTCGCGAAAATTCAGGAGCCCATCGCGCTGCCGGGTCTACTCGACCTACAGCTCGAATCCTTTGCTTGGCTTATTGGCACGCCCGAGTGGCGCGCCCGTCAACAGGCCGAGGCACCCGAGGGTGCCCGTATTACCAGTGGTCTTGAGGACATCCTGGAAGAGTTGTCCCCGATTCAGGACTACTCCGGTAACATGTCTTTGTCGCTCTCGGAGCCACGCTTCGAGGACGTGAAGAACACCGTTGATGAGTCCAAGGATAAGGACATCAACTACTCCGCTCCGCTGTATGTGACAGCCGAGTTCATTAACAATGAAACGCAGGAGATCAAGTCCCAGACGGTCTTCATCGGCGACTTTCCGATGATGACCGACCGTGGCACGTTCATCGTCAACGGCACCGAGCGTGTCGTGGTGTCGCAGCTCGTGCGTTCTCCCGGTGTGTACTTCGATCGCACCATCGATAAGTCCACCGAGCGTCCCCTGCACTCGGTGAAGGTTATTCCTTCCCGTGGCGCATGGCTCGAGTTCGACGTGGATAAGCGCGATAGCGTCGGCGTGCGTATCGACCGTAAGCGTCGTCAGCCCGTCACCGTTCTGCTCAAGGCGCTTGGTTGGACCACCGAGCAGATCACGGAGCGCTTCGGTTTCTCCGAGCTGATTATGTCCACCTTGGAGAACGACACCGTCTCCAACACCGATGAGGCACTGCTGGAGATTTACCGCAAGCAGCGCCCGGGCGAGCAGCCGACCCGCGATCTCGCGCAGTCCCTGCTGGACAATAGCTTCTTCAAGCCGAAGCGTTATGACTTGGCCAAGGTGGGCCGCTACAAGGTCAACCGCAAGCTCGGTCTCACCGGTGCTGATGAGCGCACGATGACCCTCACCGAAGAGGACATCGCCACCACCATCGAGTACTTGGTGCGCCTGCACGCCGGCGAAACCTCCATGGTGTCCCCGGACGGCGTGGAGATCCCGATCGATACCGACGATATCGACCACTTTGGTAACCGTCGTCTACGTACCGTTGGCGAGCTCATCCAGAACCAGGTCCGCGTGGGCCTGTCCCGCATGGAGCGTGTAGTCCGCGAGCGCATGACCACCCAGGACGCGGAGTCCATCACTCCGACCTCCCTGATCAACGTGCGCCCCGTGTCGGCTGCCATCCGCGAGTTCTTCGGCACCTCCCAGCTCTCGCAGTTCATGGACCAGAACAACTCCCTGTCTGGTCTGACCCACAAGCGTCGTCTCTCCGCGCTCGGCCCGGGTGGTCTGTCTCGTGAACGCGCCGGCATTGAGGTGCGCGACGTGCACCCGTCTCACTATGGCCGCATGTGCCCGATTGAGACCCCTGAGGGCCCGAACATCGGTCTGATCGGTTCGCTCTCTTGCTATGCCCGCGTGAACCACTTCGGCTTCATCGAAACCCCCTACCGCAAGGTGGAGGACGGCAAGCTCACCGACGAGATCGTCTATCTCACCGCCGATGAAGAGGATCGCGCCGCCGTGGCGCAGGCCTCTCTCCGCGTGGATGAGGATGGCACGATTCTCGACTCCCGCATCGAGGTGCGCGTGAAGGACGGCGACATTGAGGTCGTGGGTCCTGAGGGCGTGGACTACATGGATATCTCCCCGCGCCAGATGGTGTCGGTGGCGACAGCCATGATTCCCTTCCTCGAGCACGACGACGCCAACCGTGCCCTCATGGGTGCGAACATGCAGCGTCAGGCTGTGCCGCTGGTACGTTCCGAGTCCGCCTATGTGGGCACCGGTATGGAGCTGCGCGCCGCCTATGACGCCGGCGACCTGGTCATCAACAACAAGGCCGGCGTGGTCGAGAACGTCTGCGCCGACTTCATCACCGTGATGGCTGATGACGGCACCCGCGAGACCTACATGCTGCGCAAGTTCGAGCGCACCAACCAGGGCACCTGCTACAACCAGCGCCCCTTGGTGAACCTCGGGCAGCGTGTGGAAGAGGGCGAAGTTCTGGCTGATGGCCCTGGTACCCACGAGGGCGAAATGGCCCTGGGCCGCAACCTGCTGGTTGCGTTCATGCCGTGGGAAGGCCACAACTACGAGGATGCCATCATCCTCAACCAGCGCCTGGTAGAAGAGGACGTTTTGACCTCGATCCACATCGAGGAGCACGAGATCGATGCCCGCGACACCAAGCTCGGTGCCGAGGAGATCACTCGTGAGATCCCGAACGTCTCTGAGGATGTGCTCAAGGACCTCGACGAGCGCGGTATTGTGCGCATTGGCGCCGACGTCCGCGACGGCGACATCCTTGTGGGCAAGGTCACCCCGAAGGGTGAAACCGAGCTGACTCCGGAGGAGCGCCTGCTGCGCGCCATCTTCGGTGAGAAGGCCCGCGAGGTGCGCGACACCTCTATGAAGGTGCCGCACGGTGAAACCGGCAAGGTTATCGGCGTGCGTCGCTTCTCCCGTGAGGACGACGACGATCTCTCCCCGGGCGTGAACGAGATGATCCGCGTGTACGTGGCTCAGAAGCGCAAGATCCAGGACGGCGATAAGCTCGCCGGCCGCCACGGTAACAAGGGCGTGGTGGGCAAGATCCTGCCCGCCGAGGACATGCCCTTCATGGCCGACGGCACCCCGGTGGACATCATCCTGAACACCCACGGTGTGCCCCGTCGTATGAACATTGGTCAGGTGCTCGAGGTGCACTTGGGTTGGCTGGCCGCCGCTGGTTGGAAGATCGACCCCGAGGACGAGAAGAACGCCCAGCTGCTCAAGACTCTCCCCGAGGAGCTGTACGACGTTCCCGCCAACTCGCTCACCGCGACCCCGGTGTTCGACGGCGCCTCCAACGAGGAACTGGCTGGTCTGCTGGCCAACTCGCGTCCGAACCGCGATGGCGATGTGCTCATCGACGGCGACGGCAAGGCTCGACTCTTCGATGGTCGTTCTGGCGAGCCCTTCCAGCACCCGATCTCGGTCGGCTACATGTACATGCTGAAGCTGCACCACCTGGTGGATGAGAAGATCCACGCCCGCTCCACCGGCCCGTACTCCATGATCACCCAGCAGCCGCTGGGCGGTAAGGCACAGTTCGGTGGCCAGCGCTTCGGTGAGATGGAGGTGTGGGCTATGCAGGCCTATGGCGCCGCCTACACCCTGCAGGAGCTGCTCACCATCAAGTCCGATGACGTGGTGGGTCGTGTGAAGGTCTACGAGGCGATCGTCAAGGGCGATAACATTCCCGATCCTGGCATCCCCGAGTCCTTCAAGGTGCTGCTCAAGGAGCTGCAGTCGCTGTGCTTGAACGTGGAGGTTCTCTCCGCCGATGGCACTCCGATGGAGCTGGGCACTACCGACGATGATGAGTTCGATCAGGCCGGTGCCTCCCTGGGCATCAACCTTTCTCGCGACGAGCGCTCGGACGACATCGCCTAAAAATACGGTGCTTTCTTTCCCACCAGCTCCGGCGCGGCCAAAGGTCACGCCGCGAGCTCGGGGAATAAGCGCAAGAAACTGACACTTCAAGTTCTTTACAAAAACTACGACACCCCACCACCGCGTGGGGGAAAGGGAGTTTGCGTGCTCGACGTCAACTTCTTCGACGAGCTCCGTATTGGTCTGGCCACCGCCGACGATATCCGTCGTTGGTCCAAAGGCGAGGTCAAGAAGCCGGAGACCATTAACTACCGCACCCTCAAGCCGGAAAAGGACGGCCTCTTCTGTGAGCGCATCTTCGGTCCTACCCGCGACTGGGAGTGCGCCTGCGGCAAGTACAAGCGCGTCCGCTACAAGGGCATCATCTGTGAGCGCTGCGGCGTTGAGGTGACCAAGTCCAAGGTGCGCCGCGAGCGTATGGGCCACATTGAGCTGGCCGCGCCAGTGACTCACATCTGGTACTTCAAAGGCGTTCCCTCTCGCTTGGGCTACCTTCTGGACCTTGCTCCGAAGGACCTGGAGCGCATTATTTACTTCGCTGCCAACATCATCACCTCGGTGGACGATGAGGCCCGCCACGCCGACCTGACCACTTTGGAAGCTGAGATGCTGCTGGAGAAGAAGGACGTGGAGGCCGATGCCGAGTCTGAGATCGCTGAGCGCGCTCAGAAGATGGAAGAGGACCTCGCGGAACTGGAAGAGGCCGGTGCGAAAGCCGATGCCCGCCGCAAAGTGCAGAATGCTGCTGAGAAGGAAATGCAGCACATCCGCGAGAAGGCCGAGCGTGAGATCGATCGTCTCGACGAGATCTGGCAGACCTTCACCAAGCTGGCCCCGAAGCAGATGATCATCGACGAGACCATCTACGAAGAGCTCGTCGACCGCTACGAGGATTACTTCACCGGCGGCATGGGCGCCGAGGCCATTCAGACCCTCGTGCGTAACTTCGACCTCGATGCCGAGGCCGAGAGCCTCCGCGAGATCATCAATAACGGCAAGGGTCAGAAGAAGATGCGTGCCCTCAAGCGCCTGAAGGTGGTTGCCGCCTTCCAGCGCTCAGGTAACGATCCGGCCGGCATGGTGCTCGACTGCATCCCGGTGATCCCGCCGGAGCTGCGCCCGATGGTGCAGCTCGACGGTGGCCGCTTCGCCACCTCGGACCTCAACGACCTCTACCGTCGTGTGATCAACCGCAATAACCGCCTCAAGCGCATGATCGATCTTGGCGCGCCCGAGATCATCGTGAACAACGAGAAGCGCATGTTGCAGGAGTCCGTGGATGCGCTCTTCGACAACGGCCGTCGTGGCCGTCCCGTCACCGGCCCGGGCAACCGTCCGCTGAAGTCTCTGTCTGACCTGCTCAAAGGCAAGCAGGGCCGCTTCCGTCAGAACCTGTTGGGTAAGCGCGTGGACTACTCCGGTCGTTCCGTGATTATCGTCGGTCCGCAGCTGAAGCTGCACGAGTGTGGTCTGCCGAAGCTCATGGCCTTGGAGCTGTTCAAGCCCTTCGTGATGAAGCGTCTGGTGGAGCACGACTACGCCCAGAACATCAAGTCCGCGAAGCGCATGGTGGAGAGGCAGCGCCCCGAGGTGTGGGACGTGCTGGAAGAGGCCATCTCCGAGCACCCGGTGATGCTCAACCGCGCCCCCACCCTGCACCGCCTGGGTATTCAGGCCTTCGAGCCGGTGCTCGTCGAGGGTAAGGCTATTCAGCTGCACCCGCTGGCCTGTGAGGCCTTCAACGCCGACTTCGACGGTGACCAGATGGCGGTGCACCTGCCGCTGTCCGCCGAGGCTCAGGCCGAGGCCCGCATCCTGATGCTCGCCTCGAATAACATCCTGTCCCCGGCCTCCGGTAAGCCGCTGGCTATGCCGCGTCTGGACATGGTGACCGGCCTGTACTACCTGACCCTGGAGAAGACCCCGGATCAGCTCGGCGGCGAAGGCGCCTACAGCGCTGCCACCGAGGATGGCCCCGAGCAGGGCGTGTATTCCTCCTACGCGGAGGCCATCATGGCCCGCGACCGTGGCGTGTTGGGGCTGCAGGCCCCGATCAAGGTGCGCATCTCGCACCTGCGCCCGACCGCCGAGGTCGAGGCAGAGCAGTTCCCCGATGGCTGGCAGCCCGGCCAGGTGTGGACCGCCCACACCACGCTGGGACGCATCATGTTCAACGAGCTGCTGCCGTGGAACTACCCGTACCTTGAGGGCATCATGGTGCGTAAGGGTGGCGGCCAGGACAAGATCATGCTCGGCGATGTGATTAACGATCTCGCCGCCAAGTACCCCATGATCACCGTGGCCCAGACCATGGACAAGATGAAGGACGCTGGTTTCTACTGGGCAACTCGCTCCGGTGTGACCATCACCATGTCCGACGTGCTGGTGCTTCCGAACAAACACGAGATTCTCGAGCGCTACGAGGCCTCGGCCCGAGAGATCGAGAAAAAGTACTGGGAGAAGGGTGCTCTCACCCCGCGTGAGCGCTATGACCGCTTGGTGGAGCTGTGGAAGGACGCCACCGACACCGTGGGTCAGGCCGTGGAGGACCTCTACCCGGACGAGAACCCGATTCCGATGATCGTGAAGTCGGGCGCAGCCGGTAACATGCGTCAGATCTGGACCTTGGCCGGTATGAAGGGCATGGTTGTGAACTCGAAGGGTGACTACATCACCCGCCCGATCAAGACCTCCTTCCGTGAGGGCCTGTCGGTGCTCGAGTACTTCAACAACTCCCACGGTTCCCGTAAGGGCCTGGCCGATACCGCTCTGCGTACCGCCGACTCGGGTTACCTGACCCGTCGTCTGGTAGACGTCGCACAGGATGTGATTGTGCGCGAGGATGACTGCGAGACCCGCCAGGGTATTCGCGTGGCCATCTCCGAGCCGGTCACCGATGCGTCCGGCGAGATCACCGGCTACACCCCGGATCCGCTCAACGAGACCAGTGTGTACGGCCGCGTGCTCGCCGCCGATGCCACCACCGACGAGGGCGAGGTTGTGCTGCCCGCCGGTACCTACATCGGCGAAGAGGAAGTCACTACGCTCATCGCTGGCGGGATCCAGGTCATCAAGCTGCGTTCGGTGCTCACCTGTGAAACCCCGGCCGGCGTCTGCGCCAAGTGCTATGGCAAGTCCATGGCCACCGGTAAGCAGGTGGAGATCGGCGAGGCCGTCGGTATTATCGCCGCCCAGTCGATTGGTGAGCCCGGTACCCAGCTGACCATGCGTACCTTCCACCAGGGTGGTGTCGGTGGCGACATCACCGGCGGTCTGCCCCGTGTGCAGGAACTCTTCGAGGCCCGTGTACCGAAGAACCGCGCTCCGATTGCCTCGGTGGCTGGTTCCGTCAAGCTGGAAGACACTGGTAACTTCTACACCCTCACCATCGTGCCGGACGACGGTTCCGATGATGTGGTCTACGAGAAGCTTTCCAAGCGTCAGGGTCTTGCCCAGGTGCGCGTGCCCATGGAGTCCAACCCCCAGTCCACCATCGAGCGCACCCTGCGCGAAGGCGACCGGGTGGAAGTGGGCCAGCGCCTGCTCCGCGGCCCGGCCGATCCGCACGATGTGCTCGAGCACCTCGGCCGACGCGGCGTCGAAAAGCACCTTATTGATGAGGTGCAGGCGGTGTACCGCACCCAGGGTGTGGCGATCCACGATAAGCACATCGAGATCATCATCCGCCAGATGCTGCGCCGCGGCACCGTGATCGAGTCCGGCTCCACCGAGTTCCTTCCCGGTACCTTGGTGGACCTCTCCGAGGCGAAGGCTGCCAACCTCGAGGCCCGCAAGTCGGGTGGCGAGGCCGCACAGCTCCGCAGCGAGATCATGGGTATCACCAAGGCCTCGCTGGCTACCGAGTCGTGGCTGTCCGCCGCGTCCTTCCAGGAGACCACCCGTGTGCTCACCGATGCCGCTATTAATAAGCGCTCGGACAAGCTCATTGGCCTCAAGGAGAACGTGATCATCGGTAAGCTGATCCCGGCCGGCACCGGTATTTCGCGCTACCGCAACATTGCGGTCAAGCCCACCGAAGCCGCTAGCAGCCCGGCGTACTCGATCTCGCCCTTCGGCGATGCGATCTACGATCCGGACGGAAGCTACCAGGAGTTCACCGGCGCCAATGTGCCGCTGGAGGATACGAACTACCACGCCTAGTTCGGCCCTCGGTCTGCATCAGTACACAGCCCTTCTACCCTTCATCATCCGCCACAGAATTCGGCGGGGAGCGGCTCCTCAAAGTGGGAGAGGAGCCTTCCCATAACCGCTGAATACACCAGCGGCGAAGAACGGGTAGGAGGGCTGTTCTGTGTGTTACGACACCTACGGTCTAAGCTAATGCCGAACCTCGGAGCACACAGACAAGGTGAGATATGAGAATTTTATGGCCGTTGCGCGGCGGAATGGCGGTGATCGCGGCGTGCAGCCTCGCCGGATGCACCATCGGTATGGACCCCGACAGCCCCGTCACAGAGTCCAGTTCTTCGAGCTCACGGCCCTCCTCCTCATCCACCCGCGCCGAGGTTCCGCGCATCGATCATGCAGCGCTTGACGACGCCGTCTCGCAGCTGGAGAAACGCTATGGCCCCTTGGGTATCGCTGTCGATGGCGAGGTGCATGGCAGCCTCACCACGGGAGCCGCATGGTCCACCTCCAAGGTGGCCATCGCCATTGCCGCCGAGCGCGCCGGTGTGGCTGATCCCAGTGTGGTGGAGGCAGCTATCGCGGTCTCGGACAATGCCGCGGCAGAGATTCTGTGGAATGCCATCGGCGGTGGAGAAGAAGCCGCCCTCGCGGCCAATGAGGTGCTGCGCGATGGCGGCGATACCGAGACCGACTACAACGCCTTCCATCGGGGCCAATTCACTCCTTATGGCCAGACCGAGTGGGCGTTGAAGGATCAGGTGCGTTTCGGTGCCAGCCTGCCCACTCTGGAAGGGGCAGAAACCGTCTTCGAGGCCATGGGTGATAGTGCTGAGCACCAGCCCTATGGGCTTGCCGTCCTGCCCGAACCGCGTTTCAAAGGCGGCTGGGGTCCCGATGATGCTGGGCGCTATCTCGTGCGCCAATTCGGGATCGTGCTGGGCCCCGACAACCAGGATTTGCCGATCGCCATCATGGCCGAGCCCAACGATGGCAGCTATGAATCCGGACAAGAGGCGCTTACGGCGCTTGCTCGGGAGCTCAAGGATAGCGCGCGCACCAAGAGCTAAGCCGGGGAATTACTCCTCGATGGGAAGTGGTGCTCAGCGATTCTGCAGGTGGGGCGCTTGATTGTGGGATGGGTGTGAACTATACTTGCCCAAGCTTGAAAAAGATTTTTTGGGCGGCTTGCCATACAGTGCCTGTGTGCTGCAAGAACCATCCCTGACACACCACCCAGTAGGCCAGCGAGAGCGGCTGACTGGGTTTGCCGTGTCTTGATTATTGGTTCTTTCATCGCCGGGATGCGATGGCAAGGAAAAAATAAAGAGAACACCCGAAGACTGCGTAGAGGGCACAGTGGGCGCAAGCCCGCAGTGTTCACTGAGGGACTGCTAGGCGGGCGCCTCCTGCGGCCGCCGGTGATGTCCTTGTGGAGTAGCTCCAGCACCATAGCCTCACCATGGGAATCCAGGTAGCTGTCTATTCGACGCGTTAGTCAGATACAGAAAGAAGTTCATGCCAACTATTCAGCAGCTGGTCCGCAAGGGCCGACATGATAAGACCGCAAAGGTGAAGACCGCGGCTCTTAAGGGCTCTCCGCAGCGCCGTGGCGTGTGCACCCGTGTGTACACCGTCACCCCGAAGAAGCCGAACTCCGCACTTCGTAAGGTCGCCCGTGTGCGTCTGACCTCCGGTATCGAGGTGTCCGCCTACATTCCGGGCGAGGGCCACAACCTGCAGGAGCACTCCATGGTGCTCGTGCGTGGTGGTCGTGTGAAGGACCTCCCCGGTGTTCGTTACAAGATCGTGCGCGGCGCACTTGACACCCAGGGTGTGAAGGACCGCAAGCAGGCACGTTCCCGCTACGGTGCGAAGAAGGAGAAGTAAAACATGCGTAAGGGCAAGGCACCTGTACGTCCTGTAGTTAAGGACCCGATTTACAACTCCGAGCTCGTCACCCAGCTGATCAACAAGGTTCTGCTGGACGGCAAGAAGTCCACCGCTGAGCGCATCGTCTACAGCGCTCTCGAGATCTGCAAGGAAAAGACCGGCACCGATCCGGTGGGCACCTTGGAGAAGGCTGTTGGAAACATCAAGCCCGACCTCGAGGTTCGTTCCCGCCGCGTGGGTGGCGCCACCTACCAGGTTCCGGTCGAGGTTCGTCCCGGCCGTGCAACCACTCTCGCGCTCCGCTGGATGGTGACCTTCACCCGTCAGCGCCGCGAGCACACCATGGTTGATCGTCTCGCTAATGAGATCCTCGATGCCGCAAACGGCCTCGGTGCTTCCGTGAAGCGCCGCGAGGACACCCACAAGATGGCTGAAGCTAACCGCGCATTCGCCCACTACCGCTGGTAGTGTCATTTTTCGTGTCCTGCTTGATGGGCGCCCCACTGGGAGATGCTCTGCATTTCACTGGTGGAGGCGAGCCCGAACAGCACGGGCGATGAGCCGCCATAGAGATGGCGTCGACTAGCTAACGGGCGATACGCTCGCGCGGATAGCTGAGAATGAGACAACTGTATCCACTCAGGGCGCCATTTGGCGGCCTACACCAACCAACAATTGGGGATTTACTGTGGCACAAGAAGTGCTTAAGGATCTAAAGAAGGTCCGCAATATCGGCATCATGGCCCACATCGATGCCGGTAAGACCACCACCACCGAACGTATTCTGTTCTACACCGGTATTAACCGTAAGGTCGGCGAGACCCACGACGGTGCCTCCACCACCGACTGGATGGAGCAGGAGAAGGAACGCGGCATCACCATTACCTCCGCAGCAGTGACCTGCTTCTGGGAGGGTAACCAGATCAACATCATCGACACCCCGGGTCACGTTGACTTCACCGTTGAGGTGGAGCGCTCCCTGCGCGTGCTCGATGGCGCTGTTGCTGTCTTCGACGGCAAGGAAGGCGTTGAGCCGCAGTCCGAGCAGGTGTGGCGTCAGGCTGCAAAGTATGACGTTCCGCGTATCTGCTTCGTGAACAAGATGGACAAGATGGGTGCGGACTTCTACTTCACCGTCCAGACCATCGTGGACCGCCTGAACGCGAAGCCGCTCGTTATGCAGCTCCCGATCGGTGCTGAGGACGACTTCGACGGCGTTGTCGACCTGCTCGAGATGAAGGCCCTCACCTGGCGTGGCAAGACCGATATCGGTACCGAAGCCACCGTCGAGGAGATCCCGGCCGATCTGCAGGAGAAGGCCGAGGAGTACCGCGAGAAGCTGCTCGAGGCCGTGGCTGAGTCCGACGAAGAGCTCATGGAGAAGTACTTCGGCGGCGAAGAGCTGACCATGGACGAGATCAAGGGCGCCATCCGCAAGATGACCGTCAACTCCGAGATCTACCCCGTGTACTGCGGTACCGCCTACCGCAACAAGGGTGTCCAGCCGCTGCTCGACGCTGTTGTGGACTTCCTGCCGAACCCGCTCGACGTGGGCGAGGTCGTGGGCCACAAGGTGGGCGAGGAAGAGGTCAAGCTGACCCGCAAGCCCTCCGACGATGCCCCGCTGTCCGCTCTTGCCTTCAAGATCGCAGCGCACCCGTTCTTCGGTAAGCTCACCTTCATCCGCGTGTACTCCGGTACCGCCGAGCCGGGCGAGCAGGTCCTGAACTCCACCAAGGACCGCAAGGAGCGCGTGGGCAAGATGTTCCAGATGCACGCCAACAAGGAGAACCCTGTTGAGAAGGCACACGCTGGTAACATCTACGCCTTCATTGGCCTGAAGGAGACCACCACTGGTGACACTCTCTGTAACGCCAATGACCCGATCATCCTCGAGTCCATGGACTTCCCGGATCCCGTGATCCAGGTGGCCATCGAGCCGAAGTCCAAGGCCGACCAGGAGAAGCTGGGTACCGCTATCCAGAAGCTGGCCGAAGAGGACCCGACCTTCACCGTGAACCTGGACGAGGAGTCCGGCCAGACCGTCATCGGCGGTATGGGCGAGCTGCACCTCGACGTCCTAGTGGACCGCATGAAGCGCGAGTTCAAGGTTGAGGCCAACGTGGGTGCCCCGCAGGTGGCGTACCGCGAGACCATCCGCAAGCCCGTGGAGAAGCTCGAGTACACCCACAAGAAGCAGACCGGTGGTTCCGGTCAGTTCGCGAAGGTCATCATCTCCATCGAGCCCTACGCACCCGATGCAGAGGAGCTCGAAGAGGGCGAGTCCGCGACCTACGCATTCGACAACCAGGTCACTGGTGGCCGCATCCCGAAGGAGTACATCCCCTCCGTGGACGCCGGTATCCAGGACGCTATGCAGTACGGCTTCCTCGCTGGCTTCCCGCTGGTGAACATCAAGGCCACCCTGCTCGACGGCCAGTACCACGAGGTTGACTCCTCTGAGATGGCCTTCAAGCTCGCCGGTTCCCAGGCGCTGAAGGAAGCTGTTGCCAAGGCAAAGCCGGCACTGCTCGAGCCGCTGATGGCCGTCGAGGTCATCACCCCCGAGGAGTACATGGGCGAGGTTATTGGCGATATCAACTCCCGCCGTGGCCAGGTTCAGTCCATGGACGACCGCTCCGGCGCGAAGGTTGTCAAGGCCCTCGTTCCGCTGTCCCAGATGTTCGGTTACGTCGGTGACCTGCGTTCGAAGACTCAGGGTCGTGCTAACTACACGATGATCTTCGATTCCTACGCAGAGGTTCCCACCAACGTGGCGCAGGACATCATCGCCGAGCGCACTGGCGCCTAAGCTCCGGCTGTGCCCTGGTTTCCAGCTAGGTTTGTGCCAGACCTAGCCGGGAACTGCGGGTAACGGCCCGCTGAGCGGGCACGCTCTCCATGAGAGAGACCCGTTGAGCAGGCCGTTACCTGCGTTGGCCCTAACGCACCCATATCGTTATCCATCAGGGACGAAGGACGATGGTGGCAATGGGCCGGAATGGAAGTGGGGATGGTTTGAAATCTGCCATCACCACACCTATTATCATGTAACTGGCAATAAATGACCCGCTATATCTTCTTCAGCGAGATGCAACCGCATTGAGCCTATGAGGAAATAGCACACAACTTGTGGCTGCGAGAGTCGTAGCCACCGCGAAGTCCAGGAGGACACAGAAGTGGCAAAGGCTAAGTTCGAGCGTAACAAGCCGCACGTAAACATCGGTACTATCGGTCACGTCGACCACGGTAAGACCACCACCACCGCAGCTATCACCAAGGTTCTGGCAGAGAAGTTCCCGGAGCTGAACGAGGCTTCCGCTTTCGAGGCGATTGACAACGCCCCCGAGGAGCGCGAGCGCGGTATTACCATTAACGTTTCTCACGTTGAGTACGAGACCGAGAAGCGCCACTACGCACACGTGGACGCCCCGGGCCACGCCGACTACATCAAGAACATGATTACCGGCGCTGCTCAGATGGACGGCGCAATCCTCGTGGTTGCCGCTACTGACGGCCCCATGCCGCAGACCCGTGAGCACGTGCTGCTCGCTCGTCAGGTTGGCGTGCCCTCCATCCTGGTTGCACTGAACAAGTGCGACATGGTGGATGACGAGGAAATCGTCGAGCTCGTCGAGATGGAGGTCCGCGAGCTGCTGGCCGACCAGGAGTACGACGAGGAAGCTCCGATCGTTCACATCTCCGCTCTGAAGGCTCTCGAGGGCGACCAGAAGTGGGTTGACTCCGTTGCTGAGCTCATGCAGGCTTGCGATGACTTCATCCCGGATCCGGTCCGCGAGACCGACAAGCCCTTCCTGATGCCGATCGAGGACATCTTCACCATCACCGGCCGCGGCACCGTGGTTACCGGTCGTGTGGAGCGCGGCAAGCTCGAGGTCAACGACGAGGTCGAGATCCTGGGTATCCGCGAGAAGTCCCAGAAGACCACCGTCACCGGTATCGAGATGTTCCGCAAGATGATGGACTACACCGAGGCTGGCGACAACTGTGGTCTGCTTCTGCGTGGTACCAAGCGCGAGGACGTCGAGCGTGGCCAGATTGTGGCCAAGCCGGGCGCCTACACCCCCCACACCCAGTTCGAGGGTTCCGTCTACGTCCTGTCCAAGGACGAGGGCGGCCGCCACACCCCGTTCTTCGACAACTACCGTCCGCAGTTCTACTTCCGCACCACCGACGTTACCGGTGTCGTGAAGCTTCCCGACGGTGTCGAGATGGTTATGCCTGGCGACAACGTTGACATGTCCGTCGAGCTGATTCAGCCCGTCGCCATGGACGAGGGTCTGCGCTTCGCTATCCGTGAGGGTGGCCGCACCGTGGGCGCTGGTCGCGTTACCAAGATCATCAAGTAATGGTCTTCACGTCCTAGCCAGCCCTTAGCTGCTCGCTAGAGCGAACTCATCCCCCTAGGTTCTCCTAGGGGGATTTTTCATGCCTGTACGACGCCGCTCGCGCAATTGCAGCCCCGCGAAAGCTCCGCCTGCCCCGCTCACCACCCTGTGGCGCGCTGTGAGTGGGGCCGCAGCGGGGGCCGCTCAAGCAAGCCCTTGCAGCCGCCACGGGGTATCTCAGCGCCGCTGAGCGGCGGCTGGTGGTTCCCAGTGGTCACCACGAGAGCGAAATAGCCGAGGAGTGCCCCTACCCGTGCAGGTGGAGCGGACCATGCCCACCCCATCGCGGCTGCCCGGCGCACAGGCGCAGCCGCGCGGCGGGCACTGTGACGCTAGGGGAGGGCGCACTGCACGCGTGGACCGTGGTTGCAGCGTGCGAGGCAAAGACCGGCATGCGGGGCAGAGACGCAGCAGCGCCCCTGCTCGCAGTAGCGAGAGGGGCGCTGGTGGTTTAAGTTCCGTGTTGAGGAAGCCCGAGGACTCCTAGACGGTGCTATTGGTGGAGATGCGGCGCTGATTCGGCAGCATCTCCAGGATGTAGCGGATCGCGATCTTGGTTTCCGGCAGGGCCTCGTCGAGGCTGTGGCGGATGGAGTCGAGCTCCGGGAGCAGGCCGCTGTGGAGCGAGGCTGGCTTCACCAGGATCGTGAACTGCATGGTGGGCTCGGAGCGATCGACGTATACCTTGGTGCGGACGCGCTCCACGCCGTCGATGGTCTCGATGGACTCTGCGGCGGCATCGGCGAGGTCAGCGACCTCGACACTAATGCGTCCGTGCAGATCCTCGGTACCGCCGAGTCCTGTGCCGGCAGCCTCCACCGAATCCCGGGAAGCGGTGCCTCTGGAGAAACGATGGGTGCGCAGGTTGGCGATGATCAGCGGCAATCCGATGAGGACGGCCACGGCGATGGTTACGGCTAGACCGATGATCCAGCCGCTGCCCTCCACGGCGTCGGGCCAATTGGGGATGTCAAGCCATGCGAAGATGTCTTCGGCCCACTGGGCGTCGAAAAGCGTACCGATAAACGGGGCAGCAAAGACGCCGAGGAGCAGAGCTACGAGGAACACCACGAGACGGTCAATAAAAGAAAGGCGGGTAGTCATCTAGCTTTCCTTTCCGTCGTTGTGAGTGGTGATCTTTAGTTTCATGGAGGAGGAGAGTGCATGAACGTGCTTCTCCTCTTCCGCGCGCAACTTGTCCAGCATGGCTTCGTCGGCGAAGTCAGTCTGTACCTGCACGCTCGCCTTCTTCTTCCGCACGGTGCTCTCCGCGGCGCGCACCCCAGGAATGCTGAGGGCGGTGGCGGTGAGCAGGCGGGCGAAGTCCATGCGACGAATATGCAGGGTTGTATCACCGTAGCTGTATTCGAGGTGCGTGGTGGAGCGCGGTTTGAATGCGATAAACAGCAGGATCAGGGCAAGTGCGGCGCACGCCCCGGCGACTGCAAACATCCACGTGGCCCACTGATCGACATCGCGCAGATAAATCAGCACGGGTTCGATCCAGCTGCTCTGGTTGGTATCGGAGAGCAGGACCCAAAGTTCCCGGCCGGCGATAGCGCCGGCGGCGACGAGGAGCAGGCCGATGAAGATCGCTACTCCGCGGGCTGCGGGTTGTGCTTTCATCGTGCGGACCTCCTCTTCTGGGGATTGGGCTGGTAGACCGCACTGGGATTAACCACAGGACGGATGGTGGGCTTTTGCGGGTTACGACGCGGCTCGATAAGACGCGGACGCTTCGGCGCGCTCGGGCGGAAAGGCTCGATCGGCTTCGGCGCACGCACCTTCACCACGGGCACGCGGCGGGCCTGCACTGGGGTGAGTGCTGGGCGCTCCGGGGCGCTGGGGTGGAAGGGCTCGGTCGGCTGCGGGCGCTGCGCCGGACGCACGGGCACCGTGTTCACTCGCACCGGAGTGATATCGGGGCGCGGGCGGACACGCGGCGAGTGCGGGGTGGCGCGTTTCGGCGCCTGTACCGGCACCGCGGTGACGCTCTTGGGAGCTTTCACCACGATCGGCTCTTGGCGCTGCGGTGTGCGTACCGGACGCGGCTCGGCGCTGCGATTGACCTCGATGGGCTGAAGCGGGGAACGCTCAGCTACCTCGATCTCAGCCAGCGCAGCACTTTGCTTATCGACGCTCACCTCGCGGCCTTTCACGCCGGGGTAATAGTCAGCGGTGGTGATGGCGGTCAGCTTTTCGGGGCGGCGATTCACCAGCTCCACGGGGGTGGGGATGGGATCGTAGTGGCGTAGCTCTTCGAGAGAGAGTCGCTGTTCGCCACGGACCACGGTGCCAACAACCACGGAGACTGATTCACACTCGTAGTCGAGATAGGTCTTCACCGCGCCGGCGATAGCGCGGCGGGCCATCTCTGCCACAGAGGTCACTGGGGCAGGGAAGGAGCAGGCGATGAAGGCCTCCACAGAGACGGTGCGGTACTCGTTGTCCACGAGGGCGTCGATACGCGGGAAGCTGCGGCGGCCGAGCCGCTCGAGCTTCACTGTGCCGGGGACAGCGTTCAGCGCTTCGAGGATGATCGTGCGAGTGACGCGTTCGTCGATGCTGGTGCGGCCGCGGCCATCAGTAGTACTGGGGGCCGTCACGTGCTATCCCCTTCCGCGATTGTTCACGGAGTCGAATGCGCGTCGCAGGTCGATCTCGCCACCGAAGTGGGACCCGAGGACGCCGCCGAGGGCGCCCAGCGCGAGCGCAAGGAAGAAACCGCCGAAGCCGCCGAAAATGCCAGCGAAGGCAAGCGCGAGGCCAATGACGATTCCGAGTTCAAATTTACTCATGGAATGTGTCCTTGAAGTCTAGAAATGATGTGGGGTCCACGCCCTAGGAAGGGGTGAACCCGCTACGCGGCGACGTCGGCGATGGTGACATCGATAGCGCCAGAAACATAAGGGGATGCAACCTCGCGGCACCGTTGTGCCACGCCCTGTAGATCAGAGAGGGCATCCTGGGTGACCACGAGATGGATCTCCAGTCGCTGGTCGCCATAATCGGACGTGCGCTGAGCCAAACCCGGGTAACGAACACCGGGATAAAGAAGCGCAATCTGCCCGTATCGCCCGGAGTGGAGGGAGTCAACCCCGTCCACTCCGAGGAGAGCATCGCTCAGTTCTGCCGCGTGTGTCTGGTCAAGACGATGCGGTGTATGAGACATATGGTTATGAACGCTGATGAGGCTGTTCGCAGTCGCGCTTAGTTGACGCGAGGAGCGGCGGACTCTTCCTCGTCCTCGTTCTCGTCCTTGGGGAGGTTGACGTCGTGAACCACAACGTTGACCTCGGTGACCTTCAGGCCGGTCATGGACTCGATAGCGTCGATAACGTTCTGGCGGATAGCCTCAGCCAGCTCGTGGATGGCTACGCCGTACTCGGCGATGATGGCGACGTCGGCAGCAGCCTCGGTCTCGCCAACCTCAACGTCCACACCCTGGCGCACGTCGGTGCCAGCGTTGAAGGAGTCGCGCAGAGCGCCGACCATACGAGCAGCGCCGCCGCCTAGGTCGTGCACACCGGAGACCTCGCGGGCAGCGATGCCAGCGATCTTGGCAACCACGACGTCGTCGATGCTGGTGCGGCCGCGCTGGGTGTCCAAAACGGAATCGTTCTTGACGTCGATGTCGGTGCCGGTCTTCTTCTTCTCGTTCTCAGCCATGAGAAAATCTCCTTTGTATAAAGTATCGAAAATTCTATGCCGGATCCTTTCTCACCAGAGAATCAATCCTTAGGTGAGACGGCCCAGTATGCAGGGCCGAAGGTGTTCGGCATGCGTGCGGACTTAATAATTAAGGCCGCCCTCGCCATTTTAGACCTAACCTGCTGGTTTGGCACCCTTCGCTAGGTATCAGTTCAGTAACGAAGAAAAATAGGTGAGAAAAGAACGCCTTTTACACCTCATATCGCTATTTTTCAGTGTTCTTAAGTGGAATTCTGTGCGGTTTACCCACATCCGAACGACAGGGGATAAACACAACGAAACCCCCGACCATCGCAGGGACGATCGGGGGTGAGGTGCGCAGTCGCGCGGCGCTATTTAGCCGAAGAGCGGGAAATGGCTCGGGTCCGAGAAGGAATTGACGAGCAGGATGGTGCCGCCGGACAGGGCGCCAATGACGTGGCGCTTTCCGTCCGCGCCGGCCACGTGCAGCGGGCCGCCGGAGTCGCCCTGGATGGTGGGCACAATGGCCACCACGGTGGAGGACTCGGGATCGGAGTAGACGATCACGCCACAGGTGCGGCCCAAGGAGCCACCTTCCTGGCAGGCGGTGCGGCCGACGAGATCAGGTGTGATGGCCTGCGGCTCGCCGAGCTCCCACGGGGAGTTCCATGCATCGTAGAAGGGATTGCCCTTGACCAGCTCGCTCAGGATGGGGCGGTGGTGCGAATAGGAGTGGATGGTGGTGGTGTCATAGTCCACGTCAGCGGCGAGTGGGAATACCGCAACGTCTTGTACCTGCGGGGGAAGAAGCTCGTTATTGTGGCCGTAGAAGGTCTTGAGTTCAGCCAATTCGGTGCCGGTGGCGAGCACCTGGTCATCGCCGGCAGAGCGCACGGAGATAACATCGGCTTCCTCGAAGCAGTGGCCAGCAGTGACGCCCCAGGCGCGGCCGTTGTTGTCGAGGCGGATATCGGTGAGGGTGCAGCCATAGGTGCTGCCATCGGCGGTGTCCATCAAAATAGAATCACCGGAGTGGGTGGTGGCGCTGGCGGTGGGGGCGAAAACGACGGCTGCGGCCATGATACCGGCGGCAACGGTGGCGAAAAGGGAGGAAGGCTTCATTGATCTCATTCTGTTCGTGACGTGATGGGGAGAGGGGGATCTCTCACTCTAATCTATACACACGCCTGTGAGCTGGGGCTCGCAGGCGTGGGGCGCCGTGTCGGGCGACCACGTCCCGAGGGGGCGTGGGGTGGCGTCCCCTCGGGGTCTCTGCAGACACGGCGCGAAAAGAGGCAGACGGTCGCACGCCGCGATGCGCACGGCACATAAGCTGAAACGCGCGCGGGGTGTGAAGCGTTACATCGCCCAGTGTCCATAGCTTCTAGGGCAGGGACTAACGGTGCGGGGAGGGCGGCGTCGATAAGCGTGCCGCGGAGCGGAGAATCGGCAACTACTTGCGCTTATCGGGAGCTCTGTGTTTTAATACTTGAGTTGCCTTAACACGGCGGCGCCTCAAAACTGCCCTCTAGCAGGGTGGATAGGGGTTGGCCGGCGCTGGTAGGGCAAGCATGAACCACCTTCTGTCGCATCTTTGGATGCGGCCGTAGAGATGGAGTCCGCGCACAAGGTTGCGTGGAGACCGGATCGCGAAGAAGGGGCATGGTAAGTAAACAGCGGCAGTATGGAAACCGGATGAACAATCCCTTCCAGCTTGGATAACTACGGTCATCGTCTCGCTCTCATCCAGTGTGAACTAGGGGGAAGCGGAACTAGCACGTAGGGATACAAAGCACTGGGCGTGATGTTTACATCATGCACCCAACTTTCTTTCCTACTTTGTGAGAAACCGACAAGTAACACTGGCGTTGCGACCAGCCCCAACTGACCGGCCGGACAACGTTATAGAGAACATGAAAGCGATTCCCACCACTCGAATTCGATGTGGGACAAGCGAGGAAGAGGATTAGCGTGGCGGGACAAAAAATCCGCATTCGGCTCAAGGCCTATGACCATGAGGCGATCGATGCGTCTGCACGCAAGATCGTGGAGACGGTCACCCGCACAGGCGCCCGTGTTGTCGGCCCTGTGCCACTGCCCACTGAAAAGAACGTGTACGCCGTTATTCGTTCTCCCCACAAGTACAAGGACTCTCGCGAGCACTTCGAGATGCGCACGCATAAGCGCCTGATCGATATCCTCGACCCGACGCCGAAGACGGTTGATGCCCTCATGCGCATCGATCTGCCGGCCAGCGTCGACGTGAACATTCAGTGATCGACGAAACTTTTTGGCACGGAGAATAGATAATGAGTGAACAAGAGATCAAGGGCATTCTGGGTACCAAGCTCGGCATGACCCAGGTCTTCGACGAGGAAAACCGCGTGGTACCGGTGACCGTCGTCGAGGCTGGGCCCTGCGTGGTTACCCAGATCCGAACCGTTGAAACCGATGGCTACAACGCCATCCAGATCGCCTATGGCGACATCGACCCTCGCAAGGTGAACAAGCCTGGCGCTGGTCACTTCAAGAAAGCTGGCGTTACCCCTCGCCGCCACCTCACCGAGATTCGTCTCGACGATGTGAGCGGATATGAGGTCGGCCAGGACGTGACCGTGGAGATCTTCGAAGGCATTGACTTCGTGGATGTCACCGGCACCTCCAAGGGCCACGGCTTCGCCGGCGGTATGAAGCGTCACGGCTTTGCTGGCCAGGGCGCAGCCCACGGTAACCAGGCCGCTCACCGCCGCGTCGGTGGCATCGGTGCCTGCGCTACCCCGGGTCGCGTTTTCAAGGGCAAGCGTATGGCTGGACGCATGGGTAACAACCGCGTCACCACCCAGAACCTGAAGGTTCAGAAGATCGACGCCGATTCCAACCTGTTGCTCATCAAGGGTGCTATCCCTGGTGTACGCGGTGGAATCGTAACCGTTAAGACCGCAGTGAAGGGCGGTGCACACGCATGACCAATCTCAAGCTTGACGTCCACACCGCTGACGGTGGCACCGACGGCCAGGTTGAGCTGCCCGCATCCATTTTCGACCAGGACGCCAGCATTGCGCTGATGCACCAGGTTGTGAATGCACAGCTCTCCGCCAAGCGTCAGGGCACTCACTCCACCAAGACCCGCGGCGAAGTCCGCGGCGGTGGTAAGAAGCCGTGGCGCCAGAAGGGCACCGGCCGTGCTCGCCAGGGTTCCATCCGTGCTCCGCACTGGACCGGTGGCGGCATTGTCCACGGCCCCAAGCCGCGTAACTACGCTCAGCGCACCCCGAAGAAGATGATCGCCGCCGCTCTGCGTGGCGCTCTCTCGGACCGCGCTCGTCACGACCGCATCCACGTGGTCTCCGAGCTCGTGCCGGGCCAGGTGCCTTCCACCAAGAAGGCCAAGGGCTTCCTCGAGCGTCTCACCGACCGTCGTCAGATTCTGGTTGTCGTGACTCGCGAGGACATCACCGCGCGCAAGTCCGTCAACAACCTGCCGCACGTTCGTACCCTCGTCGCCGATCAGCTCAACACCTACGATGTGTTGTACTCCGACGACGTCGTGTTCTCGGTTGAGGCACTGAACGCCTTCGTGACCCGCGCACAGCGCGTCGAGAAGGAGGAGAAGTAATGGCTAAGATCGCCAATCCCCGCGACATCATCATCGCTCCGGTTGTCTCCGAGAAGTCGTATGAGTTGATGGAGCAGAACACCTACACCTTCCTGGTGGACCCCCGCGCCAACAAGCGCGCTATCGGTCACGCCATCGAGGAGATCTTCGGTGTCAAGGTGGCTCGCGTCAACACCGCCAACCGTGAGGGTAAGCGCAAGCGCACCCGCACCGGCGGCTACGGCCAGCGCAAGGCAACCAAGCGCGCCTACGTGACTCTGCGCGAAGGCAGCGACGCAATCGACATCTTCGGCGGTTCGGCCGCGTAACCCGCGAGTCGAGACATTAAGGACTGAGAAAGTATGGCTATTCGTAAGTACAAGCCGACTACGCCGGGTCGCCGTCAGAGCTCTGTCTCCCAGTTCGAGGAAATCACTCGTTCCACCCCGGAGAAGTCTCTGCTGCGCCCGCTGAGCAAGACCGGTGGCCGTAACGTACACGGTCACATCACCGTTCGCCACAAGGGCGGCGGACACAAGCGTCGTTACCGCGTGATTGATTTCCGCCGTAACGACAAGGACGGTATTCCGGCCAAGGTCGCTCACATCGAGTACGACCCGAACCGTACCGCCAACATCGCTCTGCTTCACTACGCCGATGGCGAGAAGCGCTACATCGTGGCGCCGAAGAACCTGAAGCAGCACGCGATCGTTGAATCCGGCCCCAATGCTGATATCAAGCCCGGCAACAACCTGCCGCTGCGCAACATCCCGACCGGTACCACCATTCACTGCGTGGAACTGAAGCCGGGCGCTGGTGCCAAGCTGGCTCGTTCCGCTGGTGCCTCGATCCAGCTGCTCGGTAAGGAAGGAAAGTACGCCGTGCTGCGTATGCCCTCCTCCGAGATCCGCCGCGTGGATGTGCGCTGCCGCGCCACCATCGGCGAGGTCGGAAACCAGGATCAGATCAACATCCGCTGGGGCAAGGCTGGCCGTATGCGCTGGAAGGGCGTACGTCCTACCGTTCGCGGTGTCGTGATGAACCCGGTTGACCACCCGCACGGTGGTGGTGAAGGCCGCACCTCTGGTGGTCGCCACCCTGTGTCGCCTTGGGGTAAGAAGGAAGTTCGTACCCGCAAGCCGAACCGTTACAGCAACGACATGATCGTTCGCCGTCGTCGTTCCAACAAGAAGCGTTAAGAGGAGGGAATTTAGATGCCACGTAGCCTCAAGAAGGGCCCGTTCGTCGATGAGCACCTCCTCAACAAGGTGGATGTTCAGAACGAAAACGGTACCAAGAAGGTAATCAAGACCTGGTCTCGTCGTTCCACCATTCTTCCCGATTTCATCGGTCACACCTTCGCCGTCCATGACGGTCGCAAGCACGTGCCGGTGTTCGTGGATGATTCCATGGTGGGCCACAAGCTAGGCGAGTTCGCACCGACCAAGACCTTCAAGGGTCACGTCAAGGATGACAAGAAGGGACGTAGGTAAGCGATGAGTGACCAAATCACTACCGCCCGCGCTACCGCGCGCTTCGTCCGGGTCTCCCCGATGAAGGCACGTCGTGTCGTGGACCTGGTCCGCGGCAAGTCCGTGTCCGAAGCACTCGCGATCCTGAAGTACGCCCCCCAGGGCGCTTCCGATCCGGTCGCGAAGGTCGTTGCTTCCGCTGCGGCTAACGCAGAAAACAACTTTGGTCTGGACCCGAAGACCCTGGTTATCTCCCAGGCATGGGCAGACGAAGGCCCGACCATGCGCCGGATCCGTCCTCGCGCCCAGGGTCGTGCTTTCCAAGTTCGCAAGCGCACCAGCCACATCACCGTGGTTGTCGAGAGCCAGAAGGAAGGTGCCTAAGCATGGGCCAGAAAATCCATCCCCACGGCCTCCGGCTGGGTATCACTTCTGACTGGAAGTCCCACTGGTACGCCGACAAGAACTATGCAGACTACCTCGCTGAGGACATCAAGATCCGCGAGTTCCTCTCCAAGGGTCTTGACCGCGCTGGTATCGCCGATGTTGTCATCGAGCGCACCCGCGATCGCGTCCGCGTCGATATTCACACCGCCCGCCCGGGCATCGTGATCGGCCGTCGTGGTTCCGAGGCCGACCGCATCCGCGGCCAGCTGGAGAAGCTGACCGGCAAGCAGGTCGCCCTCAACATCCTCGAGGTCAAGAACATCGACGCTAACGCTCAGCTGGTGGCTCAGTCCATCGCCGAGCAGCTCGCTAACCGCGTTGCTTTCCGTCGTGCTATGCGCAAGGCCATCCAGTCCGCGATGCGCCAGCCGCACGTCAAGGGCATCAAGGTGCAGTGCGCCGGTCGTCTCGGCGGTGCCGAGATGTCCCGCACCGAGCGCTACCACGAGGGTCGCGTTCCGCTGCACACCCTGCGCGCCGAGATCGACTACGGCACCTACGAGGCCCACACCACCTTCGGCCGCATCGGCGTGAAGGTGTGGATCTACAAGGGTGACGTCGTCGGTGGCAAGCGCGAGTCCGAGCTCAACGCACCGCAGGCCCGTCGTGGCCGCGGCGACCGTCGCGAGCGTCCGCGCCGCGGTGGCCAGCGCCGTCAGCGCGCAGAGAAGAAGGAGGGCTAAACCTCATGCTTATTCCCAAGCGCGTGAAGTACCGTCGCCAGCACCGCCCGCACCGTCGCGGTATGGCCAAGGGCGGCACTCGCGTAACCTTCGGTGACTACGGAATCCAGGCTCTCGAGCCGGCCTACGTCACCAACCGTCAGATTGAGGCCGCACGTATTGCCATCAACCGCCACGTCAAGCGTGGTGGCAAGGTGTGGATCAACATCTTCCCGGATCGCCCCCTGACCCAGAAGCCGCTCGGCGTGCGTATGGGTTCCGGTAAGGGCCCCGTGGAGAAGTGGGTCGCCAACGTCAAGCCGGGTCGCATCCTCTTCGAGATGAGCTACCCGAACGAGGCAGTTGCCCTGGAGGCACTGCGTCGCGCTGGTCAAAAACTGCCCATGAAGTTCCGCATCGTTAGGAAGGAGGACCAGTTCTAATGGCTACCGGTACCCCTGCACACGAATTGCGTGAGCTTTCCGCAGAAGAACTGACCACCAAGCTGAACGAGGCCAAGGAAGAGCTGTTCAACCTGCGCTTCCAGTTGGCTACCGGTCAGCTGACCAACAACCGCCGCCTGCGCACGGTCAAGCGCGACATCGCCCGCATTTACACGGTTATCCGCGAGCGTGAGCTGGGCCTGTCCGTGGTTCCGGGAGCTGAGGCTTAACAATGAGTGAGGCAAACGTGAACAAGAAGGAAAAGGGCGCTCAGAAGGTCCGTCTCGGCTACGTGGTTTCTGACAAGATGCAGAAGACCATCGTGGTGGAGCTCGAGGACCGCAAGCAGCACGCCCTCTACGGCAAGACCATCCGCACCAACTCCAAGGTGAAGGCACACGATGAGAACGAGACCGCCGGCATCGGCGACCGCGTCCGCATCGAAGAGTGCCGCCCGCTGTCCAAGGACAAGCACTACCGTCTCGTCGAGATCGTCGAGAAGGCCCGCTAAGTCTGTAGCGGCATAAGAAAAACCGGCCCCGCCCATGAGGTGGTGGCCGGTTTTTTGTGCTTATCTACGCCGCCTACTTAGCACTGGTCCACGGCACTCACATAGTTTTGGGCGCCCTTTATCGGCGGGGCGCTTCTGCTCATTTTCTTCTTCCAGACCTCCCACGACGCCATGGATCCCGCCTATGGCTCGGGTTCCGAGATCTTCGGCATGAGCTTGGTGTTCGTGCTCGGAATAACCATTTTGGTGCTGGGCGTGCTGGTTATGACGCTGACGTGGTGGTGCAATCCCGCCTTCTTTCGCAGCGAGGGGCTGAAGCGGGGCCTGCAGAGTGACGAGATGGTTACCGTCGATGATGCCCTCGTCCTCGATCCCTACTAAAGGGGCTCGCACGCTTATCGACGCCGCCCTCCCCAGCCCCCTATCGCGTGGGGTGGGGAGGGCGTAGCGGTGATGTGGCCTATTGCCAGGCCTCCGGAACGAGGTGCAGCAGCAGCGCGATGCTGAAGAGGAAGGCGGCCATGTAGACCACAACGATGGTGCCTTGGATCAGCGGATGCGCCTGCCAGGTGGTTTGCCATGCGGCGGGCTTGTCGCCGTGGGTGCGGGCGGTATTGAGTAAGAGCACCGGCACGATAGACATGATTGCCCCGGCAAAGCCGCCGGCATAGCTGAGCGCACTGACGAAGCCGCCGAAGCCCGCCAGAGAGATGAGCAGCGGCGGGAGCACGGTGATGCCGACGGCGGCGACGCGCTGCCAGCCATATTCCGGCCAGTGGGCGATGTTTAACACATTGCGCATTGTGGTGAAGCCGATGGCCAAAAAAGAAGTCAGCATGGCCAGCAGGGCAAAGACATTGGCCAGCAGGTAGGCGACGTCGCCAAGCTTCTCGCCCCACGCGAGGGTGACGACCTCGGTGACATCGCCGCCGAGCAGCCCGAGCGCGGCGAAGGGCACGAGCGTGAGGGTGAAACCGGTGATGCACATGCCGGCAACAATGGCGTGCGGAATGGAGGAGGGGTTATCCTCGGCGAGCCCGCGCGCCAGCTCGGGCACCACATACTGGGCGAGGAAGGTAAACACCGCCAAGTTCATGATCGGCACAATGTAGTAGGGGCGCAGAATCCACAGATTCTCCAGGTCAATGCCCGGGCCAAAGAAGGTCCAGCCGCAGAGGATGGCGATGATGGCGGCCATGCCGGTGGTGATCGCGCCCTCGGCGATGCCGGTGGCGTGCAGTCCCTTCCACATCACCACCGATCCCAGGAGGAAAAATAGCAGCGTGCCGAAAGTGGGGGAGATGTCGAGGAGATTGTGCAGGAGCCGGCCCGAGCCGGCGGCGTAGGCGATGAGCGCGCCGATGCCGTTGATAAGGATGGCGCTAAAAACTAGCCAGCGGCCGAGATTGCCGAGGTATTTCTCGGCGAGGCCGGAGAGCTGCAGCGGCTCTTGGGTACGCAGCGACACCTCGGCCACATAGAGCATGGAGATCGTGGTGAGAGTGCCGGCGATGAGTAGCGCGATCACGAGCGCTAAGAACCCACCATTTTTGCCGGCATAAGGCAGGGAGAGGATGCCGGCACCGATATTGGTGCCGAAAATCAGCGCCACTCCTTGCAGCGGGGTGATGCGGTGTTCTCTGTCCGCGCTGGTGCGAGTCTGTGTGCTCATAGATCACTCCTTAAGAAGATCGAAAAGGTATATGGGCCTAAGAGAAACCGCACTAGGCGCCCGTGTGGGGCCTCTGGTGCGGTGTATGTGGGGCGCTGATACGCGCCCAGCCTCTTGTTCCACCAGCCCAGCCGCGAGTCGGGCTGGTGGGGGAGGGCAATAACGGGGCTAGGAACGGGCGCGAATTTCGGCGGCGAGAATGTCTAGGCCTTCGCGGAGCAGCGCCTCACTGATAACGAGGGAGGGCAGCAGGCGAATGACATTGCCATCGATGCCGCACGAGAGAATGAGAATGCCCTGTTCCTTGCAGGCAGCTACCACCTCACTGGTGAGGGCGCCAAGGGGCTCTCCGTCACTAGTGGCCAGCTCGATGGCGATCATTGCGCCGCGGCCGCGGACCTCAGCGACAGTGTCGAGGTCGGTGAGGGACTCCAAGACCTCGCGGATGATGCGTTCCATCTCGCGGGCGCGCCCCGCTAGATCGTGCTCCTCCATTTCGCCGATGGCGGCCAGCGCGGCGTCGCAGGCGATGGGGTTACCGCCATAGGTGCCGCCAAGCCCGCCCACCACGGGCGCGTCCATCATCTCGGCGCGACCGGTGACTGCCGAGAGCGGCAGACCGCCGGCAATCCCCTTGGCCATGGCCACGAGATCCGGCACCACCTGCTCTTCCTCGCAGGCGAACCACTGGCCCGTGCGGCAGAAGCCGGCTTGGATCTCATCGGCCACGAAGACCACATTGTTATCCCGGCACCACGCCTGCAGGGCGGGCAAGAAGCCGCGAGCCGGTTCGATGAAGCCTCCCTCGCCCTGGATCGGTTCGATCACCACGCAGGCGAGATTCTCGACGCCGATCTCCTGCTCCATCATGGTGGTGGCGCGGGCGGCGGCACTAGCCCCATCGAGACCATCGCGCAGCGGATAGGACATCGGGGCGCGGTACACCTCGGCGGCGAAGGGGCCGAATCCCGTTTTATAGGGCTTGTTCTTGGCGGTCATCGCCATGGTGAGGTTGGTGCGGCCATGGTAGCCGTGATCGAAGACAACCACGGCGTTCTTGCGGGTGTGGGCGCGGGCGATCTTCACCGCGTTTTCCACAGCCTCGGCGCCGGAGTTGAGCAGCACCGACTTCTTGTGATGATCGCCCGGAGTGAGCTCGGCTAGCTTCTCGCACACGGCCACATAGGACTCGTAGGGTGAGACCATGAAGCTGGTGTGGGTGAAGTGGGTGGCCGACTCGGCCACCGCCTCCGCCACCTTCTTATTGGAGGCGCCCACCGAGGTGACGGCGATGCCAGAGGCAAAGTCGATAAAAGAATTGCCGTCGGCGTCGACAAGCACACCGCCATCGGCGTCTACGACGAAGCCGGGCAGTCCCGGGGACAGGGCGCGGGCCACCGCAGCTTCGCGACGCTCACTCAAGGCAGCGGAGCGCGGTCCCGGCAGGCTGGTATGCACGGCGCATTCCTGGGGAAGGCGATAGGTGAAATCGTGCATGGGCAACTCCTTTGAGCGTGGTTGGGGACTCTGAAAGCGTGATGCGTGGGCGCGAACCCACTATTAACTGTGACCTATATCGCGCCAACGCCGGTAGCCTTGAGTATGCACCCCGAGCCCGCCCGAGGAATATCGCCATCTAGTCCAAAAAATTTATATAGATTGGACGCCATGGCGAATCCTGTGCGTGCGGCAGAACCGGCGCTGTCCGGCACCGCGATCTCTCCGTTGACTACTGACTGGCTGCTGCAACGGCAGAGCCTCGAACTCACCCCACACAACGAGTGGAGCACCCAGTTTTTAGACATTCAAACCAATGAGCTGAAAAACCCCGCCGATTTTATCATCGCCAACTCCATCATTCTCACCCTCGGTATGTCCTTTACGGACACTCCTGAAGCACTGGGCGACTATGTGGATACCCTCGTCCACGCCGGGGCGGTGGCCATCGGCTTTGGCACTGGCTATGCCTTTGAGAGGGTGCCGCAGCCACTTCTCGCCGCGGCGGAGCGGCACCGCATTTCCGTCTTTGAAGTTCCCCCGCACATCCCTTTTATCTCGGTGATTCATGCGGTGCACAAGGAGCAGGCGCGCCGGGCCGCCCAGGGGGAGCGCTGGCAGCAGCGCGTGCAGCAGCAGCTGAATAAGGACGCCGTCAGCGGCGATGTGCGGCGTCTTCTCGGCAGCGCCTCGGCCTCGCTGCACGCGGCCATCGCGATTGCGGATAATGACGCCCGAGTGCTGGTAAATGTGCCCTTCGGTGGTATCGACGCGGGGGAGCTTTTGGTGGCCAATATTGCGGCCGGCCACCGCCACTCGCGGGCCGGGCGGACAGGAGAACTGGTGCACCTTACCCAGCGGCTTTCTGAACAGGGAGAGCGCGTGAACCTGATGATGGTGGTGCGGCGCAGCAGCTTCCACACCCGAGAGCGCAGTGTGCTCCAGCACTGTGGCGGTCTGGCGGATATCTTGTTGCAGCGTCCCACCTTCCTGCGGGCCGCCCGCTCAGAGATGAACTCGCTGGCGCTGGCGCTGCTGCTCGGCATCGACCAAGAGGGCTCCTCGGTGGCTCATGCCATGCGCCATGCCGTGGATTCCCAGGGGCGCGTTCGCGCCGTGGTGGTGCGTGCGGATGATCCCGCAGCCCTGATGGCGGCGCGTACCACGCTCGACTCACGGCTACAGGCCCATTCCCGAGCGCTCTTTAGCCTGCCGCTGGACACCGACATGCAGCTTTTCCTATTTCGCGGCTCCCGCGATGACCACGACATTGTGGAGCACTTCGGTCCAGAGGCGCGCGAGGTAGCGATCGCCATGGGGGCGGCTATCCGGTGGAATGAGCTCAGCCGCGAGCATGTGGCCGAGTTGATGCGCCGCGCCCGGGCGACAGCCACCGGCGCGCATGTGGGCCCCTTCAATGTGAAAGCCTCCTGGCTGCATCGGCCCGAAGTGCTCAGCGCCTTGCAGGCCCGCGGCGCGGAAACCTTCGATGTGCTCGCCGCCGCCGATGAGCGCGACGGCACGGAATATGCCCGCACCCTCGAGCTGTACCTACGACTCGGCGGGCATATCGGAGATACCGCGGCGGCGCTGGGGGCGCATCGTCACACCGTGCGCAGCCGGCTCGCGCATATCAGCGAGGCATGCAACGTTGACCTCTCCGATGCCGTGATCCGAGCCGAGTTGCTTTTTGTGATGATTGCGCGGGACTAGCGGCTCTCATATGCTACCCGCCGCGCCGCCATAGCTATAGAAACCGCCTCGCAGCAGCTGTGCCTGCAGGGCGGTGGTGAGTATTGCGGAAAACTACTTGGGGGTGGCCTCGGCTAGGGGCTCCTGAATGTTGTCGAGGGCATAGCTCAGGCTCAGCACAGTCTGCCAGCCGAAGGCTTTTTCAACCTGGTCTTCGAGGTAAACGCTGTGGCCATTTTTCACCGCGTCAATATTGTCGAAGAGGGAATCTTCGGTGACGGTTTCCTTGCCATTCGGGGCGTAGGAGAGCTGGTCCCAGATGATGACATCGGCATCGTTGAGGATGTCTACGTTTTCTGGAGAGATGGAGGCGTAGAAGGAATCTCCGGCTGCATCATCGACAGAGGAAGGAATGACGAACCCGAGCTCTTCAAAGAATCGGCTGCGAGGATCCTGAGAGGAGAAGACACTGAGATCTTTGCCGTCCCAGGTTGCCACTATCACCTTCTTGCCCTTCCATTCCGGACGTGCAGCATCGCTGAAACGCTTCTCGAGTTTGTGCACCATTTCTTCGGCTTCGGCGCCCTTTCCGACAGCTTGTCCGATCTCTTGGGTGGAGACCTGCCACGGTTGCTGGTAGTCGGGGTACTCCCCCTTCTGCGCGATCACTGGAGCGATGACCGAGAGCTTGTCGTACATCTCTTGGTCAATGCCTGAGTAGGTGGCGACGATCAGGTCAGGTTTTGCCTCTGCCACCTTTTCCACATTGATGTCGTCGGCGGTGAGCATCTCAGTCTCGCCTTCGGCGCGGTCAGAGGCCCACTCGCCGGTGATTTCACCTTTCGGAGCCATGCCCTCCCATTCGCGAATCAGAACAGGGGTGATACCGAGTGCGAGGAGAGCATCTTGGTCGGTATAGCCCACCGACACCACCCGCTGTGGGGCCTCATTGACGGTGCTTTCTCCAAACTTGTGCCCGATGGTGACGGGGAACGCGGAGGCATCGGCGACAGCGTCGGAGCTTTCCGAGAAGCTCGAGGGGGCATCAATGGTTTCCCCAGCGCATGCGCTGAGGGTGCTGATAGCGAGGAGAGCCGCGAGGCCTCCCATAAGGGTCTTCTTCATAATGTGGTCCTTCCTAAGGACTGGGTTGAGGGGAGGGGTCTGTTCACCAGCGCGGTGCGTCGGGAACAACGAGGGGACTGCCGGTGGCGGGATCGTCGATCACGAGCGCATCGAGATTGAAGACATCTTTCACCATCGCGGGGGTCACGATCTCCCCGGGTGGGCCGGCAGCCCGTATCTCTCCGTCGTTCACGACGATGAGATGGTCTGAGTATCGAGCCGCGAGGTTAAGATCATGCAGCACCATCACGATTGTTGTGCCCGCATCGCGCAGGCGAGCTACCAAGTTGAGAACGTCGATCGAATGGGTGAGATCGAGGTAGGTGGTTGGTTCGTCGAGGAAAATCATGGATGTTTCTTGGGCGAGCACCATGGAAATCCATACGCGCTGCCGTTGCCCACCCGATAGCGAATCCAAGCGACGATCAGCCAGCTCTACGCAGTGCGTGAGCGTGAGAGCTTTCTCCACATGGTCGGCATCGTCATCGGACCATTGGCGTATCCATGACTGGTGTGGATGGCGCCCGCGCGCCACCAAATCGGAGACGACCACGCCTTCCGGGGCGATAGGAGACTGCGGTAAAACAGCAATGGTGCGGGCGAGGGTTTTGCGCGGCAGCGTCCGCAGGTCTTTGCCGTCGAGTTCGATCGCGCCGGTGGAGGGGATGAGGCGCGAGAGTGCTTTCAACAGTGTCGATTTGCCGCAGCCATTAGGGCCGATGATGGTGGTTATGCCGGAGCCGATGCTGAGATCGACGCCCTTGAGTACGTCGGTGCGTCCATAGGATGCATGAAGGGCGCGCGCGATAAGGCGAGTCATAGGCCAACCTTTCGGCTTTGGTGGATGAGGATATAGATGAGGAAGATGCCGCCAATCGTGGAGGTCACCAGTCCCACCGGCAGTTCTCGCGGCAACAAGCGGGTGATGATGTCTGCGAGAAGAAGCAATACGGAGCCGGTAGCCGCTGAGGCGTAGAGCGGCGGGGTGGGGCGTCTACTCAGTCTTAAGGCCACTTGTGGCGCGACGAAGGCGATAAAACCAATCGGGCCGGCAGCAGATACCGCCACAGCGGTCAGTGCTACCGCAAGACCGAGAAGGCCGGCGTGAGCGGGGCCCAGACGTAGGCCGAGAGCCACGGCGGTGGTATCGCCCAACGCTAAGGCCGACAAGGTGAATGTCGCCCATGCCAGTACAGGGACAATAACGATGACGAGTACGAAGAGAGGGAGGCTGCGTTGCCAGCTGGCGTTAGCGATGGACCCCGACAGCCATAGTTGTGCGGTGGCGGCATCGCGGATATGCGCCCGCACCAAGAGGAGACGAATATAGGCGTGGAGCAGGGCGGAGATCACAATGCCATAGAGCACCAAGCGGTAGGTATCGATGCCGCGCTTCCATGCCAACATCCACATTGCGAGGGCGGTGATGACAGCGCCACACAAGGCGGCCAGTGGAATACCTGCCTCAGCGAGCCACACAACCAAGGCATTCGAACTACTGGATCCCAAGGTGATGACGGTGACAGCTGCGGCGGATGCGCCCGCAGTGATGCCCAAGATGTCGGGACTAGCTAGGGGATTGCGTGTGACGTTCTGGAAGATTGCGCCAGCGATACCAAGGGCGGCTCCCGCCGCTACTCCTGTGAGAGCTCGGGGTAGGCGCCAGCCAAACACCACGGCCTGCTCAATCTCCCGGCCGGGGGCACCGCTGAGAAGCTGAAGGACGCGCCACGGCGACAGGGGATAATCACCCTCTCCGATGGAGATGGCCACGAGCAGGATGGTGGCCACAGTGAGCGCGAGCGACATGAGGAACACCCACGGCCGCCACCGAACGCGCATCGGCCAGATACGGATGCTTGTCATAGTCGTGACACCTTCTTTCTGGCCATGATGACGATGAAGAAGGGCGCGCCGACAAAAGCGAGAACGATACCGACTTCCAGTTCTCCTGGCCGGGCGATTACTCGCCCGACTACATCCGCGCTGAGGAGCAAAACGGCACCACAGAGCGCGGAGTAGGGGATGATCCAGCGGTAGTCGGGACCGGTGATGGTCCGTGCGATGTGCGGAACGATGAGGGCCGCGAAACCTATAGGTCCGGCAACCGATGTGGCCACGCCGGCAAGCAGGGCGATGAGTACCATGCCGATAGCGCGGGAGCGCTCCGGATTAGCTCCGAGTGCTCGGGCGGCGTCATCGCCCAAGTTCAGCAGGTTGAGGGTGGGTCCGATAGCGCTGGCGGCAAAGGCGAGAAGAACCAGAATGGGTGCCGAGGTGGTCACAAATTCCATGTTCCGCCCAGCGATGGAGCCTACTGTCCAGAGCCGCAGCACATTAAGTTGAGCGTCGCTGAATAGCACCATAGAGCCGGTTATGGAGTTAAGCACTGCGGACAGCGCGGCGCCACCCAAGATGAGTGTGAGGGGATTGATGCGCCCACCGCCGAGCGCCGCCACCGTGAAAATAGCGAGCGTGGCCATCCCGGCACCCACAAAAGCCCACCCAGCAGTTGCAAAGATGGACTGAGGCCCGAGCACCGCGAAGCTGAGGACCACGGCGAGAGACGCTCCTGGCGAGATACCAAGAATTCCGGGGTCGGCGAGCGGATTGCGGGTAAGCCCTTGGATGATGGCGCCGGCGGCGCCGAGAGCGAGGCCTACGGCTATGCCCAGGAGGGTGCGGGGCGCCCGTAGTTCACGAATAACTTGAGCATCAATGGGGTCCACTCCTGAAGGAACGCCCCCTCCTCCGAGCCATGCCTGGAGGGAATCACTAACGGCGGTGAAGGGGATCGTGCGGGCGCCGAAAAACAGGCTCGCCACCACACTGGCGAGGAGCAGCAGCCCCAGGGAACCGAGGCCCGCGAGTCGTCGCAGTCGCATAAAATATCCTTAGGTAGAGCCACACTAAGCGAAAATATTAGCGTAGGGACACCATAGTAAGTTAAGGCTAGACTGTGCAATGTCTAAGGGTTTCCGCTGAGTGGTTATGGGGCGCTGAGAGGGGTAGGCTACGCCTCCTGTGGCAGGGTGCTCTCGCGCTCGCAGCTAGTGCAGCCGGCGTTCGCTGCTCGAGCAGGACGTCATGGTCGAGTGCGCCCCAATGTCCGTCGATCCTGTGCCGTGTCAGGGGAAATTAATGGCCGTCTATTTCTACATGCTTAAAACTCTTAAGGAGTTTCCTGTTCGAAGTCTGAGAGTGGCTCCTAGATGTAGAAAAGGGGTCTGTTCAGTGTCGACAAATGTCGATAGCATGGTGGGGCAGTTGAGTATTTCTCGTGCCCAGTTAGCTGCGGCAGATAATTGGCGAGGCTCTTCGCAGAAATATCCACAGCCATCTATATATAAATGAGAAAGGCAAATGAGAAAGGCATTGTATGGCTCGGACACATAGACAGCAAGATATATTTCCCATTACCCTGCGCGACCTCGAGGTGGTGCAGGTTCGTGATATTACGCCCAATCTCCGGCGCATCACTCTCGCTGGTGAGCAGCTCCAGGCCTTTGCCGGGTATGGCGTAGATAATCCGGAGTTCATCAGTACGGGTTTTGATGATGACGTCCGATTGGTCTTTCCTCACCCTGTCACCGGCGATCGTCCCTATCCGCCGCCGCTGGGTAATGGCGCCCTCGATTGGACGGAAGAAGTAAAGAACCTCTTCCGCACATATACCGTGCGCCGATTCGATAAAGAGGCGGGCACCGTTGATATCGATTTCGCCCGCCACCACGACGGTCTCGCTGAGACATTTAGTGCCAAGGCAACTATTGGCGACAAAGTATATGTGGTGGGTCCGAAGAGAAGTGCCGCGCTGCCGACACACACGGACTGGCTTTTTCTCTGCGGCGATCACACCGCGCTGCCGGCTATCTCTCGCTGCCTCGAAGATCTACCGCAGGGGCATCGCGTGATCGCGGTGATTGAGGTTGCTGAACGTTCGGACATTATGTCGCTTCCGAGCGATGCCGATGCAGACATCCACTGGGCGGTGGTCGCGGAAGGGGAGTCCTTCGCGGAGCGGGCTCTCAGCCTGCGAGATAGCCTGCCTGATGGTGAAGGCTTTGTGTGGGCGGCCGGGGAAGCGGGTGCCCTGAAGCAGATTCGTGCCCTCGCGAAGGAACTCGGCGTGGGGCGAGAGAACACCGAGATTGTCGGCTACTGGCGGGAGCACACATCCACCGTGGCTGAGGACGGCGCTCCGCTCAACACGCTCACGGCTATACGAGAAAAGCTCAGGGGAATGAGCAACATTCTCCCCATCTTTGCAGCGCAGGCCGCACTCCGCTCGGGTGTGGTGGCGCGGCTGTGGGAATTCACAGATGGCGCTACCCCAGCGCAGATCACTGAGTCCGGCTGCGAACTTGATACCCATGCGGCGCAGCGCTTGCTCCGCTATCTGTCCACTACCGGCCTTGTTATTGAGCAGGATGGACGCTTTGCTCTGAGTTCCGAGCTTGCCGAGGTGCTGGACTACGAGACCATGAGCTATCTCCTCGCCACGGACTTTAAGCCTGAGGTTATGGGGCTAGGGGAAGCACTGCGCGGCGGTCAGCCTCGTGGTGCATCTCCCGCAGCCGCTGCCCCTCAGCGTCATCCGTTGGATAGTTCCACCGCGCCGTGGACGGCGCCCGCTGTGGCGGCCGCCATCTCTCCGCAGCGCACGCTCAGTATTGGCGGCCCCGATGCAGAGGTGTACGCCGCCGAGATCGCGAGCCGCAAGGACGCGGCCGTCACGGTCGTTGTAGACGATGAGCGCGAGCTAGACCAGCGCGATCAGGCCGCGCAGGGCGAGCTAGAGCACGCAGGCATCACGCGTGCTGCGACATGGCAGGGGGATAGCGCGATGGTGATTACTCCCTGCGCGCTGGGGCCGATCGAGCAGCTCGGAGAGCTGCTGGAACGCATCGCGGCGGCAGGAATCTCCACGTGTTGGATCGTGGAAGAGCTCATGGTCACGCACAGAATCCATGCGGAAGCGTGCGAAAACGATTTGCAGCGGCTCTGCGCTAGCGGTGGCTGTGTTCCCTCTCAAGAGGAGATCACGGACGTGGTCACAGGCGCGGGGTGGCGAGTCGAAGCGGTACAGCCGGCCGGCTGGGGCATGCAGCTGCTCACCTTGAGCCGTTAAACCGCGGCCCCCACAGCGCCGCGCCTCCTTAGCCCTCAACACACAGCACCGCCCCGCTGGATATTTGACAGCGGGGCGGTGTCGGTGTTTTAGAAATCGGGTGATTCAGGCAGGATCTGGCCGCCATCGACCACAATGCCCTGACCGGTGATATAGCGGGCGGCATCGCTGGCGAGGAAGGCGACGGCGTGGCCGATGTCTTCGGGGGTGCCGAGGAATCCCAGCGGCACGGTGGCTTCCATGTCCGCGATGTATTTCTCGCCTATCTCCTTCAGGCTCGGGGTGAGAATATTGCCGGGAAGCACGGCGTTGACGGTGATGGACTGCGGTGCCAGCTCGATGGCGGCACTACGCACAAAGCCCATCTGGGCGGCCTTGGTGGCGCCATAGTGGGACCACAGCGGATAGCCGGTGTAGTTACCCGTGATCGAGGAGGTAATCACCACGCGCCCCGCACCGGAGGCCGCGAGCAGCGGGGTAGCGGCCTGCACCATGTGGATGGTGCCCTTGACGTTGACGTCGAAGATGAGGTCAATGTCCTCATCGCTCATCTCCGCAATGGAGGATTGCGGATAGATGCCGGCGTTGCTGGCCAGGATGTCCAGGCTGTCGAAGCTCTCGAGGAGCTGGGTGCAGGCCTCGGCGTCGCGTACATCGAGGACATGTGCCTCAAACTCGGAAGCGGCGCACTCCTCCTCGGTCAGGCCGGTGACGATTACGTGTGCGCCTTGGGAGGCGAGAGCGCGGGCGATTCCCGCCCCAATGCCGAGGGTGCCGCCACTAACGAGTGCAGTCTTGCCATTCAAGGTATTCGGTGAAGTACTCATGTTTCTTTAGTGTAAGTATTTTCGTTAAGAATGGAACCCCCTCCTGAGCTGGCCCGCATGCGCGGGCGGGACGCGCTTATCGGCGCCACCTTGGAGCTAGGGGCGCATCTGAGAGGGGGTGCGGGCCGCTCGGTGGAGTTACACAACACGAGCCCCTGTAATACGAAACGGGGCCAGAATGTACACCCCTTCGCGATTTATAATATGCATTATACTGAATATTAGTGAGAAGTTTTGTGGTCCCTATTGGGAATGGGGTGCTCTAATCTGCGCTATTGTTGTTTCCTGGAGCAAGAGTTCCACGCTGGCAGGCTATACGCAGGAAAAATGCTGCATGTTCAACAATCTGACCTGTGCGGTGCGGCTAGCCTTACAGTTTCTGGTGACGCGTTGTGACGTGTCCCGTGAGTGCGTAGAGAAGAAAGGCGACGTTTTATGCCGACAGGGACTGGCGATATTGACGCTGCAATTTTGGATGCTGCGCGCCAGAGTGTGCTCGAGGAGGGCCTCGAACGCACCACAATGTCTGGTGTGGCGCGCCGGGCTGGCATTTCTCGGCCCACGCTCTATGCCCGATATAAGGCCCTGTCTGATCTGACCACCACGCTGCTCACCGAGGAGCTCTTGAGTGTGGTCTCCGCACTCAATCCGGCCCCAGAGACCGTGGAGGATCTCATCGCCGCGCTGGTGGCCTCCGCTGAGCAGGCCGCCGCTAGCGAGCTTTTAGAAGCGGTGCTGCGAGCGGATTACTCCCACGCCTATACCTTCACTATTGAGCGCCTTGGCAGTGGCCAGCTGCGCATCATCGCCCTGCTGGAGAAGATCATCCAACGCATCCAAACCGCCGATGAAGTCCGCCTCGGAATCGGTGGGCGCGGCGCCGCCTCCGATGTGCCGTGTATCTCTGCCCGTGACCCGCGGGTATTGGCGCTGGTGAGCTACGGCATGGTGCGCCATATTGCCGTCACCTCCACGCTCGCCGATAACGCCCTCGAGGGGCTATCGACCTGGCAGGAGGAGCTGGCCCGCAGTCTGCGCGGCTACTTGGTCGATCCCGAGCCGCAGCATCAGCGGGCTCGCCGCGCTTAACCCGCCCTGCGGTGTAAGCCCCGCGGGCGCGGGTGGGGTGGCTGCGAGTGGGCGTCGACAAGCATCTGCGTGTGGCGAGAAAAATTTGGTGCACACGGTGGGCATGTGGTTGAATATCTGGGTTGCAACCGTCACGCGACGGCATACATTCGGTGCGTTCCGAGCCGAATGGTCGTTCCCCGCTCATTAGGGCGGGTAGTAGTGGTTGTGCGCAGAAAGACATAGACCGTGCGTGTACAGGACGGAAATCTGACACGCGTTATATCCAGGTCAGGAGAGACCCACTGTGATTCAACAAGAATCGCGTCTGAAGGTCGCCGACAACTCTGGTGCACGAGAGATTCTCTGCATCCGTGTGCTCGGCGGTTCCACCCGACGCTTCGCAGGAATTGGCGACGTCATTGTCGCCACCGTCAAGGAAGCTGCTCCGAATGGCAACGTGAAGTCTGGCGAGATCGTCAAGGCTGTCATCGTTCGCGCCAAGAAGGAGACCCGTCGCCCGGACGGCTCGTACATCAAGTTCGATGAGAACGCTGCAGTGATCATCAAGAACGACAATGAGCCCCGCGGTACCCGCATTTTCGGCCCCGTTGCTCGTGAGCTGCGCGACAAGAAGTTCATGAAGATTGTTTCTCTCGCTCCGGAGGTGATCTAAGACTATGAAGATCCACAAGGGCGATAACGTCATCGTGATCTCTGGTCCGGATAAGGGCGCTAAGGGCAAGGTCATCCAAGCTTTCCCGAAGCGGAACAAGGTCCTCGTCGAGGGCGTCAACCGCATCAAGAAGCACGTCGTCAACTCCGCACCTGAAGCTGGTGCTGAGTCCGGCGGAATTGTCACCCAGGAGGCTCCCATCCACGTGTCCAACGTGATGGTGCTCGACTCCGATGGCAACCCGACCCGCGTTGGCTACCGCTTCGACGAGAACGGCAAGAAGGTTCGTATCTCCAAGCGCAACGGGAAGGACATCTAACAATGGAGAACTACACCCCGCGTCTGAAGACCCGTTACCGCGAGGACATCAAGCAGAAGCTGGCTGAGGAGTTCAACCACTCCAACGTCATGGAGATCCCCGGCCTGACCAAGATCGTGGTCAACATGGGTGTGGGCGACGCCGCCCGCGACTCCAAGATGATCAACGGTGCTCTCGAGGACCTCACCGCTATCACCGGCCAGAAGCCGCAGATCCGTCGCGCCAAGAAGTCCATCGCGAACTTCAAGCTGCGTGAGGGCATGCCCATCGGCGCCCGCGTCACCCTGCGTGGCGACCGCATGTGGGAGTTCCTGGATCGTCTGCTGACCGTGGCTCTGCCGCGTATTCGTGACTTCCGTGGTCTGTCTGATCAGCAGTTCGATGGTCATGGCAACTACACCTTCGGTCTCACTGAGCAGTCCATGTTCTACGAGATCGACGTGGACAAGATTGACCGTCCGCGTGGTATGGACATCACCGTGGTCACCACCGCCACCAACAACGAGGAAGGCCGCGCCCTGCTGCGCCACCTGGGCTTCCCGTTCAAGGATAAGGATGGCAAGATGCAGCGCCCCTAAGGCGTTCATCGCTCGGCGCCGGCTAGTGAGTAGTCACTAGGCAGCGCTGGGCATCTGTCTCAAGACTAGATAACCCGCCCCTTCTTTCCGGATCTGTTCCGGGGAAGAGGCGGGTTTTGTCTATGTCTATCTTCGTTATGGCTGTGGCTGGGGGCGGGTGTTAAAGACCAGCGCCATGGCGATAAGAGAGACGGGGAGGGCCAGGATGGGCCAGATATAGATCGCGCCCACCACGTTTTTGCTGATGATAAGCAGTGCGCCGATGTGGGTGCTGATGGTGCCGAGCGCGGCGATGCTCAGTGCCAGGCGCTGGGTGAAGTTCCAGCGGTAGTAGCACACTGCAGCCACGAATCCGGCCCCGAGAACGAGCAGCAGGATTGTGGTGGGAAGGGTGAATGCGAGCATGCCCAAGGCAGCGAGCGCGACGTAGCCCATCATGAGGAAATAGACGATGGGTGGCGCAGGCGTGGGGGAAGGGTGCAGCAGTCCGCCGCGGGGAGCTCGCCGTCCTATGCTGCGGGTGGCTCCTGGGCCCCAGAGCTCCGCCCAGGTGCCGAGCAGCGAGCCGCCGCAGGCCAGGGCGGCTACCAGTATGCCTATCCAGACGTCATAGATGCGTTCGGTGGCCACGATGGTGATGCCCGCTGCGACAAAGAGCGAGAAACGGGCGAGCGGCGGGAAGGTGGGGACCAGCGCGGCGTGAATAACCATCGCGAGCCCGCAGAGCACACAGAGCACCGCCGAGCCATCCGAGTAGCCCTCCTTGAGGGCCATAATCGCTAAAAAGAGCACACCGGCAGTGATGCTCAGGGCTCCCGTGGACAGCCCGATGGTGGGAATATTTTTGGTCGTTTGATGCTTCATACCTTCAGCTTAACGATCCATCGGCAACTGGGGTGCGATGATTAATCGCTATCGATCCGGCGGTAGCATACACACTGTGCCTACGTGCGCGGGGGAAGCTCGCGTCGTGCAGCGATGCAAGGAAGGGGGGCCACCGCCACCGTGTCCGACGAGGATCTGCTCGCCCGCTCACTCGCCCACCTTGGCGCGCACTCACAGCGCTATCCCTATTACTCCGGTCCCTTGGGGCTGGTGTGTGACCGGCATGATCCGCACGCGGGGGCGGATTTTTATCTCTGGGCACCGACCGCATGTTCGGTGAGTCTGCATCTGGCACCGCCGGAGCAGCCGCTCGGCAGCCCGGCGGCGAGTGCGTCTTCGGCCGAGCCGGCAGTCTATGCCCTGAAGCGCGGTGCGCACGGTAGCTGGCACTGCCGGGTAGATAGCGATGTGTGGGGCTGGGACTACCACTATGCGCTGGAGTTCGCCGATTACAGCACCACCGCGGTGGACCCTTATGCCACCGCGGTCACGGCCAATGGGGTGCGCGGCGTCGTGCTGGATCCGGCTCATCTGCTGCCCGCGGTGCAGCGGGCTCCCTCCTTCGGGGCGCTCGAGGATGCGGTGATCTACGAAGCACATATTCGGGATCTCACGATCGGCGAGGATAACGGCATCACCCACAAGGGCAAGTTCCTGGGCCTGACAGAGGAAAGCACCCGCACCGCGGCTGGTTATCCTTCGGGCCTAGATTATCTCTGCTCGCTCGGGGTGACGCACATTCAGTTCCTGCCGGTGAGCGAATTCGCTACCGTCGATGAAACTGCGGACCTCGGTTTCGATGCCCAATACAACTGGGGCTATGACCCGGCGCACTATAACGTCCCTGAAGGCAGTTATTCCACCGACCCTACTGACCCTGCGGCTAGAATTACCGAGTTCCGTGCACTCGTGGACGCACTGCATGCCCGTGGCCTGCGGGTAGTGATGGATGTGGTGTACAACCACGTCTACGATGCGACGCAGCATCCTTTACAGCGCACGGTTCCCGGCTACTTCTTCCGCACGGACGCTAATGGCCAGCTCTGCGATGGTTCCTTCTGCGGCAATGAGACGGCCTCGGAGCGATCCATGATGCGCCGCTATATTGTGGATTCCTTGTGTTATTGGGCCAGCACCTATGGCGTCGACGGTTTCCGGCTGGATCTCATGGGGTTGCACGACGTCGCCACCATCAGGGCGGTGCGCGCCGCACTGGATGCGATCGACCCCGGCATCGTGCTGCTGGGGGAAGGCTGGGAGATGGGCAATCATCCGCCCGAGTCGCTCGGCGCGAATCAAAGTAACGCGCGCCTGCTGCCGCGGGTGGCGATGTTCAATGACACCTTCCGCGATGTGATCAAAGGCGGGGTGTTTCACGCCGACTCTCGTGGATTCATCTCCGGTGGCGGCGGGGGACAGACGCTTATCGACGCCCACCTAGGTGCCCCCACCACCCGCACCTATCTCAGCGCGGCCCAATCGGTGGTGTACAACGAGGCGCACGACAACCTCACCATGTATGACAAACTTCTGGCCACCGGGGTCAGTGATCCGGTCCGGCGGCATGCCCTCGCCACCGAGATTCAGCTGCTCTCCCGCGGGGTGATGTTCCTGCACGCCGGGCAGGAATTCTGCCGCACTAAGCACGGGGTGGAGAACTCCTATAAGTCCCCGGATACGATCAACGTCTTCGACTATGACCGCGCCGCTGGCTTCCCGAATATGGGGCATGTCGTGCGGGATATGCTGCGATTGCGGCGGGAGCACTCCTGGCTACGAGAAAGCGACTATGCCCAGATCGCGGCCCGCACAACGGTGCTGCACTGCGGCGAGGAGCGTCTGGCCTATGTGGTTCGCGGCGCCTTCGGCGAGCACGCCGCCCTGGTGCTCATCAACGGCTCCGAGGAGGCGTGGGTCCCCGCGGCGGAATGGGGCTTAGGGGAGGTGGTGGCGCTGCATCTGCATGACCACAGCGTGCGGCGCCAGCCGGTGCAAGCGGATTCGGTAGCTGCGTTGAGTATTCCGCGTCTAAGTGTGACACTTGCGGAGCTGACAGAGCTAACTGTAATGTAGCCGCTGGGGCGCTGGTGTTATTGGAACGGGGCCACGTTGTGGCGTGGCTAGTGGGTTACGAAGCAGTAACATCGCGTGGAACTTTGGCCGAACATCGGCCAATATGGTCAATAAACTGGCTGTGGGGGATGTAGATACTGTTAGCCTCAAAAGGGTGAAACGTCGAAATTTTCTTGCACTGACATCCGCCACGGGACTTGCCGCCGTGGCGCCCATTCGTCTCGCCAAAGCTAACGAAACTGCCCCAGCTGAGGGTTACTTCCAGCATTCGGTGGCCTCGGGTGATCCGCTGCCCCATGCGGTGATTATCTGGACGCGGATTACCCCCACTGCCGAAGCCCTCCCCGGCTCCGGGGTGGGGCCCGCGGCGGAGGTGGCTTGGGAGGTGGCTTCCGATGAGACCTTTGAGCACATTGTGTCCAAGGGGGTAGCCCATACCAGCGCCGAGCGCGACCACACGGTAAAGGTTGACGTCATCGGCTTGCAACCGGCCACCGAATACTACTATCGCTTCGTTTATCGCGACGAGTCCTCCCGCATCGGCCGTACCCGAACCGCCCCTGCCGCAGGAGCGATGGATCCCGTGCGCTTCGCCGTGTGTTCCTGCGCCAACTATGAGGCGGGGTTTTTTCGCGGCTACCGGCATATAGCTGATCGCAATGATCTCGAATTTGTTCTACATTTAGGAGATTACACCTACGAGTATGAAACTGGTGGCTACACTGGCGCCTTCGACACTTTAGTGCGCCCCGTACAGCCCCCGCATCGCACCACCAGCCTACAAGACTTCCGTATACGGCAAGGGCACTACAAAAAGGATCCAGATCTCGCGGACCTGCACGCACGGTTGCCCATGATCTGTATCTGGGACGATCACGAATTCTCAGATAACGCCTATAAGGATGGTCAAGGCGGCGGTGCGCCCGAGTTCGGCGAAGACTATCAACAACTGCGTCGCAATGGAATGCAGGCCTACTTTGAGTGGATGCCGGTCCGCCTCCAAGAAGGACGTGAAACGATCTATCGTAGCTTCTCCTACGGTGGGCTTTTTGATCTCATTGTCCCAGATCTACGTACTTTCCGGGATGCCGCACTCGTGCATTATGGTGGCAATTGGGAGCGTAATGATCTTCTTTTTTGGGCTCACGCCAATGAGTCAGAGCGTTCCATGCTCGGGCGCGAGCAATTTGAGTGGTTTATTGAACAGTTGGGCAATTCCACTGCTCGATGGCAGGTGGTGGGCAATGAAGTCATGATTGCGCCGATGACCCTGCCTGCTGGTCTTGACCCACATCTTCGTTCTTTCCTACAAAAACAGGTGGGCCTGCCGGAAGAGGGCGTGGCAATCAATACAGATCAGTGGGATGGTTTCATGGCAGAGCGGCAGCGGATCGTCGATAGCATTGTCGGCACCGGAGGCCGTAATGTCCTCTTTCTCACCGGAGACATACACAGTAGCTGGGCTAACGATGTGCCCCTGCACCCGCAGGGATACCGAGATGGGGATCGGCGGGTGGCTGCCACTGAATTTGTGACCACCTCCATCAGTGCAGCAGGCGCCTATGATGCAGTGACTCAGAAGATTCCACAGCATCAAGTTGTGATGAATATGATGCGAGCGTGCGAAGGCACACTCACCGCCGTCAATCCTTGGTTCAAGCACATAGACTTCTCGCGGCACGGCTACATGGCCGTGGAGATAACTCCCGACTACGCCCATGCCGACTGGATTTTGGGCGACAGTGTACTCGAACCCACCGCGCCGCTCTGGGTAGAAATGAGTTATCGCACCTATGCAGGCAACCCTGGTGCTCAGCCCTATCCTCACGCCCTCGCCTAGATAAAAGGCGCCCATTCACACATCCGCGCCGCCGCATTCGCGGCACGGCCGCACTGAAATGTTGAAGGAGAAAACATACTCATGGTGAATCCTCATCGAGGTCGTGTCATCAGGCTGACCGCCGCTTTCGGAAGTGTCATGATGATTGCCGCCCCGCTCGCTCAGGCGGAGGTAGCTGAGCCGAGCCCGCAGCCCTTCGCGGCCAGCGACTACGTGGGCTATATCTCCGATATCAGCTCCTATCCCGGTGGGGTGTACCTGCAGCCGGTTGCGGGATTCTGGGATCTCGAGCGTAACCACCCCGAGGTGATGCAGGACAACCTCGCGCGCACCATCGCTATCAATAACGCCGCCGCCGATAACCCCGAACTCATCGCCGCCGCCCAAGAAGGGGCGCTCGCCGATAAAAGGGGGCTGCTGCCGGTGGTCACGGATGCTCTCGGGCCGACGCTCGCCCAGCATGTGCGCGAGGCACTAGCGGCGGGACGGCTACCTAAAACGGAGATGCTCCTCGGGCGCGGCTGGCTGGCACGTGCCGGCGGCCCCGCCAGCTCCACCTTCGCCGAGAAGGCAGCCTTCGGCTATGACCGGCCCTTTAAGGTGGCTCCCGAGCGGATCAACCGCTACAACCCCGAGGGCGAGAACCTCTATAAGGACAGTAAATCCTTCCCCTCGGGACACACCAACCAAGCCACGTGGACCACCACCTTGCTGGCCTATATGCTGCCGGAATTCGCCCCGCAGCTCATCGCCCGCGGTGCCGAATCCGGCTATCACCGCGTGGTGCTCGGGGTGCACTATCCCCTTGACGTGATCGGCGGGCGCATCACCGGCACGGCTGCGGCCGCGGACCGGCTCAATGATCCACGTATGCGCGAGGTCCTCGATGCGGCCGCCGCAGAATTGCGGGCGGAGCTAGAATGGCGCTGCCAGTCCAGCCTCTCCGCGTGCGCTGCAGGCATCGCCCCCAGCGCTGCGGTGGTGGATACCTATACTGAGCGCCTCGACTATGGTTTCGCACCCGTTTACACCACCGCGGCACCGATGATCGTTCCTGAGGCTGCACCGGTATTGCTGAGCTCGATATTTCCCGAACTCACCTGGCAGCAGCGCGCCGAGGTGCTGCGCCAGACTGCCGCTCCCGCTGGTGCCCCACTGGACGATCAATCCGCCGCTGGGTCCTGGCAGCGCCTGAATCTTGCGCGTGCCGCCGCCGCGTCAGTGCACGTCAATGACGACGGCTCGGTGAGCGTCGAGGGATAGCCCGCTCCGGTGAGGCGAAGGGTGCACCCATCATTTCTCTAGCGGATAGCAGAAAACACCTAGGGCAGGTGACACCTAGGGATACTCTCGCTTGCTGTCCGCTGAGGCGAAACGGCCCGCCCCGGAACGACTCCGTATCGCGCCGGGGCTATGCTCGTGTCCAGACCAGCGGTGCCGTCTCGGGGTAGTGAGCTCCGACGCCGCAGGGAGCGAAAGGAGGGGCCGTGGACCGTGATCCCACGCGTATCCCGATCATCCTCGAGGAGCTGCGCCGTACCTGGGAGGCCCAGCCGGAAATGCCTTTCGCCCACCTTCTACTGGGGCTGAGCACCCATGGTGTCAGCGCTACGAGTACGGATGAGGAGGTGGTGCAGGCGCTGCAGGCTGTGCGCGGCCAGCGCCTGCCCGCGCTGCCCTCGAAACTATCGGAGACCGATCGCTTTGTGCTGCGCTTCGCGGACCACCCGCGGCTGCTTAGCCTGCGTGGCAACACGGTAGTCAGCTGGCAACGGCAGAGCTCCGAGCGCGCTTCTCGACGCTCCGCTGCCGGCTCGGGACACGCAGACACCACCCCGCGCACCCCGCTGCGGCCATCGGTGTGGACTCTCTCCGAGGTGCGCCGCGCCGAGGTGTCCATGCCACTCGTGCTGCTCGACACCGAGGGCATGAGCCACCGCTTGGGCGTGATTGAGCGTATTGAGCGCCTCGCAGACGTCGAGCGCAGCCCTGAGGGCCTGCACCGCAGTGAGCGCGGTGCAGGCTATTGGTGTATCGATGTGGAAGACGATGTGCGGCTGCAGCTAGGCCGCGAGCTAGTGGAGTTTCGCCGCGGGCGGCGCACGAGCTCGACGCGCAGCTATCGCTGGGAGCAGGTGCTCGAGTGCAGCCTCGGTGCCCCGTTGCGGGTGCGCACCGCGGGCGGGGAAATACGTCAGTTCGGTGCTGTCGTCACGTGGGTGCAAATAAAGGATCAGTAGGAGACAAAAATGCGAGCACAACCGGTTTTTTATTATGACGGCGACTGCGGTTTTTGCCAGGCCTGCGCGCTCAAGCTCGCCCAGCTTGCCCCGCGGGTGGCCGTGGAGCCGGCCAGCCCCAGCGACGAGGGCTTGGCACGGGTCGTGCGCGCGGAAATCACCGACCACGCCCTCTACACCACCGGCTTGCGGCTCTACCGCGGCAATACTGCCATCGGCATGGCCCTGCGCCAGCACGGGCGCAGCCTCGGTATCCGCACTCTCGGCCTTGCATGTCTCCTGCCTGGTGCGGGGATCGTGTATCGCTGGGTGGCGCGCAACCGCCGCCGCATCTCGCGACTGCTGCGCCTGCGCTAAAAAGCGCTAGTCCAGCCCGACCTTCTTGGCGGAATCCTCCCACAGCTGGGCGGCGGTCCGGCTATCCCGGCCCTTCGGCGGCAGCGGGAAGCGACGATTGCGCACATAGTAGCCACCAGGCTCTACGCCCTCGCCGAAGGGCGTCTCTGCGAGATACACCATGCGCGTGGCCGAGGTCTCCGGGGTATCCATCACCTTTGGTGCTAAGCGACTGTTATAGAACGCCCCCATGAGATGGCTGGCGTCGCGGGCAAAGGAGGTAGACACCACGCCGGGGTGGAGCGACAGCCCCGTGATGCCGCGATCGCCCCAGCGGTTGTTGATCTCGGCGCAGAACAAGGTGGTGGCCAGCTTGGAATCTGGATAGGCCTTGCGCCACGAGTAGTCCTCTGTGTGCATGAGGTTAGAGAAATCCACTTTTCCAACGAGCGCCGCGATAGAGGAGGTGCCCACCACCCGTCCTTCTCCTTCCGTGAGCTGCGGCACCAAGAGATTTGTGAGCAGGAAGGGGGCGAGGTGATTGAGCTGATAGGTGCGCTCATAGCCATCGGCGCTGAGCCCATAGTGCTGGAACATGCCACCCGCATTGTTCATGAGCACATCGATGCTGTCCCAATGACCGGCAATATCCGCGGCGAGGCGGCGCACTTGGTCGAACTCAAGATAATCCGCCAAAAAGTAGGTGCAGTCCAGCTGGGTGGCCAGCCGGATTGTTTTCTCCTCGTTGCGGCCCACGATCAGCACCCGGTGGCCACGCTCCACAAGCTGACGAGCGGTCGCCGCCCCCACCCCATCACTGGCACCGGTAATCACGATATTTTTCATGTCCTCTAGCCTAGTGCGGCGCTCCAGCGAGGGGTGCTGCTCGGCAGCGCGCGACAGCGGCTGCGGGATGGCGTCGATAAGCGAAAAACTCCCCGCCGAGGCGGGGAGAGTGGCTATGAGGAGGGCGTAGTCGGGGTAGTGGAGGCGATAATCTGCTCCGCCTCATCCGAATCGGAATCGATGTCCACCTCGGTGAGGATCTCGGAGATGAACTCCTTTTCCGGAATATTGGAGTTATAGGCGATCGAACGCAGCTCCCGAGCCTCGGTGCGGGTGAGCTTCTCATCGGGGGTGACCCGCTTGCCCAGCAGCTCGCGGGCGCGGCGGCGCAGCTCCGTCTCCGACTCGAGGTCACCGCGGTGCTTCCACCAGGCCCAGCCGATGATGATCATGATGAGGATGCCCATATAACCCAGAATCGGGTAAATCCAGCCGATCAGATTGGAGAAGCCGATGAAGCTGAGCACGAAACCGATGAGCACGGCAATGCAATAGGCCTTATAGAAGTTCTGCGGCTTGTTCTTGGTCACGCGCTTAGCGAAGGCGTAGAACATACTGATCGCCGTGTTGTAGATCATGCCGTAGATGGCGAAGGTCATGATGAAGCCCAGCGTCGGGTGAATGTCATTGATCATCGCCAGGGTAGGCATGTCCGTTTCCATGACGGTGTCCACGGACATGTACATCGAACCCACCAGCACCGCCAGCAGGAAGAGGAACACGAAACCGCCCACGATGCCGCCGATACCCACCTCGCGGGAATCGAGGAAGTTACCGCCGATCACGATGGCCATCGACACCACCACGATCACCTGCAGGCCGAGGTTATTGAGTGCGGAAATCCACCAATTGGGCAGCGTGGTGGGGATCTGGGTGGCCTGCTCGTGCAGGGTCGAGAAGTCCGGGTTGGAGTGGACAATCGTCCACAGGGTGGCGGTACTGATCAACACGATGATGAAGGGGGTGATGGCGCCGATGACAATGGTCACCTTATCCACGTCCAATAATCCTGTGAGCAGCACCAGAATGAGCATCGATATCGCGCCCACCCACACCGGCCAGCCGAATTGCTGTTCGAGATTCGCGCCGGCGCCAGCGAACATGGCGAAGCCGATACAAAACAGGGTGATCATGGTGGCACCATCCAAGATCTTGGAGGTGACCGGGCCGGAGATCGCGTCGAAGACGTTGGTGTGCTCCTTCGCGCGGTGATAACTGCCCAGCTGCAAAATGGTGACACCGGCAATCATCATCGCCAAGGAAGCCAGGACAGCCCCCAAGATGCCCCAGTTACCGAAGGCCACATAGTATTGCAGCGCCTCGCGGCCCGAGGCGAAACTGGCTCCCACCAGCACGCCAATGAAGGCCATGGCGATTTCAAGTGAGCGGCGAATCATCGTTTCTTCTCCTTTATTCAATAATGAAGCACTATCGGGCAGTGTCGTCCAGCCGCGCGGCACTGCTGCGGCGCGGGTGGCCCGCCGCGGTGGCGGGGCGAGAACGTGTGCCTTCCCATTCATCTCACGCTGTGGCCGGACGGGCGTGCTGCTTCCTGCCCGTGCGCGGCGCGGGGCCCGCTGGTGTGCACAGGCCCTGCGGTGCCGTGAGGCTCTGCGGTGGCTGCCGCCTCGTGGACGCGATGCCTAGCTGGCGCAACGACACGATCGCGTTGCCGGCAGCGCCGAGGCGCTGCGTACTGCGCCCTAGCGATCCGGGAAGGACCGAAAACACAAGCAGGGCGGACGCAGAGAGCCGCGGGCAGCGTCCTTGTGGGTGGCACCGTGCTGGGTGGGGCGGGCCGCTCGCGGCGGGCGCCTTGCAGCAGCGTACAGCCTTATACACAGATCCCATACGGCCGTCGCTCGGTGCCAGCGTCCATGACATAGAGTAGTGCCCCGCGCCCAGCGGCGAGGGCAGCGGGGGTAGGGGTGTGCGGGATGAATCGCGGCGGCAGGGGAGTGATCAGGAGCTGATGTGCCCGCCCTGCGGCGCGCGGAGCGAGAGCAGAGCCAGCAGCTAGCTCTCCGTGTTCACCGCGGCCAGCTCGCCGGAGTAGAGGTTGAAGCGATCGCCTCGGTCAAACCCCACGAGCAGCAGCCCGGTGGCGCGGGCGAGGTCCACCGCCAGGCTGGTGGCGGCCGATACCGCGACCAGTCCCGAGCACCCGGCCAGCACGGTTTTTTGTACCAGCTCGAAGGAGGCGCGCGAACTCATCACCATGATGTGCCCGGCGAGGGGAAACTCCATGCCCGCCATTAGTGCCGCCCCGATTACCTTGTCGCAGGCATTGTGCCGGCCTACATCCTCGCGGATAAACAGCGGCGTGCCATCGGGGGCGAAGAGCCCAGCGGCGTGAATGCCCCCGGTTTTCTCAAAGGCTTTTTGCTCGGTGCGCAGCGCCTCCGGCAGCGCGGCGATGAGCCGTGGGTCTGGGGCGATGGGGGTGATGGGATAGCGGGCGGCGCGGGTGATCTCCTGAATGGAGTTGGTGCCGCACACCCCGCAGGCGCTGGTCATGGTGCCCAGTCGAGGCCGCAGCGGCAGCACGCTGGTCAAGGAGCACTCCAGCACGTTATAGGTGTTGGCGCCGTCTTCTCCGGTGGCCCCAGCGCAGTAGCGGGCTTCCTTCACATCCTCCGCGCTGCTAATGAGCCCTTCGCTGTAGAGGAAGCCGTGCATCCACTCGATATCGTTGCCGGCGGTACGCATGGTGGTGGTGTAGGTGGTCCCTCCGACGCGCAGCTCGAGGGGTTCTTCTACCGCCACCGCATCGCTGCGCTCGTTCATAAATATCTCATCCTCGCGCAGCACCACCCGAGTGATGCGGGGATTATCAATGATTCTGCCCACAGCTGTGCTTTCCACCTTGTCAGGTAGTGGGCAGGGCGCTTATCGACGCTGTGCTCCTGCCCACTACTACGGACTGGTTTAGTCCTCGATCAACCCGATGAGCCGTTCGGCGCGCTCGCGTACTGCAGCGCGCACCTGCTCGGGATCCAGCTCGCTGCTGTCTCCGGCGGTGTCCGCCCCCACGGCGAGGCCGAGCAGGAAACAGCTCAGCGGCGCGCCGGGGCGGCTGGGGCCGTGGGCGATACGCCCAGTAAGTCCCAGGAGCTGATCGGTGTTATCGCCGGCCAGGGCGCGATCCAGTCCCAGCTCGGAGCACACCTGATCGAGCCAGTGCTCCATGGCCGCCATCTTCTCCGGGTCGTCCTTCTTGCCCTTGGCCGGGGAGGAATTAGTCATTGACATTCCTTCCCAGCGGCTCGATGAACACGCGGCAGGACTTGGACACCGGGGTGTGGGAGATGTGGGCGCGGGAATCCAGCGGCACCAGCACATTCGCCTCGGGGAAGTAGGTGGTCACGCAGTCCTTGGCCACGGGGAACTCCACGATGCGGAAGTTCGGGGCGCGGCGCTCGCTATCGGAGTAGCGGGAGACCAGATCCACCAAGTCGCCATCGCGGACCCCGCGCTCGCGGGCGTCCTCGGGGTTCATGAACACCACGCGGCGGCCATTCTTGATGCCGCGGTAGCGATCGTCCAGACCATAGATGGTGGAGTTGTATTGATCGTGCGAGCGGACGGTGTTCATCAGCAGCTCGCCCTCACGCAGGTCGATCACATTGGTCTCGTTGACGGTGAGGTGGGCCTTGCCGTCGTGGGTGTTGAACTCGCGCTGGCGCGGACCATTAGGCAGCATGAACCCGCCTGGGTTTTCGATGCGCTTGTTGTAGTCCTCGAAGCCGGGGATGGTGGCCGCGATGTGATCGCGGATCACCGAGTAGTCGTCGATCATTGGCTGCCACCACTCATCGCCGCACACCATCTTGCCGATGGTGCCCAGGATCTCGATTTCGCTGCGCAGCGAGAGATCGTGGTTGGCGGTGCGGTGTCCCTCAGAGGCGTGCACGGCGCCGGCGGAGTCCTCCACGGTGACCTTCTGCGGGCCGGAGGGCTTGTTATCCACATCGGTGCGGGCCAGAACCGGCAGGATGAGGGACTTCTCGCCCGGCCAGGCGTGGGAGCCATTGGGCTTGGTGGACAAGTGCACGGTCAGCTCATTGGAGGCCATGGCCTGCTCCACCACCGAGGTGTCCGAAGCCACGCGCACCAGGTTGCCGCCGAGAGAGAGGAAGAACTTGGTTTTGCCACTGCGCATCGCCTGCAGCGAGGGCACGGTGCCCAGGCCGTCCTCGGCGGGGCAGTCGAAACCGAAGCGCTCTTCGAGGGCGAGGCGGAAGGGCTCCTTGATCTTCTCCCACACGCCCATAGTGCGGTCGCCCTGCACATTGGAGTGGCCGCGCAGCGGCGCGGTGCCGGCGCCCGGCTTGCCGATATTGCCGGTGAGCAGCAGGAAGTTCACCATCTCGCGGATGGTGTACACGGCGTTTTCGTGCTGGGTCACGCCGAGGGTCCAGGTAAGCACCACGGTGCGGGCTTCCTCCACCATGTCGGCGGCCTTCTTGATATCCGCCATGCTCAACCCGCAGCCGCGCAGCAGCTCGGCATCGTCGAGGGAGTTGAGGTGCTCGATCGTCTCCTCCACACCGGAGCAGAAGTTATCGAGGAACTTGTGATCGAGGGCGTCGCGACGGATCAGTTCCTTGTTGAGGGCCTGGAAGAAGGCGCGGTCGCCATCGAGGCGCACCTGCAAGAACTCATCGGCCAGCTTGGCGGGCTTGCCCACCAGAGCAGTGGGCTCCTGGGGATCGCGGAAGCCGCGGAGGCCGGTCTCCGGCATGGGGTTAATCGCGAGGATCTTGCCGCCGTTTTCCTTGCACTTGGAGAAGGAGCCGAGGGCACGCGGGTGGTTGGTGCCTGGGTTCTGTCCCACCGAGATAATCAGGTCGGTGCGGGAGAAGTCCTCAATCACCACGGAGCCCTTGCCCAGGCCGAGAGTTTCGCCCAGGGCGGCGCCGGTGGAGTCGTGGCACATATTGGCGCAGTCGGGCAGGTTATTGGTGCCGAAGCGGCGGGCCAGCAGCTGAATCATGTACGCCGACTCATTCGAGGCGCGGCCGGAGGTGTAGAACACGGCCTCATCGGGGTGAATGGTGCTCAGCTTGTCCGCAATGAGGGAGAAGGCATCCTCCCAGGAGATGGGGCGGTAGTGCTCATCGCCGCTGGAGCGATCGTAGAGCAGCGGCTCGGTAATGCGGCCGCGCTTGCCCAACCAATAATCGGTCTTTTCGCGCATCTCGGGCACGGAGACGGAGGCCCAAAAATCACGATCAGCGCGGTCTGGGGTGGTCTCTTCCGCGATGGCTTTGGCACCGTTTTCGCAGAATTCCACAATGCCCAGCTCGTGCTGCGGCGGCTCGGGCCACGCACAGCCGGGACAGTCCACGCCGCCAGGCTTGTTCATAGTGAGCAGCGGCAGCAACCCGCGGTTCGGCACTGCGTGCTGCATCGCGTGCGCAACACCGGGAATACCCGCAGCGTAGGGCTTGGGCTTGCCGGTCGATTCGGGATTATCAAACTCGTTCGCCACGGGGTTGACGGGTGCAGGCTTGAAACCGCCTGCGGGAGGGCGGAAACCAGAATCAATATGTGCGATAGTCATAGAATTGAGTATATAAGTCCTCCGAGCTTGCCCCTATATGGGGGAAATAGCTGGGGGTGGCTCCCTCACTCGGGGCTACGCAGCGGCACGCCGGAATCGCTGCATACCCCATATTTGGCGCCGCCTATCCGGTTGCGGCGTGGGGCTTGCGGGCCCAGGGCGGCTAGACGCCGCGCACCTGAGCGAGGGCGGCGAGGAGGGCGTCAATATCCTCATGTTCCATCGTCGCCTGCACCGTGAGCCGGAGCATGGCGGCACCGCGGGCCACGGTGGGGTAGCGAATGGCATTGCAGAAAATCTGGCGTTGTTTCAGCGCCTCGCTGACAGCCATGGCCTCGCGCTCATCCCCAATCACCACCGGCACGATGGGCGAGATCCCGGGGCTGGGCAGCCCCTGTTCGGCCAGGCCCGCGCGCAGATAAGCAATATTGTCGTGCAAGCGCTGCTGGTGCTCCGGCTCCTGCGTGAGGATCTCCAGGGCAGTGCGGGCGGCGGCCACCGTGGCCGGCGGGGAGGACGTGGAAAACACAAAGCTGCGGGCCCGATTGCGCAGCAAGGTGGCGGTGTCTTCATCGCAGAGCACATAACCGCCGGAACAGCCCAGCGCCTTGGAGGCGGTACCGATGAGCACATCGGGGCGAGAGATACCGTCGAGGCTGCCCCGGCCGTGTTCGCCGAGGGCGCCCACACCGTGGGCATCGTCCACAAGTAGCCACATGCCGCGGCTGAGCGCGATCTCCTCCAAGCGGGCGTGATCGGCGACCGCACCGGACATGGAGAACACCCCATCGGAGACAATGAGTCCGAAGGTGGTGGGGCAGGTGGCAGTCAGCTCAGAGAGTGCGTCATAGTCGGCGTGCGGGAAGACAGTCACCCGGCAGCCGGCGGTGTGCCGCGCCATGCGGATGCCGTCGATAAGGCTGGCGTGATTGAGCGCATCGGAGAAGATCGTCAATTCACTGCCGGCAAGCTGAGCCAACGTGGCGATGGTGGAGAGATTGGCCTGGTAGCCGCTGCCGAACCACACTGCGTCCTCATAGCCGAAATGCTCGGCCAGCTCCCGCTCAAGGGCGCCGTGCATGGTGGTGCCGGTGGTCAGGCGCGAGCCGCCCGAGCCGGTGCCATAGTGCTCAATGGCGGTGGTGGCTGCCTCGCGCATGCGCGGGTGAGTGGAGAGCCCCAGATAGTCCGAGCTGGAGAACTGGAGATAGTACTCGCCGTCGATCGTGCCGCGCGGCTGCTGCGAGCCGTCGAAGGTGTGAATCTGGCGTGCCAGGCCCTCGGCGGACCACACCTGATTGGCGGCGCGGGAGTGGTGGGAGAGTGTGCTCATAATTCAACTAATACTGGGATGTTCTCAAGATAGTTAATTGTCGCCGCGAGATCCGCGTCCGTACCCCTATATATAAGGACACGAGTACCACGTGTGCTGCCCTGCTCTTTCATGTTCAACAGGCGCCGGTAGTGGCCCGCGGTGGCGATATAGCCGGTGGTGTAGTCGGGGTCATCAGACATGCACAGCTCCGCCACAATGCCGGGGGCGCTCAGGGCTTTGGAGGCGAGGGTGAGTGCCTCGCGATAGTGTTCCTTCTCCGCAGACATCGAGCTAGCGGTGGCGTCGAAGGTGGATACCCGCACCCCGCGCTGGGGATCGGGTTCGCGCCGAGCGCCGGTAGCGGCATCGGCGATCATCGCCCCGCGCAGCCCCGATACCTCGCGCAATAGCCGCACGAAGGGGGCGGCATCCGCCACGCCCACCTCGCGGAGAACCTCGGCGATCACCGCGTCGGCCGCGGCCGGGGAGTCGGTGGGCACCGTGCTGGTTTCGAGCGCGGGCACAGTAACGATCTGCTCCTCTGCTACCGCCGTGGCGTGCAGCGAGATCTCCGCAGCCTGCCCCTTGGGGTGGGTCAGCGCGCGCGTGACGAGGATCTCTGCCATCTCCGCGAGCTGCTCCTTCGGCAGGATGCGCTCAGCTCCCGAAATGTGCTGGCCGTGCGCACTGGCGTGCATTTTGATGCTGTAATAACCCACGTGTGGTGACTATACCGGCGATGATTGAACAGCGTTAAGGGCGGCGCGGCGCGATGCAGTGCGTGCCGCGCCGCCCGTGGCGCTTCTCGCTGCGCCGCTAGGTGCCCTTGATGTTGAGCACCTGGCGCAGGGTGTGGCGGATGTGGACCAACTCGGCGGAGTCGGCCATCACCGCATCGATGTCCTTATAGGCATCGGGAATCTCGTCCACCCAGGCATCGCCGTGGCGGTAGACGATCCCGCCCATGCGCTGGTCCAGATCCTCGACGGTGAAGCGACGGCGCGCTTCGCTGCGAGAGAAGCGACGCCCCGCCCCGTGGGGTGCGGACCGCAGCGCTACTGCATTGCCCTTTCCCTCCACGACATAGCTGGCCGTGCCCATCGAACCCGGGATGAGGGCGAGACTGTCCTCGTCGGCGCGGATGGCGCCCTTGCGGGTGAGCCACACGGTGCGCCCGAAGTGCTCCTCCTTCTCGGTGTAGTTGTGGTGGCAGTTAATGCGCTCCTCCTCCACCACCTCGGCACCGAGGAACTCCCCGAGGCAGCGGGCAAAGCGGTCCATCATTTCTTCGCGGTTGAGATAGGCGAAGCGCTGCGCCCAGGTGAGATCCTTGATGTAGCGATCGAACTCGGGCGTGCCATCGACCAGGTACGCCACATCCTTATTGGGCAGCGGAATCCACCAGCGGTCCATGAGCTGCTGGGCGATACGGATGTGCATGCGGGCGATCTGGTTGCCCACACCCCGCGAGCCGGAGTGCAGAAACATCCACACCCGCTCCTCCTCGTCGAGGCAGAGCTCGATGAAGTGATTTCCGCCGCCGAGCGAACCGAGCTGCTGCCGCCACTGCGGGGAGTGGCTCAGATCTACATCGTTGGCCTCGGCGAGCTCGTTGAGTTCGCGGCAGCGAGCATCGGCGCTGTCCGCAAGCTGCCAGTCGTTGTAGTTTCCCGGGGAGAGGGGAATGGCGGCCTCGACGGCGTCGCGCAGCTGCTCGAGGTTGCGGCCGGCAAGATCGGCGGCACTGAACTGGGTGCGTACGCCGATCATGCCGCAGCCAATATCCACGCCCACGGCTGCGGGGATGACGGCGTCGATCGTGCCGAATACGCATCCCACAGAGGAGCCGAGTCCGATGTGGGCATCCGGCATGAGTGCCACGTGCGGGTGCACAAAGGGCATCGCGGCCAGCTGCTGGGCCTGGAGCAGAACCCCGTCCTCGATCTCTGAGGCGAAGTTCTTCACGATGGGGGAGTGCGGCTGCAGCGAACGGATCTCGGGATCTCTTCTGCGGCGGCCGCGTCGTCTGCGCTGTGGTGACATAGGTGCTCTCCTTCGATGAGCTAAGTGAGTATCGGTGGGTGGTGACCACACCGCTGTCTCGGTCCTGTGCCGCAGTAGCAGGGCCGCTTATCGACGCCACCTCGCCTGCTCGTCTCGCGCAGCGGCAGCAGGGACGATGCTGGGGGAGGAGGTATACGGGGAGCGGAAAGAAGAAACCGCGGGGAGGAGACAGTCGGTGTGTGCTGTCTGCCGTACCCCGCGGCGGAATGTCGATCTAGATAATCGAGCTCTGAATCCGCGTGAGAACAAGGTACGGCGACAGCTTCTGCTTCAACTGTTGTTGGTCAAACATAGGGGCCGTCGCTCCTTCCTAGTGCGGATAAAAATAGTGTGTCCGGCGTGTCCCGCTAGCGCCTCGGGCGGAGAAGAACACGCGCTCTTCCACTTCTAGCAGGTCAAAGTGCTCCAGGCAATGGTGATATGAGACACAGTAGGGGTCGTATTTAGCTCAGCTGCGTCTGGGCGCGGGAGTAGGTGCGGCTCGCGCCGATGAGGAAGATCACCCCGGCGCCGACCGCCCACGCGAGAGCAATGAGCAGGTGATTGCCAGGATCGCTCTCAGCGCTGAGGGCAGTGACCCCCTCCACGAGATGCGTGATGGGGTTATGCCGCACGAAGGGTTGTACGGGCTCGACAAAGCTGTCTGTTCCCACCACTCCGGCCGAGAGGAAGAGCAGCGTCATCAGCAGGGGGGTGACCATCATCAGCGATTCCGGATTGGTGGTGGAATACGCCATCCACGTGGCCATGAGCGCCGACACGAGCGAGGAGATCACGATTGCCAGCAGCACAACGGTGATGGTCGCCGCGCCGTGGAAGCGCGCCCCAGCAGCCACGCCCACTATGAGCGTCGCCAGTGCCGCGGAGAGGAAGCGAATCGCATAATAGAGGGTCTCGCCGCACACCAATGGGACCGTGCCGCCCGGGCTGACGGCGATGCGGGCAGTAAATCCGGAGGTGCGCTCGCGGACGGTTTCGGAGGCGCAGTAGGTGGAGTTCATCCACTGGGCACCGAGCACTATGAGCAGGCACACCGCCGCGAGATCGGGGCTGGTGCGGCCTTGGGAGGCGGCGATGAGATCCCCAAAGAGAATGCGCATGATCAGAAACATCACCACGGGGGTGAGCAGTGTTGCGGACATGCTGGCGCGGTCTCTGATGGTGCGCAGAATACGGCGTCGCGTATGCAGCATGAGAGACGTGAGCTTAAGAGACATGGCCCCTCCTGAGCGCAGTACTAAATCCCCAGAATCCGGCCGCGCTGAGCACGACCAGCCACACTGCGGCCTCCACTCCGGTGGAGCCCAGTGGTTCGGCCGCGGCGAGTGCGCGCAAGGAATCCAAGATGGGAGAGAGCGGAATACGGGCGACTACCGTCCCCACATGCCCCGGCAGGGCGTCCGCGGGGACGAAGGCGGTGGATAGCAAAAGTATCGCGATGGTGAGCCCTTGGAAGGTCAGCGCCGTGGACACCGGATGGGCGGTGATGAGCACCAGCCCATCGATCGCCGCGGAGAGCACCACGGTAATGAGTGCGAGGGCGAGCAGGAAGAGCGCGGCGGCACCGATGCCGCCGTGAAAGCGCGCCCCAAGCAGAAACGCGAGCGCCAGGGGTATCGCCCCAGACCAGGTCATGCGGGTGAGATCGGCCAAGAGCCGGCCGGCCACAATCGACCAGGAGGGCACAGGCATGCTGAGCAGGCGAGAGTAGAAACCATCTTCCTTATCCTCGGCGACTGCCAGACAGGAGCCACCGGCCGTGAAAATGATCGCCTGGGTGACGGCGGAAGGGAGGATGAAGTCGGCATAGCTATCCATAAAGTGCTCCGCGGAGCGGGCAAAGGACGCATAGAACGCGAGCATAAATATCGACGGAATCATGATGCTGGAGATCATCGCCGCCTGATTGCGCAGCAAGCGCAGCATGTCTCGTTTCCAGATGCTGGCGATCGCCCCGAAAGGCCGTGGAGTCGCCTCGAGGGGGCGGTGGATGCGAGTGGAGGTCATGGCCGCCCCCGCCGGTCGCTGCCCGTATTCGCAGGCTGCTCGCTGCTGGGGGAGGGGGTTATGTGCTGTCCGGCTACATCGCCGCTATCGGCAATGGCGGCGTAGACATCATCGAGCGAGGGCGGGGTGAGCGCCACGTCCACGATGCTGCTGTCCTCGCCCTCCCAGAGACCGAGCAAGCGAACGAGATCGCGGTACCCACGGGGTGCTTCGGCGCGCACGCAGTTGTGTTCCACTTGGGCGGATAGCCCGGCCTTGTGGGCCTGCATGCAGAGCTTCTCGGCATGGGCGGCGCTATCCATGCTCACCTCGCAGATGAGCATGCCATAACGGCCCTTAAGCTCGGCGGGAGTGCCCTCATCAATCACCACGCCGTCGGCAAGCACCGCGATGCGATCGGCGAGACTATCGGCCTCGTCGAGATATTGCGTGGTGAGCAGAATGGAGGTGCCCTCATTACTGAGTCGGGTGATGAGTTCCCACACATGGGCCCGCGCTGTCGGATCGAGGCCGGTGGTCGGCTCATCGAGGAAGAGCAGCGTGGGCGGGACGGCGAGGGAGATGGCGATGTCGAGCCGGCGGCGCATACCGCCGGAATAATCCGCCACTCGGCGATGGGCGGCGGCGTCCAGCTGGAACTCGCTGAGTAGCTCGGTGGTGCGGGCTGTGGCAGCGCTGCGAGACAGCCCCGCGAGACGGGCGAAGTAGATGAGGTTTTCCGCTCCGGTGAGCCGCTCATCCACCGTGGCGAACTGCCCCGTCATGCTGATGTGACGCCGCACCTCGGCGGGCTGGGTCGTGACGTCGAGGCCCGCCACCCGCGCCGTGCCGGAGGATGCGGGAAGCAGAGTGGACAGCACATTGATGAGAGTGGTCTTACCGGCGCCATTGGCACCTAAGACCGCGACAATCTCCCCAGACGCTATGTGCAGGTTCACGCCTTTGAGTACGGGGACGCGCTTCTTCGCCGAGCCTCGCTCGCAGCGAAGGTCCGTGACCTCAAGGGCGAGCTGAGAGTCGTGGGAGCGGGGATCAGGCACAAGTACCACCTCACTGAACTAGGAAAAGTATTCATACGCACCTAATTTCAAGGTTAGGCTACGCTAATCCCTAGGGCTAGAGATGTGGCCGTGGAGACACTGGGAATGCCCCTCTTCTGGTGTATGGCGCGGCGGCAGGGTGGCAGCAGATGCGCGGCCCGCGAGCTCTGGGGCGGGGCCTAGTGCGGGTTCTAGGGTGTGGCCGCGGGTGGAGTTTGTTCGGAGAGCTCTGCGCTAAAAAGCCAGAACAGCCATTCTTAATCGTTCAAGAAATGGCGGATGAGCTGGGCAAACGCATTTGACAGCGGGGAGGGCGCTTCCGTTGAATCAATAGTTATGCTAGGTCTTTCCCACCGTGTGTCCTCGCCGTTCTCGCGGCACGCCACCTCCACCGCCACTATTCTCATGGCCCTCATTGGGGTGCTGGCGCTGCTTCTCAGCGCCTGCTCTTCTACCGGCGGCGCCCCGCGTCCCAGCGACTCCGGTGGCGGCACGGGCGGCGGCCCTGGCTTCGGCGGGGCCGATACCGATCGCGCGGTGGTGGCGATGGTCAGCCACGGCGCGCCGGGCGATACCTTCTGGGATCTGGTGCGCAAGGGCGCGGAGGATGCGGCCAAGAAGAGCAATATTGAGCTGCGCTACTCCTCCGATCCGCAGGCACCGAATCAGGCGAACCTGGTGAAGTCGGCGGTGGATGCTGGGGTAGACGGCATTGCTGTCACCCTGCCGAATGCGCAGGCGATCGGCCCCGCCGCCCAGAACGCCGTGGATGCCGGCATTCCCGTCGTGGGGCTCAATGCCGGCATGAACGAGTATCAGAACTACGGCCTGAGCGGCTTCTTCGGCCAGGATGAATCCGTGGCCGGCGAGCTCGCCGGCGAGCGCCTCGCCGCAGATAATGCATCGAATGTGCTCTGTGTGATCCACGAACAGGGCAACTCCTCCCAAGAGGCGCGCTGCGAGGGCGTGAAGAAGGGCCTCGAGAAGGCCGGTGCCGGCGGTTCGGTGGAGATTCTCTATGTCAATGGCATGGACCTCACCTCCGTCACCTCCACTCTGCAGGCGAAGCTCACGGAGGATCCGAGTATCGATCGGGTGATGGGGCTGGTGGCCCCAGTCGCGCTGGCCGCCGTGAAGTCCAAGGAGCAGGCCGGTTCCGAGGCCAAGATCTCTACCTTCGACACCAACGCGGAACTGGTGAGCGCCATCACCGCTGGAGACATCGAGTGGGCAGTGGACCAGCAGCCCTATCTGCAGGGCTATCTGGCCGTGGATTCGCTGTGGCTGAATATGCGCAATGGCACCACCGTCGGCGGTGGCCGGCCGGTCTATACTGGTCCCTCCTTCGTGGATGCCAGCAATGTGGACACCATCGCCGCCGCGGCAAAGGAGGGCCTGCGATGAGCGACACCGCCGCGGCGAGCGCGGCCGATGAACGCATGCTGCAGCGCTCCTTCTTTCAGAAACTCATTCGCCGCCCCGAGCTAGCGAGCCTGCTCGGCGCCATCGTGATTTTCACGCTCTTCATGATCGTGGCCCCACCCTTCCGCTCTTTTGAGTCGCTGGCCACGGTGCTCTATGCATCGTCCACGATGGGCATCATGGCCCTGGCAGTGGGCATGCTCATGATCGGCGATGAATTCGACCTCTCCTCCGGTGTCGCCGTGACGACCGCGGCCCTGGCCGCCACGATGCTCAATTACAATCTGCACCTGAACTCTTGGGTGGGGGCGGGCATTGCGCTGCTGATCGCGCTGGCCATCGGTGCGCTCAACGGCTATCTCACGACCACTACCGGCATCCCTTCCTTTCTCATCACGCTGAGCGCCTTCCTCATGCTGCAGGGGCTGAACTTGGCCATCACCAAGCTCGTCACCGGCGCGGTGGCCACCCCCACCATCGCGGATATGGAGGGTTTCTACTCCGCGAACATGGTGTTTGCCTCCAATGTCAATGTTGCTGGGGTGCAGGTACGGGTGACGGTGTTCTGGTGGATCGGCTTCGTGGCGCTGGCGTCGATCCTGCTGTTTAAAACCAAGTTTGGTAACTGGATCTTCGCCGTCGGCGGCAACCAGGACGCCGCCCATGCCGTGGGTGTGCCGGTGCGTCGCACCAAAATCATCCTGTTCATGTTCGTTGGTTTCGCCGCATGGTTTGTGGGCATGCACAATCTCTTCGCCTTCGACTCCATCCAGGCGGGCCAGGGCGTGGGCAATGAGTTCCTCTATATCATTGCGGCCGTCATCGGCGGCTGTGCGATGAATGGCGGCAAAGGCACCGCCGTCGGCACCGCTATCGGCGCCCTGATTTTCGGCATGACCAACCAAGGCATCGTCTACGCCGGGTGGAACCCGGACTGGTTCAAGTTCTTCCTCGGCGCCATGCTGCTGTTCGCAGTGATGACGAACCTCGGCGTCGCGAAATACACGGAAAAGAAATAGCCCATGGACCCGATCATTGAGCTGCACGACGTCAGCAAAAAATACGGCGCCTTCGACGCGCTTCGCTCGATCAATCTGCAGGTGGTGCCCGGCGAGGTCACCTGCGTGCTGGGCGATAATGGCGCCGGCAAATCCACGTTGATCAAGATTCTGGCCGGCCTGCATCCCCACACCTCGGGCACGATGCTTGTCGACGCCACCCCGACGCACTTCACCTCCCCGGCCGATGCTCTCGCCGCCGGTATCGCCACCGTGTACCAGGACTTGGCCGTGGTGGGGCAGATGAGCGTGTGGCGCAACTTCTTCCTCGGCCAGGAAATCAGCAATCGCTGGGGGTTGATCAATGAGGGGAAGATGAAGCGCATCGCCGCCGCGGAGCTGGAACGCATGGGCATTGTTATCCCCGATATTGATGCGCCCGTCTCCTCGCTGTCCGGCGGCCAGCGCCAAGTGGTGGCGATCGCCCGAGCCATCTACTTTGGCGCCCGCGTGGTGATTTTGGATGAGCCCACCGCCGCGTTGGGCGTGAAGCAGTCCGGCATGGTGCTGAAGTTCATCGCCAAGGCTAGGGAACAGGGCACCGCCGTCATCTTTATCACCCACAACCCCAAGCACGCGCTGCTGGTGGGGGATAGGTTTGTGGTGCTCACCCTCGGCAAGCAGACGCTGCAGGCGCGGCGCGAGGACGTGGATGTTGACACCCTCACCCTAGAGATGTCCGGCGGCGGGGAACTAGACGCCCTGCAACACGAGCTCCAGCGCTAGATGCACTACCCCGGCCGAGAGCGGTGACGTGCTGAAACGTCTTGACCCGCAGGCTGGGGGTGTGTATCATTTCATTCTTGGACTCGCGAGATCCCGCGAGATCCTTTTATTTTGTACGTTCCTACTTTGTTGTAGGCCTTATATTCGCCCCATAACGTCCAGCGTTCGTGAGCGCAAGGCAGCGAGCTTTCCCACTATTGAGTGCGTGGAAGCGCCAGAGTCGCCGGCTCCCTAGTGACAGCTGACAACGGTTCTTGGGTGAATTAGGAACCGCAACGAGAAAGGTATCAAGGTCTAAGTCTTATGACCATGACTGATCCCATTGCAGACATGCTGTCTCGCATTCGTAACGCTAACCACGCGTACCACGAGACCGTGTCCATGCCGTCTTCCAAGCTGAAGGCGAACATCGCGGGCATCCTCAAGCAAGAGGGTTATATCAAGGATTACAAGGTGGAGGACGCCAAGGTTGGCAAGACCCTCACCCTGGATCTGAAGTATTCCTCCGCCCGTGAGCGTTCCATTTCCGGCGTTCGTCGCGTGTCCAAGCCCGGTCTGCGCGTGTACGCAAAGTCCACCAACCTGCCGCAGGTTCTCGGTGGCCTCGGTGTGGCGATTATCTCCACATCCCAGGGGCTGCTCACTGACCGCCAGGCTCACGAGAAGGGCGTAGGCGGAGAAGTCCTCGCCTACGTCTGGTAAGAGGGAGGGAATCTAAATATGTCTCGTATTGGTAAAGCTCCCATCGCCATCCCCAGCGGCGTTGACATCAAGATCGACGGCCAGAACGTTGAGGTCAAGGGCTCCAAGGGCACTCTGTCCCAGGAGATCCCGGCCCCGATCACCGTTGCCGTGGAAGACAACCAGATTATTGTCTCCCGCCCCGATGATCACCGTAAGAACCGTTCCCTGCACGGTCTGTCCCGCTCTCTCGTGAACAACATGGTTGTGGGCGTGACCGAGGGCTACACCATCAAGATGGAAATCTTCGGTGTTGGTTACCGTGTGCAGGCCAAGGGCCAGAACCTCGAGTTCTCTCTCGGCTACAGCCACCCCGTGCTGGTTGAGGCCCCCGAGGGCATCACCTTCGCGGTCGATGGCAACACCAAGCTTTCGATCTCCGGTATCAACAAGCAGCAGGTCGGCCAGGTCGCCGCTAACATCCGTCGTCTGCGTAAGGATGACCCCTACAAGGGTAAGGGCATCCGCTACGAGGGTGAGCAGGTCCGCCGCAAGCTCGGAAAGACAGGTAAGTAATGAGCAACACTGCAGAGAACAAGCGCGTTCCTGTCGGCAAGGACATCTCTACCCGTCGTCGTCAGGCTCGTGCCCGTCGTCACTTCCGTCTGCGCAAGAAGCTGCGCGGCACCCCCGAGGCGCCGCGTCTCGTCGTCCACCGTTCCTCCCGTCACATGCACGTTCAGGTCATCGACGACCTGGCCGGCCACACCCTGGCCGCTGCATCCTCGATGGATCAGTCCATCCGCGAGATGGAGGGCGACAAGAAGGCCAAGGCCACCGCTGTGGGCAAGCTCGTCGCCGAGCGCGCCAAGGCTGCCGGCATTGAGAAGGTTGTCTTCGACCGTGGTGGCTACCAGTTCCACGGCCGCGTTGCGGCTTTGGCCGATGGCGCTCGTGAAGGTGGTCTGAACTTCTAATGATCACCGCAGATAAGTTCAACAACGGAAGGATCGCGTAATGCCAGGACGTGAACGGCGCGACGGCGGACGCACCGCCGACGAGAACCAGAAGAACAACCGCAACGACCGCCGCGGTGGTCGTCGCAATGACCGCAACCAGCAGGACGAGCGCTCGCAGTACTTGGAGCGCGTTGTCACCATCAACCGCGTGTCCAAGGTCCAGAAGGGTGGTCGTCGCTTCAGCTTCACCGCTCTCGTGATCGTCGGCGACGGCCAGGGCATGGTCGGCGTTGGCTACGGCAAGGCCAAGGAAGTTCCCGCCGCTATCCAGAAGGGTGCCGAGGAAGCTCGTAAGAACTTCTTCCGCGTCCCGATGATTGCCGGCACCATCACCCACCCGGTTCAGGGTGAGGCCGCAGGCGGCGTCGTTATGCTTCGCCCCGCTGCCCCCGGTACCGGTGTGATCGCTGGTGGCGCTGCCCGCCCGGTGCTTGAGTGCGCTGGCGTGCAGGACATCCTGTCCAAGTCTCTCGGCTCGGACAACGCCATCAACGTTGTCCACGCCACCGTGGATGCCCTCAAGCAGCTCGTGCGCCCCGAAGAGGTTGCTGCCCGCCGCGGCAAGAGCATCGAAGAGGTCACCCCGGCCCGTATGCTGCGCGCACGCGCAGGTCAGGAGGCTTAAATCATGGCCCTCAAGATCACCATGACCAAAAGCACCGTCGGTGCTAAGAAGAATCAGCGTGACACGCTGCGCAGCCTCGGCCTGAAGCGCCCGAACAATGTTGTTGTTCGCCCGGACACCCCGATCGTTCGTGGCTACATCAACACCGTTCGCCACATGGTCGAGGTCGAAGAAGTAGCAGGGGAGTAGATAACTCATGAGCGAACCTATTAAGCTCCACGATCTGCGCCCGGCGAAGGGCGCGAAGAAGGCCAAGACCCGCGTGGGTCGCGGTAATGCCTCCAAGGGCACCACCGCTGGCCGCGGTACCAAGGGCACCAAGGCTCGTAAGCAGGTGCCAGCAGGTTTCGAGGGTGGCCAGATGCCCATCCACATGCGCCTGCCGAAGCTCAAGGGCTTCAAGGCCCGCAACAAGGTCATCTTCCAGGTGGTCAACGTTGCAGACATCGAGAAGGCTTTCCCGCAGGGCGGCGACGTCACCGTTGCCGATCTCGTGGAAGCCGGCCTGGTGCGCAAGAACCAGCCCGTTAAGGTGCTCGGCAACGGCGAGATCTCTGTGAAGGTCAACGTGACCGCACAGAAGTTCTCCGGTTCCGCCAAGGAAAAGATTGAGGCCGCCGGCGGCTCTGTCGCCGAGGCTCAGTAGCACCCCTCAGTCCCGCGCCGAGCGCGGGGCGTGAAGAGTGTGGAAGCCGCCAGTCCCAGCAGTAGCTGAGGCTGGCGGCTTTGTTATCTCCCATACGATGGCCGAGCGAGGGCTGCGTCGATAAGCGCGCGGCCCTGCTGAGCGGGGATTCTCCCTCAAGGTTAGGGTGTGGTGAGTACGCAATATCGGTGCCGGCGAGCATTGCTGGTAAAGTGGCACCGTTGTTAACTCTTGATCTCAGGCACGCGAGCTTGGTGCGTGCGCTGATTCGTCCAGTTAGGTATTTGTTACTACGTCCCTGATGTCCTCGATCGGGCACGGCATAGCCGCCGCAGATCGAGCTAGGGGTGTACAGGAGGATTATTAGTGTCCGCCATTGTCTCGGCCTTCAAGGACGCTGATCTGCGAAAGAAGATTCTGTTCACGCTCGCGATGGTCGTGCTGTACCGCATCGGTGCACAGATCCCCTCGCCCGGCGTGGACTATCGCGAGATCAGCGCACGGCTGCATGAGATCGCCTCGGAAAACTCCGGCGTGTACTCGCTGATTAACCTGTTTTCCGGCGGTGCGCTGCTGCAGCTCTCGGTGTTCGCCATCGGCATCATGCCCTACATTACGGCGTCGATTATCGTGCAGCTGCTCACAGTGGTGATCCCGCGATTCGAGGAGCTCAAAAAGGAAGGCCAATCAGGCCAATCCACGATGATGCAGTACACCCGCTACCTCACGGTGGCGTTGGCGTTGCTGCAATCCGCCGGCATCGTGGCGCTCGCCGATCGCGAGCAGCTACTGGGCCAAGGCCAGCGCGTGCTGGTGGAAGATTCGAATATCTTCACCCTGCTCATGCTGGTCGTGGTGATGACCTCCGGTGCGGTGCTGGTGATGTGGCTCGGCGAGCTTATCACCGAACGTGGCATTGGTAATGGTATGTCGCTGCTGATCTTCGCCGGTATCGCCACGCGTCTGCCCACCGACGGCATGAACATCCTGCAATCCTCCGGTGGGGTGGTCTTCGGTGTCGTGCTCGCCGCAGTGATCCTGCTGGTGATCGGCGTGGTCTTCATCGAGCAGGGCCAGCGCCGCATCCCGGTGCAGTACGCCAAGCGCATGGTGGGCCGCCGCCAATACGGTGGCACCTCCACCTACCTGCCGCTCAAGGTGAACCAGGGTGGCGTGATCCCAGTGATCTTCGCCTCCTCGCTGATCTACATGCCGGTGCTGATCACCCAGATCGTCAACTCCAATAACCCCACGCCGCCGGATAACTGGTGGATGCGCAATGTGATCGCGCACCTGCAGACCCCCTCCTCCTGGCAGTACATCGTGCTCTACTTTGTGCTCATCGTGTTCTTCTCCTACTTCTACGTCTCGGTGCAGTACGACCCCTACGAGCAGGCCGAGAACATGAAGAAGTACGGCGGCTTCGTGCCGGGCATTCGCCCCGGGCGTCCCACCGCCCAGTACTTGGGCTATGTGATGAACCGACTGCTCTTCGTGGGTGCGGCCTATCTGGGCATCATCGCCGTGTTGCCGAACATCATGCTGGACCTCGGAGTTGGTAACATAGACGCAGGTGCAACTCCCTTTGGTGGTACCGCACTTCTGATTCTTGTCTCGGTGGCTCTGACCACCGTCAAGCAGATTGAGAGTCAGCTCCTGCAAAGCAACTATGAAGGATTCTTGAAGTAATGCGACTCGTTCTCCTAGGCCCTCCCGGTGCAGGCAAGGGCACCCAAGCTGCGATTCTCTCCGAGAAGCTGGGTGTTCCGCACATCTCCACCGGTGATCTATTCCGAGCAAATATTGGCGAAGGAACCCCGCTGGGCGTGGAGGCGAAAAGCTACATCGACGCCGGCAAGCTCGTCCCCACCGAGGTGACCGCCCGCATGGTGGAATCCCGCCTCGCCGAGGACGACGCCAGCGAGGGTTTCCTGCTGGACGGCTTCCCCCGCACCACCGAGCAGGCCGACCTGCTGGCTGAGATGCTGCAGAAGCAGGGCGTGGACGTCGACGGCGTGCTGAACTTCCAGGTATCCGAGGACGTCGTGGTCGAGCGCATGCTCGCCCGCGGGCGCGCCGACGATAACGAGGAGACCATCCGCACCCGCATGGAGGTCTACCGCGAGCAGACCGCCCCCGTGATCGACTACTACGGCGACAGCGTCTACACCGTCGAAGCTGAAGGCAGCATCGAAGAGATCAACGAGCGCGCCATGAGCGCCCTCGGCAAATAAGTCCATCTCTCGCCTCCGCCGGCCTCCTCTCCTCGAGAGGATGGTCGGCGTTGTGCTGTGCCGACCCCTAACCAAGAACCAAAGGAGAACGCCGCCCATGGCGCGTCGCAAGAACAACCGAAAGATTCCCGCCAAAACCCCCGAGCAGCTAGAGAAGATGGCGGCCGCGGGCGCTATCGTCGGCCACGCCCTGCACGAGGTGCGCGCCGCCGCCCGCGAGGGTATGAGCACCCTCGAGCTCGACCGCATCGCCGAGACCGTCGTCCGCGATCACGGCGCCACCCCCACCTTCCTCGGCTACGAGGGCTTCCCAGCCTCCATCTGCGCCTCCGTCAACGACGCCATCGTGCACGGCATCCCCAACACCGAGACCATCCTGCAGCCCGGCGATCTCGTCTCGATCGACTGCGGCGCCACCTATAACGGCTGGGTCGGCGACTCCGCGCTCAGTTTCGGTATCGGGGAGCTTGACGACGCCACGTCCGCGCTCAATGAGGCCACGGCATGGGTGCTACGCCAGGGCATCGAGGCCATGGTGCCGGGCAATCGGCTCACCGATATCTCCCACGCCCTCGAGATGGCCACCCGCGCGGCCGAGAAGAAGTTCAACGTGGAGCTGTTCATCGTGGACGGTTATGGCGGCCACGGTATCGGGCGCACCATGCACGAGGATCCTTTCCTCGCCAATGAAGGGCGGGGCAATAGGGGACCGCTCATCCAGGAAGGCTCGGTGCTGGCGATCGAACCCATGCTCGCCGGCGGCACCGCCTATTCGGAGGTGCTGGAGGATAACTGGACGGTGGTCACCGAGGATGGCTCGCCGGCCGCGCACTGGGAGCACACGGTGGCCGCCACCGCTGCGGGGCCGCGGATTCTCACCACGCGCCCAGAGGGGGACTTCTCCTAGGGCGTGTCCCCTTGACTGCACCGCACCATAAGGGGATAAGATTCCTAAAATGTCGCCCAACCTGAGTGTGATCAGATAGGGTGGGCTTGAAATACACATTGCGGCGCCCACATGAGGTGTCGCTTGAAGAATAAGGACGTCTACACTCCTATGGGCTCTCGTCACTCCTCCGACCGCGGTGTTGGTGCTCGGCTCGTGCGCGGCGCTACCGCCGTGTGCGCCACCCTCGCTGTTGCTCTCCCGCTTGCTCCGGCAGCGCACGCACAGCTTCCCTTCGGCCTCGACAACATGGTGCCGAACTTCGGTTCCTCCCAGTTCGAGCTGCCGAGCCTCGATGGCTTCACCATCCCCACCCAGTCCGATTTCCAGGCCCAGGGCGAGGCCCAAGCATGGCGCACCCGCGGTGATCTGCATCGCAGCGCCGACCAGCTGCTGCCGGCACCGCTGGCACAGCAGGCCAAGGACGCCGTAGACCGCACCCTCGAGGCCGTCTACCCAGGCATCATCGCCCGCCACTCCGGCCCGCGCCCCGCACCGAATCCGGCCCCCGCTCCGGCCCCGCAGCCCGCTCCGGCTCCGAGCCCGCGCCCCACTCCCAGCCCGTGCCCGAAGGAGGCACGTGCCTGCGTGGATGCTGATAACCAGGTGGCATGGCTGCAAGATGGCAAGGGCCACCGCGTCAGCGACGTCATCCGCGTCTCCACCGGCGCCGATGGCTACGACACCCCGGCCGGTCGCCATTATGTGAACCGCAAGGTCAAGGACGAGGTCTCGCGCGAGTTCTTCAACGCTCCCATGCCGAACTCCGTGTACTTCACCTACAACGGCATCGCCTTCCACGGCGGTGACCCCGAGGTGCTCTCCCACGGTTGCGTGCACGTGCCCATGCGTGAGTCCGAGCGGTACTTCAACCACCTCAACATCGGCGATCTCGTCTATGTCTGGGGCGATGTGGACTACGGCGTTCCCAACGGGCGCGTGCGTCGATAAGCACCCCTTAACGCGCGGCGGGGCCAGCGCTCAGCCGCTGCTGGCATCATAGTGTGGCTTAGATCGCTACACTGGATAGCTATGCAGGACTATACGATCCGCCCCGCCCGTGACACAGACATCCCTGAGATCCTCGATCTCATCCACTGTCTCGCTGAACACGAGGGTGCTCCCAATGGCGTACGCGCCAACGAGGAGCGTCTCGAACAGCACCTCTTTAGCCCGCACCCTTTGGCGCGGGTCACTGTGCTTCAGGAAGACGGCGCCGAGCGGCTCGCCGGCTTCGCCCTGTGGTTCTATAAATTTTCCACCTGGGAATCCACGCCCGTCATTCACATGGAGGATCTCTATGTGCGCGAGGAGCACCGCGGCAAGGGCTATGGCCAAGCGCTGCTGAGCTCGCTGGCCGCCGAATGCGTGGACCGCGGCTATGCCCGCATGGAGTGGAATGTCTCCAAGGACAATGACAATGGCCGCGCCTTCTACACTAGGATGGGCGGTGGGGCGCTGGAGGATCAAGAAATCTTCCGCCTCGAAGGCGATGCCCTCCTTCGCGCCGGCAAGAAGGACTAAAACTCGCCGGCACCTCGCGCGTGATGACGCCGCCATTTTGCGATTTCCAGCAGAAACGGTAAGCTTGCGATTTGGTGTGACTGCTTTGGCTGTCGCACCGATGTAGCAGACGACCATCAAACCGGCCACAGCAGTGGCTGGGGAAATGTTTGAGGATATGGCAAAAGAAGGCGCAATTGAGGTCGAGGGTCGAATTATCGAGCCTCTTCCGAACGCAATGTTTCGAGTAGAGCTGGACAACGGCCACAAGGTGCTCGCGCACATTAGTGGCAAGATGCGTCAGCACTACATCCGTATCCTGCCCGAGGACCGCGTGGTAGTGGAGCTGTCTCCCTATGACCTGTCCCGCGGCCGCATCGTCTACCGCTACAAGTAAAACTCACAGCCTCCTAACTCTACCGAGTGCCCCGAGGCGAGACGGAACCCGACGGTTATTTCACGTTGGGTTCTTGCTCATGTATGCGCCTGCACGGCGGATCCAACCTTGGCACTCAACCAACCTTCGGCAATCGGTGGCTGAAGCCCTACGTATCTTGGCCCACAGTCCGGCACCGCATCCGGGCGAAGCGTCAACTGGTGGGGACGAGTTGGGAGAAAACCACCGTAACAACCGGAAAGGTAATGCCTCATGGCACGTCTAGCTGGAGTTGACCTCCCGCGCAATAAGCGCATGGAGGTCGCTCTCACCTACATTTACGGCATTGGCCCGGCTCGCGCCGCCAAGCTGCTGGAAGAGACTGGCATCTCTCCCGACCTGCGTACCGACGCTCTGACCGATGAGCAGATCTCTGCTCTGCGTGATGTTATCGAGAACTCGTGGAAGGTTGAGGGTGACCTCCGCCGCCAGGTTCAGGCTGACATCCGTCGCAAGATCGAGATCGGCTGCTACCAGGGTCTGCGCCACCGTCGTGGCCTGCCCGTGCGCGGTCAGCGCACCAAGACCAACGCTCGTACCCGTAAGGGCCCGAAGAAGACGATCGCAGGAAAGAAGAAGTAATGCCTCCAAAGACTCGCTCCGGCGCTCGCCGTTCTGGCCGTCGCGTCGTAAAGAAGAATGTGGCACAGGGTGCCGCTTACATTAAGTCCACCTTCAACAACACCATCGTGTCTATCACCGACCCGAATGGTGCCGTCATCTCTTGGGCCTCCTCCGGCCACGTCGGGTTCAAGGGCTCCCGTAAGTCCACCCCGTTCGCTGCGCAGATGGCTGCCGAGAACGCTGCCCGCAAGGCAATGGATCACGGCATGAAGAAGGTTGACGTCTACGTCAAGGGCCCGGGTTCGGGCCGCGAAACCGCAATCCGCTCCCTCCAGGCCGCCGGCCTTGAGGTTCTCTCGATCTCGGATGTGACTCCGCAGCCGCACAACGGTTGCCGTCCGCCGAAGCGTCGTCGCGTTTAAGAATTCGGGAAAGGAAGGTTAGAAACTCATGGCTCGTTATACCGGCCCAGCAACCCGTAAGTCCCGCCGTCTCCGCGTCGACCTCGTCGGTGGAGATATGTCCTTCGAGCGTCGCCCGTACCCCCCGGGACAGGCAGGCCGCGCTCGCATCAAGGAGTCCGAGTACCTCCTGCAGCTGCAGGAGAAGCAGAAGGCTCGTTTCACCTACGGCGTCATGGAGAAGCAGTTCCGCCGCTACTACGCAGAGGCGAACCGTCAGCCCGGCAAGACCGGCGACAACCTGCTCATCCTGCTCGAGTCCCGTCTCGACAACGTTGTCTACCGTGCCGGCCTCGCCCGCACGCGTCGTCAGGCTCGTCAGCTTGTCTCCCACGGTCACTTCACCGTGAACGGCAAGAACATCAACGTTCCGTCTTTCCAGGTTTCTCAGTACGACATCATCGATGTCCGTGAGAAGTCCCGCAAGATGGTCTGGTTCGACGAGGCCCAGGACAACCAGGTGGACGCCGTCGTTCCGGCATGGCTGCAGGTCGTGCCCTCCACCCTGCGCATCCTCGTGCACCAGTTGCCCGAGCGCGCCCAGATCGACATTCCGCTGCAGGAGCAGCTCATCGTCGAGCTTTACTCGAAGTAATAGCAGCCACTCGCTGGCCCAGAGCGGCCGGCGGGGCGCCATTACCGAAGAGGAATCTTCACGTGCTCGTGCTGGTGCGATGTCACCCAGGTGGTTGTTGCACCGGCAGCACACCAACGTCATATGTTCCTTATCTCAGGCGTCATATAGCGGTCGCCACACAAGGAGTTCTATCCCATGCTCATTTCGCAACGCCCTACCCTCACCGAGGAGTTCGTTGAACAGGCTCGTTCACGCTTCGTGATCGAACCGCTGGAGCCCGGCTTCGGCTACACCCTCGGTAACTCGCTGCGTCGCACCCTGCTGTCGTCCATCCCGGGCGCGGCCGTGACCAGCATCAAGATCGACGGTGTGCTCCACGAGTTCACCACCATCTCGGGTGTGAAGGAAGATGTCTCCGACATCATCCTCAACATCAAGGGCCTCGTGCTGTCCTCCGACTCCGACGAGCCGGTTGTGATGTATCTGTCCAAGGAAGGCGAAGGCGACGTCACCGCAGCTGATATTCAGCCGCCGGCTGGCGTGGAGATCCACAACCCGGATCTGCACATCGCCTCGCTGAATGAGCAGGGGCGTCTGGACATCGAAATGGTGGTGGAGCGCGGCCGCGGCTACGTTCCCGCCACCATGTACAACGGCAGCAAGGAAATCGGCCGCATCCCCGTGGACCAGATTTACTCGCCGGTGCTCAAGGTGAGCTACAAGGTTGAGGCAACGCGTGTTGCGCAGCGCACCGACTTTGACAAGCTCATCATCGATGTGGAGACCAAGAACTCCATCACCGCTCGCGACGCTCTTGCCTCCGCCGGCAAGACCCTGGTGGAGCTGTTCGGTCTCGCCCGCGAGCTGAACACCGCCGCCGAGGGCATCGAGATCGGCCCCTCTCCGCAGGAGACCGAGAACATCGCCGCCTACAGCGTGGCCATCGAGGATCTGAACTTCTCCGTTCGCTCCTACAACTGCCTGAAGCGCCAGGACATCCACACCGTCGGTGAGCTCGCAGAGTGCACCGAGTCGGATCTGCTGGATATCCGCAACTTCGGTCAGAAGTCCATCAACGAGGTCAAGGTGAAGCTCGCAGGGCTGGGCCTGACCCTCAAGGACGCGCCGGAGGACTTCGATCCCACCCAAATCGAGGGCTACGACGCCGAGACCGGCGACTTCGTGGACACTGACGCCTCCGACGCTGAAGATTCCGAGTAAGACATATCCGGGCGAAACCGCCGCCCACCAGCGCTAAACGGCTGGGCCCGCGGCGGGAATAAGCTCACAACATTCCTATACGAGGAGAACCATTATGCCTACCCCGAAGAAGGGTGCCCGTCTGGGCGGCTCGGCTTCTCACCAGAAGAAGATTCTGGCGAACCTGGCAGCCCAGCTGTTCATGAACGAGCAGATCGTTACCACCCACGCCAAGGCCAAGCTGCTTCGCCCCTACGCGGAGAAGCTCATCACCAAGGCCAAGAAGGGCACCGTCGCGGATCGCCGCAACGTTGCTAAGCACATCCAGGATAAGGATGTCATCTTCCACCTCTTCCACGAGCTGGCTCCCCAGTTCGAGGGTCGCGAGGGCGGCTACACCCGCATCATCAAGCTGGAGAACCGTCGCGGCGACAACGCCCCGATGTCCCAGATCTCGCTGGTGCTCGAGCCCACCGTCTCCACCGAGGCAGAGCGCGCCACCCGCGCCGCAGCCTCCAAGAAGGCTGAAGAGGCTCAGGCGGAGGAGACCGAGGTCGAGGAGACCGAGGCCGCTGAGACCACCGAGTCCACCGAGGATAAGGCTTAAGCGCTTTCGCTAAGCCCGACATTCGTCGGATTCAGACGTATACACCGCAGGGATTTCCCTGCGGTGTTCGTCTTTTCTAGGGCTGCGCTGGGCCGCTCGGCTGTGTGAGCCGCGGCCGCGGTACGGGCGCCTAATCCTGAGCGCGGGAGACGTCCCGGCTCGTACCCATCGCCTTGCCGGCAATCCAATACGCGTGGATGTGCATATCGCCTTTGCTCATGCCCACCTTTTTCAACAGGTAGCGTCGCGTGGCGAGCAGCACCTTCGTTTCGCAAATAAGGTGCGGATACCAGCCCTCCCAGTCGAAGCCGCGGGCCTTTTCCAGCAGTGCCTCGCTGGTCGGAGCCACCCATTCCACCGAGATATTCTCGTGCTCCATGATGGGGATGTCATGGTCGGTAGGGTGCCAATCAAGCATCCACACCTGCACGGGACAGTGGGGTGCTACATCAGCGGCGAGGGCGTTGACATAGGGAATCCCCGCGGCGTCGGCAATGAAGACGTAGCCATCGGGCTCTGCACCCTCGACACGAAAGGGGCTGGAGCCATAGTAGGCGGCGTCGAATGTATCGCCCTCTGTGGCGCTCTGCGCCCACGCGCACGCGGGCCCGGCAGGTTCGTGGAGCAGGAAATAGAGGGTGAACTCCCCGGTGTCATAGTCGATATCGGTCAGGGTGTAGCCGCGCATTACTTCTTTATCCGGGTTGTTCAGCTCGGGGAACCAGCAGCGCAGATACTCGCCCTCGGCGGGTCGGTGGGTGCGGATAAACTCGGGCGAGCTGATGCGCAGCGCTTTCATGGTGTCGGTGTGCATCCACACCCGCTCGACCGTGCACTGCAGATCCTCCGCCCGCAGCAGTTTCATGATCGTGCCGTATATTCCCTTGCTCATGCTGCACTGTCCTTTACCCGTTCGTGGCTCATCATGGCGTGTTAGTCAGGTCGATGCTATCGGAGACAAGGATAGTTAGGCAAGGCGGCCCTAAGAATTGGGTGGCGCAGGGCAGTGGCGGTGTCCGCACGCGTGCTCGAGGTTTCTTCCTCGTGATCGCTAGTCGGTTGCAGGCGATCGGTTAGGGTAGAGGCGTGAATGAAACCAGCGGCGCCCCGCAGTACCCGCAGCCACCCGAGGAGGGTTCTCGTGCTGCGGATACATCGAGTGCCGCCACCCCGAGCACTGCGCCCAGCGCCACCCCGAGCGCCACGTCGAGCGCCGCGGACACGGGCGAGGAGCAGCGACCGCGCCCCCGCTATGAGGACCGCCCCTCCAATGCCGCGATGCAGTGGTCGCGCATCCGCACGATCGGCTGGATGATCTTCCTCGGGCCGCTCCTGATTTTCCTGGCCCGCCTCTATGCCGCGCGGGTCTATCTGGGCGATTTCAATATCGAGACCAACCGTGTCGATGATCTCGGTGCCCGCACCTGCGGCTCCTTGCCCATGGAGATCCCCGCGGTGGAGATCTGCTCCCCGGGATTCTTCGTGTTTAACGGGGCGCTCCTCGCCACCGGGGTGTTGATGCTCACCGCCTCATTGATGTGCGAGCAGCTCCGCATGGGCATTACCCGCCTCCACCCGCTCTTAGATGCCCGCGTGACCCGGCTGATCGGCGTGTGGGGTGTGGGCGTGGGCCTGGCCGGGCTGGCGCCGCTCGATATCACCCGGTGGGTGCATGAGGCCATGCTGGGGCTGATCTACATATCCGCGTGGTCTACCTTGGTGGTCACGTTTATCGTGATCGTCGGCGCCCGCGCCGCGCACGGGGTGAAGGCTGCCGGCTGGGCGTTCATCATCACCACCGCGCTCATACTCTTTTTCTCCGTTGTTTCCGCGATGATGTTCCTCGTGGCGGTCACCGGCGCCTCGGGCGGTATCTTCCAGCGCATCTCGCTCGATACCCTCGGGCTGTGGCTGCAGTTTTATGGTTTGACGGTGGTGCTCACCGGCTCCAAGCGTTTCACCAAGTATTTTATGAACAACTAAACGGCCGCGTCACCGTGGCCACGTCTCGCTCATCCCGCAAGGAGGATTATCTCCCGTGTCTGAGATCGACACCGCGCAGTCTGATACTGTCCGCCTGCGCTTTGACCTCGCCTATGACGGCACGGACTTTCACGGCTGGGCCAAACAATTCAACCGTGCGCACCCCGATGCCCCGCGCCCGTGCACGGTGCAAGAGGAGCTGGAAGAGCGGCTGAGCACGATCTTTCGCCAGCCCATTGAGCTGGTGGTGGCTGGCCGTACCGATGCGGGAGTCCATGCCCTCGCCCAGGTCGCCCATGCCGATGTGCCGGCTGCGGCCTTGGAGTCCCGCTCCATCAATGGCGATCCCGCGCGTTTGGTGATGCGGCTGAATAAGATGCTCCAGGGCGATATCCAGGTCCGCGATGTGCAGCTCGCCCCGCAGGGTTTCGACGCGCGTTTTTCCGCTTTACGACGCCACTACGTCTACCGTCTCACCTGTGCCCGCGCCGGAGCCCACCCGCTGCGTCGCCGCGACACCGCGCAGGTCCGTCAGGAACTGGATCTTGAGCTGATGCAACAGGCCGCGGACCGGCTGCTCGGTCTGCACGATTTTGCGGGCTTCTGCAAAGCCAAGCCCCACGCCACCACGATCCGCACCCTGCAGTACTTCCAGTGGGAGGATATCTCCACCGCCCTAGAGCCTCGGCTCTTGCAAGCGTCGCTAAGCGCGGATGCGTTTTGCTGGAACATGGTGCGCGCCCTCGTCGGCGCCTGCATCGAGGTAGGTCGCGGCGCCGAACCGGTGGAGTTCGTTGACGATCTGCTTCTTCGCGACACCCGTTCCCCGCGGCTGCGGCTGGCCCCAGCACGAGGGCTGGCGCTGGCCGGGGTGGACTATCCAACAAGCGTCGAAGAGCTGCAGGCGCGCTCCCTCGTGACCAAAAAACGCCGCGATCACTAGCGGTGTGCAGCGCGGGCATACCGGCTCGTGGGGTAGTGGGTCTAGGATAAAAGTCCGTGCAGTATCCCTCATGCGAGTAATGAAGGCAGGGTAGACACGTTGTTGTTCTCGGTGCTCACCATCACCAGTCTGGTCTTTCTGTTGCCCGGCTTTATTTTCGCCCTGATCAGCGGGCTGCGTCCCTCGAGCGCAGCTGCCATGTCCTTGCCGCTGAGCTTCGGCATCTACGGGTTGTTGGCGTGGTTGGCCGGCGCCATCGATAAAGACTACGACGGTGGATTTATCCGCGGCGGCATCATCAGCATGTGGGTGATCGCAGCCCTATGGGGCGTGGCGCGGCTCGTGATTGCCCAACGGCGCTTCGCGCGGGCGCGCGGCGGCGAAGGCTGGGGCGATGCCTCCTCGCGCATTACCGACGCGGTGCGACGCCGCGTGCGCAATAGCCGCACCTACACCTGGTTGATCGCGGCTGTCGGTGTGCTCCTGGGTGTCAGCATGTTCCTCCGACGGGGGCTGGAGATCCTCACCGACACCCCCGAAGGCCTGGGCTCGATCCATCAAGGCTGGGATGTGGAATGGCACGCCAATGTGGTGCGCTATATCGCGGAGAACCACATGGCGTCGCCCACCCGCATGGGCGAGGTTCTCTCCCCCGAGCCCGAGGTGAGCCAGTTTTATCCCTCCGGTTGGCATGCCGGGGTTTTTGCGCTTGTCGACGCCAGCGACTACTCCGTTATCGAGGCACTGAATATATCCTCCATCATGCTCCCGGCACTGGGCTTTGTGATGGCCGCAGCCTATGTGGCATGGCGCATCCTTGGCTCCCGCGGCATGGCGGCGGGCATTGCGGCCGCCTTCGCCGGGATCATTGTTTACGCTATTCCGGCTTTGTTCTGGATCGGGCACTATGTGGGGGCCTGGCCGTATATCGCGGGTGTAGGCATGGCGATGATCGCTGGCTGCGCGATGATGAAGGTGCCGGAGAACCCTGGCCGGGCGTTGGCCGCGGGGATGGCTTTTTTGGGCGCGGCTCAAGTGCATTCCTCGGTAGTCACGATCGTGGTGACACTCGTGGCCTGTTATTGGCTGTTGTATCTGCTGTGGTCGCCGTCGACGACACCGGAGAATTGTCGGGAACGCATTCTCGTCCGGTTGAAGGATGTGGGCTTGCTTGCCGCGACTGGTGCAGGCGCAATACTGGTGCTCTTGCCCCAGATTGTGGCTGGTTTCGGCGCAACGAAGGAAGTGGAGGCCTTCGGGGAGGACTTCGGTTTCTCCCGTTCGGAGGCGTGGTATCACGCCGCTACGTTGCAGACCCGCCACACCGAGATTTTTGAGCTCCACATGGGGCTGCTCTGGCTGGCATTGGCCGGCGGCATTGTGGCACTGCTGTGGCGTCGCGCGCTGTGGGCCGCCGCAGCCTATGGAGTGTTCTTGGCGGTCACCACCGAAGCCTTCGAGCCCTTCGACACCGGGGTGGGAGAGCTGCTGCACATGATCTCGGCGTTGCACTACAACGGCCCGCACCGGCTGGTGATGCCGGTGGGGATCTTCATCGCCGCCGGGGCCGGCGTGGCCCTCGCGGCCGCGGTGCGGCTGGTGTCTTTGGCCCCTGTGACCTGGTGGCTGCGTCGTTCTCAGATACGCCGCGCCCGTGCCGCGGCGGGGGAGCATGCCCACTCCCCAGACTATGACGATCCCGCCCCAAGCAAGCAGGTGCGTGTCTGGGCGGCGGCCTCTGCCGCGGTATCGCTGCTCTTCAGCGGAATCGTGGCACTCGTGGCCATCGACGAGGCCGAGGCGGCTGTGCGCGGTGGCGACCAGTGGGCGGTGGGCGCCACCTACCGCGTAGAGCGGATGGTCACCCCCTATGATCGCCACGCCTTCGACTGGCTGGCCAAGCAGCCCGGTGCCTATGAGGGAACGATTATTGGTGAGCCGGCGGATGGTCATGGGTGGATGTATGCCTATAACGGGCTGCCCGCGGTGTTTAAGCACTATCAGTGGCCCGAGCCGCCCATTGGTTCGCCGACACACATCGCTCATGATTATCCGAACCTGGTGGGCGCTGGCACCACCTATGATCCGGATGAGGAGAACTTTGCCGATGAGATGGTCAAAAAGCTCAACGTGAAGTACTACATCTCCTCCCCGCCGATCTTCTGGCCCTTCCAGCACCCGCACTTGCGCCTCGACCACGGCAGCTGGGAATCGCCTGGGCTCACCCCGGTGTACAAGGACCACGACACAGTGATCTGGGCGGTGAACGCTAACTTCACCGACAAGGAGCTGCTGGAGATTCGCAAGAACTCACGCTTCTCCCCGGAGAAGCTGCCGCCCTTGCCCACCCGCGTCAACGACGAGGGCGAAGAGGCGCCCTATTTCCATCGCCCCTCTAAGCCCAATAAGAATCGTGACCGCGATCCGAAGGAGCTCTCTGCCACCATGCAGGGCTGGCGCTTCAAGGGCGATCACCTCGGTGATCCTCCCCGCGGCCCAGCACCCCAGCCGATCCTGGACGCTGATACAGAAGACAAGGACTCCTAACCCGACGACACCACGGAGGTGCGCAACTATGGGCGCAGGCGACATCCTCATCATTGTTCTCATCTTTCTCATCACCTTGGTGACTCCCACAGTGGTGGTCGCCGCCAAGGTCCTCGGCAGAGGCCCGCGCCCATCGCAGCGGCGGGACTCTGGCGAGGGCGCAGACGAGCGAGATGATGAGCGCTAGCTAGCGGGGTGGGGGAGCAAAGGCGGATAGGTGTGGATTCGATCCATAGGGCGTAGGTGGCCGTGCTCCTCGCCGGTGAACGTTCCCCGATCCGGATACCCTGACAGCAGTACCGTTGTGCCAGTGTGTGCGGTGACATAGAATTTTCGGTGATAGATCCTCGGTCAGGCCTCTTCCCCTTGTGGGTAATGCACACATGACCGGGGCCTTTCATTTCTATGGAGGCATACACGATGCCGAAAGGCTGGCTGAGCTACGAGCACTAGGTAGAACTGCTCGAGCAACGCGGCATGCGCATCGACGACAAAGCAGCTGCAGGGCACTTCCTCGCGCGGCCTAACTACTATCGCTTGTCCGGATAGCGGTATCCGATGCGGCGCTTCGCTCCGCCCGATGACACCGCGCACAATGAGTTTGTTGAGGGATCCGAAGTGATCGAGGGCGAGCTCGGTAGAGCCGCGCATAGTGGAGTACTGCCCAGTCGCCCATGTGGATCGGCACCCTCATAGCACTCACCGCACCTTGGTGGCGCCGTTAAAGAGGTACGAAAAAGCCGCGCCAGGAGGCTGCACAGCTAGTGGGTGGTAGCTAGGGACCCACAGCTGTTGCCTCCACTAATCGCCGGTACGTGCAGACCGACACGATTGGCGCGGCTTAGTTCCTGAGCGCGATTGGTTGGGGTGTACGTACCCCCTCCGCGCGGGGCGTTAGGCCTTGTTTCGTGGGTTGGCTTCCATGAGCTCGACGAAGCGCTGGACGTGGCCCTGGAGGAATTCCACCGTGGATTCCACGGCGATCTTGTCATTGTCGTCGAAAAGCGTCGGCGACTGGCCGAGGAATACCTCCGGCTGCCCCAGCATCGGCATGTCGAAGTAGGAGAGTGCGAGCTTCAGGTTCTTTTGGGAGGAGTAGCCGCCCATGCGGCCCACGGAGTGGCTGATGATCGCGGCGGGCAGGCCCTTCCATGCCACATCGGAATTGGGCTTGGATCCGATATCTACGGCGTTCTTCAGTGCCGCGGGGATGGTGCGGTTGTTTTCTGCCGTCACGAAGAGAACGCCATCGGCTTGCTTGAGCCGCTCGCGGAACTCGGTGTACTCCTGCGGGGTAGTCTTGTCCTCAACCTCGGGGTCGTCATAATCGAAGTCGTACAAAGGCAGGTCCCGGATCTCCACGATCTCAGCGGAGATGTCCTCGGGGAACATGGGGATCACATTCTTCGCGATCTTGCGGGCGAAGGATCCACGTCGCAAACTTCCGACAAGTACTACTACGTTCTTGTTAGTCATACATACTCCTTAAAGCGCGTGTAGCTGGTGTTGAGGGGCTGCTCGGCGCTTCCCGCAGTGGAGGACGATCCTGGTGTGGGGGCCGTGCTGTGGCATAACCACGCTGAGGCACGTGCCGCTGAGACGATGAGCACGCGACGGGAAAGTTCCATCGCGGAGGGGCCGTGCGGGCCCGCTCGAAAGGCTCGTACTCATGCATTCGCAGCGGTGGTGATCCACTTTGAGCTGCACAAATGCGCTAATCCGCCCCGCCCGAAGCGACCGCGGGCACCAGTGTGTAGTTATCCACGGCAATTATGAGCGCTTGTGATAGGCTGTGTCAAACATTTAACTTCGGCTAGGCGAACACTGAGGGTCTATTGTGATCTGCAGTGCGCGAACCGAAGACCATGCACATGTTCACCGATATGGGCAGTGGCTGTGTCCTCGACGCAGCCGGTGCTGGTGCGGTGGATGGACACTTCTCGTCATACGAGGGAGGAAGAGCGATGGATGCACAACCAGCTTCCGATGGTCACTGGATAGAGGCCGTGGGCATGTTTAGTGATCTCAAAGAGGGAAACCCCGCATCGGCTACGCGCATCTTGGCTAGCTCCCATGCGCCTGAAGAGGTCATGGAATATTTCATGAGGATGGTCAGCCTCTACCTGCGCAACGCCGATCAAGACGACGTGACTCGTTTTGTGGATGCAGCGTGGCAGATGGGGCCGCCGCCCCAGATCCCAGATGCGCTCCGCGGATTCTTCTGATCGCGCGGCGCAGCGTAGTTAGTCCTGCGGCTGCGAGGGAATAGCGAAGATCGACTGCGCTATGGTGCTGCTGATAGTGAGCGCCTCCTCGCCATCGTGCGGCGTGATAGTAATCGACTCACTAAAGGGTGGCCCCGCCGTCACCTGAACGCGCGTATCGAGGCCGATGTCATGTTCGGCAAGGTACTGCAAAAGCTGCGGATCATCATCGGCAATGCGGGCAATGGTCACCACGGAATGCGGTTCGCATTCCGTTAATCGCACCGCGGGCGGGCGGATAATAGTGCCCTGCGAGTCAGGAATTGCATCCCCGTGTGGGTCGCGTTGTGGATGGCCAAGATGCTCATCCAATCGCTCGATCATCAGATCGGACACCACATGTTCAAGAGCATCCGCTTCGCGATCCACCTGTTCCCAGCGATATCCCAAGGTGTCCACGAGGAAGGTTTCGATCAGGCGGTGCCTGCGCACCATGGCCACTGCGTACTCTCTGCCCAGATCCGTTAGAGTCACTGCGGAATAGCGCGAGTGCTCGACGAGGCCGGCGTCACTAAGCTTGCGCAACGCATCGGAGACCGTGGACTTCTTCACCCCAGCTTTGTCCGCGATCATTCCCGTGGTGATGGGCGCCGTACTCCATTCGCTCAGCCCCCAAATGATCTTCACATAATTCTGGGTACTAGCAGATAACGAGCTAACAGACATGGTTTCAGACTACCCGTACTTCGGGCCTCCCAACTCAGAATTTCGCTTAGTCAGCGATATCGCTTATCGCGCTGTGGCGATGCTCCACAAACGGCGTATAATTCTTCGCACTGGGATGGAGGTCCCTTGACTCGGGTGTCCCCATCCCAAGCGCTCCAGTGTTACCACCAGGCCACCGTCACGACCACAGCGGCCCGATGTCGTGACTAGCGATACCTCATCGTATGGCGGTTATTAGAGCCCGAGGGCCTTGGCCTTCGCGGCGGCGAATTCCTCGTCGGAGAGAATTCCTTGGGCATGAAGATCAGCAAGTTTCTTAATCTGTTCCATGCCGGTATCGAGATCCGAAGGGGCAGCCGCGGCCTGGGAAGGCGGAGTGGCTGCATCCTGCGCTCCGGCTGTTTGGCGCTCACGCACAATGTCCTGCAATTCCTCGAAATCCCGAGTGCACTTTTCGAGTTGAATCATCTGGGCATTAGACCACAGATTAATCCATGCTCCTCGGAGGTTACTCCCCACGTCAATACGGTCGATTGCGCTGTAGAGCAGCTCTGTATGGGCGAAGTTGAGCGTCTTGTTATAGGCAATAAAAATGCGATCCACCGTGGCGACAAGTACGCATCGGACATCTAAGTCCGCTTCTTTGGCTACGGCTGCAAAAAGAATCTCTTCATCGTCTCGCAGGACCGTCCCAGCCTGTGATACTGCTACAGGGCAGGAGGCATGCTCAAATGCGGGGAGATGCTTCTGGATGGTTTTTGTTTTGGCGAGCATCCGCTTCTGCAACGCGATTTCGGAATCGACCTTGGCGCCGAGCTTGTCCACCATCGACCCCACGAGGTTGGTGTTCTTCGAATCAGACGATGAAGGGGTCTGCCCAGGCCGGCGCTTAAAAATACCCACAGTGTTCCTCCACAAGATGGTTGAGTACTCCAACCTCTGCAGAATACCGGGTGGGGGTAGAGCTCTGGGGAATGATTCAGTGAGTACAGGGGAGCACGCGCTGCCCTCACCCTGCACCCCGCCTGCGCAGCGTTTAAAGTGAGAGCAGCGTCGCTCAGCGCATGTACACAGCACAGAATCTGCAGGCCTTGAAGCCATCAGCGCTCGTCGGGGGACGGGGGTGCGTCGAAAAGCCACGTAGAGGCTTTCGCGTGAGTGTGTGTGCGAGGGCGCGGTCCTAATAGTCATTCTCGGGGGAGGAGTCTGGTGCCACATGGGTGAGCACTCCGATACACACCATCAGCCGCTGCGGTCGATCCTGCAACCCACCACGCAGGCGCAGGTGAGCGGCTATAAGTTTCTGCTCCGCCGCGCCGAGCTCGGGGCGGTGATGGGCGATATTCGAATGATCCACGATCCGCTCGGGGCGCGGAATAAGGCGCTGGCCTTTGGTGCTGTCGCGGCTGTGGTGGTGGGGTTGGGCGCCGGCGCGATGGCGCTATTTTCGCCGCAGCGCGATCCAGGGGAGGCGCCGATCATGGTGGCCGATTCGGGGGCGCTCTATGTGCGCTCTGAGGAGGGTGTTCATCCCGTGACTAATCTGGCCTCGGCGCGGCTGGTGGTGGGCGAGGCCGCCACCCCGGCGCGGATTTCGGATGCGGTGCTGGCCACGCAGCGTTTCGCGCATGAGGTGGGCATCGGGGTGGCGCCGTCGGCCGTGGCGGATTCGGCGCCGGAGCAGCCTTTGGTGGCCTGCCACGAGGTGCGTAGTGATGAGCTGCACGTGGGCTCGGGGATTGCGTATCGGCCGCTAACGGAGGAGGAGGCGTTTGTGGCCCGCGATGAGCGTGGTACGCAGTGGTTGATCACCTCCGAGGGGCGTCGCCGGCTGCCTTTTGCGCGTGATGAGCTGGGGGCCGCTACCCGCCAGGCAATGGGGGTGGATAGAGACACGCCGGTGGTGGAGACCTCTAGTACGTGGCTGAATACTGTGCATGCGCTGCCGGATTTCGCGGTGCCCTCGGGCCCGTGGGAGATCGCGGATGTGGGTGGGGCCGCCTATCTCATCCGCCGCGAGGGCCTGATAGAGCTCACGGACATGCAACGCAGCATTCTCGTGCAACTGGGGGCGCGGACGCGCGAGCGCACGCGGGAGGACATCAGTGGTTTCGGCGATAGTGGGCAGACACTGCAGCTGCTGCGTCGCCCGTATTCGCTTATCGACGCCCCCTTCCTCGGCGCGCCCGAGTCGCATCCAGCGGCGGTGTGCTCGGCGGGTGCCCAGCGCGGCCCTGGGGTGCGGATGGGCGCGCTGGAGGGTTCGATCCCCGTGTTGGGTGCCCATGCCACCCATTACCGTCCGGCCTATGAGGATGAGCAGCGCTCGGGCCTGGCCTTTGGGGTGGATACCGCCCAGGGCACGCATGTGATATCGGAGACGGGGCGGCGGCATGCGGTGCCCTCGGGCAAAGAGTTGGCGGTGGTGGGGGTGGAGTCCACCACGGCGGCCTCGTGGTCGGTGGTGTCGTTATTGCCGGAGGGCGAGGTGCTGTCTTTTGAGGCGGCCCGTGCTCCCGCGCATCGCGATATAGAGGAGTAAAAGTATCCCCTCGCCCCTCGCCGCAGCCTGTGGGCGAGGGGCGAGGGGTTTTAGGCCTCTCGGTCGCTGCGCCAGCCGCGGGTAATGGCGCGGAGTGCGATCGCGGCGAGGGCCACCGCTGCCATGATCGCGACCCGGCTGCGCGTGGGATCGCTCTGCGCGGTGCGGATGGTGATATCCCGCTCCGCTGCGGTGGTGCGGGTGTCGAGATCGAGGTGAGTGAGCGCGGCGTGGATATCGAATTCACCCCGCGCTGGGTCGGCGATGGTGGCCAGTCGCGCCCGGATCTCCGCCGGGCTGGCGTGGCGGTCGCGCTGCAGCAGGAGTGCGACGGTGCCGGAGACCACCGGCGTGGCGAAGCTGGTGCCGATGTATCCGTGTACCTGCCCTTCGTCGCCATATACCCCAGAGGCGAGGCCACTTCCTTCCGAGTGCAGGGCTATGGGCACATCGCCGGTGGCGCTGAGCCTCAGTCCAGTGTCCTCGGCGGCGGGGAGTGCGTAGTCGGCGAGGCTGCGCGCGGAGTGATCGACGGCGCTGACCGCGATCACGGTGGGCAGATGCGCCGGATACACCACATCACCGGGGGAGCACTTCTCGGAGGCATTGCCGGCTGCGGCGACCACCACGACGTTGCTGGCCTCCGCCCGCCGTACCGCAGCGCGGAGCGCTCGCGTGTTCAGCCCCGCGGCACGGGCGGGAGAGACACAGGACACCACCGACACATTGATCACATCCGCCTTGGCGTCGATAGCCGCATCGATAGCCTCGGCGAGATTCGCGAGATTGCCGCTGCTGTTGCGCTGCGGGCTGCGATAGTGGGCGCTGGTGTGGCGGATGCTGAGGATCTCGGCATCCGGGGCGATGCCGGTGAGTTCATCGCTGCTCGGGTCGGGGCGCATGCCGATGATCCCCGCCACCACGGTGCCGTGGGAGTCACAATCATGATCCGCGCGCGGCTGTTCGGGGTGGATAAAATCCGCATCCGGGGTCATGCGCAGGCGCGGATGCTGTGCCACCCCGGTATCGACCACGGCGACTTTTACCCCAGCGCCGGTGGCGTGCTGGTGGGTATCGCGGAGGGCGAGGGAGCGTCGTAAAGCCTCATCCCACGCGGCACGATCGTCAGCGGAGTCGCTGATCTGCACGGGCTGAGCGCAGGCAATGTCTGGGGCATCCGGCGCGGGCGGCGATTCCTGGGCGACGGCGAGAGGAGCGCAGCCGAGGAGCAGCGCGGCGGCCAACAGGGGACACACGAAGCGCATCACGGCCTACCACTCCCAGGTGCGGATCGCGGTGAATATGCCCATGAGGTGCGCGGAGAGCGGAATGATGGCGGCCAATGCGATATGCTCCACTCGCTCGAGTCGCCGCTGCCATGTGGGTTCCATGGTGGATAGCGGCCCGGTGAGCAGGGGAGCGGCACCCGCGAGCGCGAGCACGGCCCCAGCGATCACCATCGGCCAGATAATCCACGAGCCCTGGCCGGCAAGCTCTGCGGTGGCTATACGCAGCGCGCAAAGTGCGAGCGCGACCACCCCGGCGCAGCTAGAGACCCACAACGCCCACATGCTCCAGACATCGTGATGACGGGCGGCATGCACCACCACGGACCCCACGGTGCAGGCCACCAAGGCGAGGGCGAACACATCGGCGCGCTGGGCGAGCACCAGCAGCAGCGGGCTCAGCACCACCGTGAGCCCGAGGTAGAAACCGCCCAGGATCTGCGCAGTCCTCCGGGCCTTCTTCTCCGGCTCGGCGATCGTATGATCGGCCACCTCGAGGTCCTGGCCGGCCGAGGGGATCAGCGACACCCGGAGACCAGCGGTTTTCAGCGCCACACTGGGCGCGGCGCTCATAGCCACCATGGCCACCGCGATGGTGCCGGCGCTGGCAGCCACCCACTCGCCGCTCGCGGCCAGCAGCCCGCCGCACACCGTCAGTAGTGCGACCGTGGTGATCGCCGCGGCACAGTGTCGAATATGCAGGGCCTTCGCCCCGAGGGCGGTGGCGGCGGCCAGCCCACCCGCAGCAGCCACCAACGTCCACCCCGCGGCACTGCTCGAGAGCGCGAGGGCCTCCACGCCGCGCTGCTGGGCGGCGCTGGCCCCAGATATCGCGGCGCTGAGCTGGGCAATGCCCATATAGCAGGCGGTGGCCTCTGGGCTGAGCCGGCGGCGCGCCCGCAGGGCCACCGCGCTGGCCGCCAGCGTGAGGCTGGCACCCCACCACGCCACCGCGGTGGCACTCAGCGGTGCGGCCACCGCGCCGAGACACAGCACTAGGCCCGCCACCAGCAGCGGTAGCGTATCGAGGCCGCGTCGGCAGGGCGTGCTGGCGGCGTCGGCAAGCGCATGGGCGGTGTCTTTGACCACCGGCGCGGCATGCTGCTCATAGGGCCCGAGCACCAGCACGCCCCCATGCAGAAAGGGCACGGTGTGCAGCGGCCGGGTGGCGTCGATAGGCACCCCCGCGGCGGTGCGGCCCTGCCAGGGCACGCTGATGCTCGGCGCATCGAGGAGCTCTAAGACCTCATCGAGCACCTCCGCCAGTGAGGAACGCGGCGGCAATACAATATCGAGCTGGCGATTGCGCTCGGGCTGCTCCGGCACGTCGAGACGGATGGTGGTGGTCACCGCCGTGGTGGCGGGGCGCGGCTCGGGCGGCGGCGCCGATGGTGAGTGAAGTGACAGCGTCACAAGAAATTCCCCCTGAGTAGATAACACGATCACGCCCACAGACGGCGCAGAGAGATAGCGGTGCTCGCGCGCGCAGACGATAGCGCCGAGTGCTGCTGCGATGGTTCCCCCGAACCATCTCCCCCTCCACCCGCCATGGGGTGCTGGCGAGCTGCAGGCGCACAACCGTTGGCCTGCAGTGCCCATCAGCTTGGCTTAGGATCAGTGCCGTGTCCACTCGAGGCGCACCGAAGCAGCGGCCGAGCACCGCTGTTCCGGTGGGGCTGAGCGAGGGGGCGACGTCGATCATGCATGCGGCGCGGGGATGGGGGACATGCCTGCGCGCCGGGTGCAGCCAGTATCCGTGCTACGGGGGGAGTTTGAGATATGGCTGTCGCATTTCCGCAGGCAGTAGAAGAAACCAGAGCGATCGAACGGATTGCCGCACCACCGCTGCCCAGCGGCAGCATCCAGCCGGAAGCCGTGCCGGATGCCCCGACGCGGCAGCCGGTGCCGCTGGTGCGCATCATCATCCCAGTGGTGATGGTGCTGGCCATGGTGGGCATGGTGGCGCTGATGCTCACGGGGGAGCGGCAGCTTAATCCCATGATGCTGCTCTTTCCGCTGATGATGGGCGCTTCGATGTTGGCGATGTTTCTGCCCCAGGGCGGCGAGGATAGCGATGACACCCGCCGCACCTATCTGCGGCATCTCTCGCATGTGCGCCGCGCCGCGCTGAATAACGCCGCCGCGCAGCGCGCCCACGAGCTGCACCGCCACCCCGATCCGAAGGCACTCTACGCCGCCGCCGGCTCGCCGCGGATGTGGGAGCGCAGCCTCGGTGATCCCGATGTGGGGGAGGTGCGTATCGGGCGTGGTACCACCGCGCTCTGCACGCCGATCGAATTACAGAACATCAACGCCACCGAGGACCTTGACCCGGTGTGCGCGGTGGCGCTGCGCCACATGGTGACCGCCGTGGACACCGTGCCCGCCATGCCGTTGGTGGTGCAGGTGGGATCGTTTAGCGTGCTCTCGCTGCACGGGGAGAAGGCCCGGGCTCTCGCGCGGGCACTCATCGCCCAACTGGTCTTTCACCACGGCCCCGAGGCCATCGGCATCGAGGTGCTCAGCGGGGCGCGAGCCACTACCGCCGACGTCGCTGCCGCCGCCGAGGGGGAGTGGCAGTGGCTGAAATGGTTGCCGCACACCCGCACTCCCAGCGAGGCGGCCTGCCGGGTGCTCATCGTGGATATCGACGATGCCGAGCAGCCCGCCCACCTGGTGGGCTCGCGCCGCTGGGATCTCATCATCGCCATCGACGCCCACCAGGCCACGCCGCTGTATGAGGCAGCCTTCAATGATGGGCTGATCCTGCACGCCGATGCCGCGCTGGTGGTCTCGATTCTCGGCGGCGAGGAAACCATCGGGGTGCCCGATACCCTCAGCATCGCCGAGGCCACCTGCCTAGCCAAGGCCCTTCATCCGCACGACCGGCCAGAGCAGCACAGCAGCGCCCCTGTGGGAGAGCTCCTGCCGCTGCTCGGCTACCACGAGCAGGAGCATGTGCGCGCCGAGACCCTGTGGGCGCCGCGCGCCCCGGGCGATCCCACTCGCCTCAACGTGCCCATCGGTGTGGGAAGCGATGGCCAGCCGCTGCTGCTCGATATCAAAGAATCCGCCCACGGCGGGGTGGGGCCGCACGGGCTGTGCATCGGGGCGACTGGATCGGGAAAATCCGAGCTCCTGCGCACGTTCGTGGTCTCTCTCGCCCTTAGCCACTCCCCAGCGGAGCTGAACTTTGTGCTGGTGGACTTCAAAGGCGGCGCCACCTTCCTCGGCCTCGATGGCCTGCCGCATACCTCCGCGGTGATCACCAACCTGCACGCCGAAGCTGACCTAGTAGAGCGCATGAGCGACGCCATCTCCGGGGAGATGAACCGCCGCCAAGAAGTACTGCGCGCGGCCGGCAACGTGCCCAATGTGGAGGCCTTCAACGCCGCCGCGGCCGCAGCCGGCACCGAGCCGATGCCGGCGCTGGTGATCGTGATCGATGAGTTCTCCGAGCTGCTCGGCCAGCACCCCGACTTCGCCGACCTCTTCGCCGCCGTCGGCCGGCTGGGCCGCTCCCTGCACATCCACCTGCTGCTCGCCAGCCAGCGCCTGGAGGAGGGGCGGCTGCGCGGGCTGGACTCGCACTTAAGCTACCGCATTGGGTTGCGCACCTTCTCGGCCATGGAATCCCGCCATGTGCTCGGCGTTCCGGACGCCTATGAGCTGCCCAATCATCCCGGCCGTGGCTTCATCAAAGCCGATGCCGCCGAGGTGCGCGGCTTCCAAGCCAGCTATGTCTCCGGCCCAGTCAGTGCCAGCACCGGCCCCGCGGCGGAGGCGATCGTGCGGGTGGGCCGCTTCGATACCCGCGCCGATACCCTGCCCGAGCCGCGCCTGCCCGCCGCCAGCGCCAGCTCGCAGCAGGACCCCTCGAGCGCCCGGACGCTCGTGGATCTCACCGTGGAACTCACCACCGCCCGCGCCGCCCAGCTGGGGCTGAAGGCGTACAAGGTGTGGCTGGATCCGCTGCCGGCTGCCATTCCGCTCGGTGGGGTGGTGGAGGATCTCGGCCCGCTGCGTGCTGCGGTGGGTGTGATCGATCGCCCCTATGAGCAGCGCCAAGATCCCCTCGTGGTGGACTTCACCGGCCAACACGGGCATGTGGCTGTCTGCGGCGGGCCGCAGAGCGGCAAAACCACCATGCTGCGCAGCATCGCTACCGCGCTCGCCTCCACCCACAGCACCGAGACGCTGCGCCTCTACGCTCTGGACCTCGGCGGCGGCGGGCTCGGCACCCTCGAACGCCTCCCGCACACCGCCGGGGTGGCGGGCCGAGAGCAGGAAGAAACCATCGCCCGCGTGGTGGATGAGGTGCTCGGCTTCATCGATGAGCCGGAGCAGCGCCACACTTTCTTGCTTATCGACGGCTGGCAGGCACTTACCACCGACTTCGAGGAGCTCACCCCGAGCCTGCAGCGCATCGCCAGCGAGGGCCTCGCGGCGCGGGTGCACCTGGTGATCTCTACCTCCCGCTGGACCGCCCTGCGGCCATCGGTGCGGGATCTCATCGGCCAACGCTATGAGCTCCGCCTGCCCGAGGCCATGGACTCCATGATCGATCGCCGCCGCCAAGAAAAACTCCCCGCCCTGCCCGGCCGGGGGCTGAACGCGGCAGGGGAGAATATCCTCATCGCCCAGTCCAGCGCCCAGGACATCGCCCATGTGGCCCGGCAGAGCGAGGAGGCCGGCATGGCGGCCGTGCCGGCACTGAAAACCCTGCCTCTTAGCCTGCCGGCCGCCAGCCTGCCCGACTCCGAGCAGGTGCTGCTGGGCATGGGCGGAGCCCGACTCGAGCCGGTGGCGGTGGACTTCAGCGACGCCCAGCACGTGATTGCCCTCGGCAACAAGGGCTGCGGCAAATCCCAGCTGCTCAAGGTCGTGGGCCGGCAGCTCGCCCAGCTGCCGCAGGAGCAGGCGCGGCTGCTGGTCATCGATCATCGTCGCCGCCACCTCGGTCTATTCCCCGAGCACATGCTGGCCGGCTATAGCGGCACCACCGACGCCAGCCGCAGCCTCATCAGCGATCTCTGCACCACGCTGCGCCAACGCCTCCCCAGCGAAGACATCACTCCGCAGCAGCTGCTGCAACGTTCCTGGTGGAGCGGGCCCGAGCTATATCTGCTTATCGACGACGCCGAGCTGCTGCCGCACGGATTGCTCGATCCGCTCGCGCCCCTGCTCCCGCACGCCAGCGATATCGGCCTGCACCTGATCTACGCCCGCAAATCCGGCGGTGCCTCCCGCGCCTTCTTCGCGCCCGGGCTCGCCGAATTGAAGGACTCCTCGCCGCTGGTGCTGCTCTTCGACAGCGATAAAGACGAAGGCCCGCTCTTCGGGGCGCGGCCCGCCACCCTCGCGCCGGGCCGGGCCCAGTTGATCCGCGGCGGCAGTGCCGAAGGACTCATTCAGGTGGTGAGTGACTAAATGATGCCCCGTTGGGAAGTCTCCGTCACTGATGCGCTCACCATCGTGGTCGAAGCAACCACCGCTAAAGCACACTACTTCTATGATCTTGGTGCCGCCGCCTTAAGCGAGCCCGATCAGGCCCGCCGCTTAGTCTCCGAGCTGCGGGATCTGACCGGTAGCCAGTGGCCGCAGGTGGAGGTGATTATCGACGCCGCCGAAGAACCCGGCGAGTGTCTGCTGGAGCAGTGTCACACCGCCCGCGTGCGGGCCTGGCGCTATGGTGAGCCGCCACCCGAGCCAGTCGAAGCACCCGAGCCCGCCGCGCCTGCAGCGCCACCCGCCCCGCCCACCAGCACGCGGCGACCTGCTGAGGCGTCGCGGCCGGAGCCCGAGGACGGCCCGTGGCCGCAGCCGCCACAGGGTGTGCGCCGCCGCTCCCTCCACGGTGGCGGCATCGCCCGGCTGCTGGAGCGGGTCAATCTCTTTAGCGTGGGCATTGTGGCCGTGGTGCTGCTCGTGGTGGGGGTGAGCTGGTGGTCTACCCAGCAGTCCTTGGAGCCGGCGCCGATGCGCACCGTGGCGGAACCGGAGCAGCCAGATTCCAGCCCGCCGCCGAGTGATAGTGCCGGGGAGGAGGCGTCGACAAGCGCGGCGGCGCCGCGAGAGATAGTGGTAGAGCGTGGCCCGGTGCGGGTGCGCACCCCAGAGGGATTCGAGATTAGTGACCGCGGGGACAGTAGTTTTCAGCTCAACGGTGCCGATCCCGAACTGCGCATCCTCATCTCCTTCGATGAGGTCTACTCCGTGTCGCCGGAGGCGGTGATTGCTGAGATAGAGGCGATGGTGGCTGTGGATGAGACACTGCGCACCGAGGCGGCCGTATTTCGCCGGCACGGCCAGCCCGCTCAGACCAGCTATATCGAAGAACCAGGCGATGGCTCGCTGGTGCGCTGGACCGCGTGGGTTGAGCGGGACACGTTGATCAGCGTGGGCTGTCATTCGCGATATCACCCCAGCCATGCGCATACCGCCAGCTGCCGCATGGCGGTGGATAGTCTCGAGCACCGCGATAACACCACCGGCGATGGGGAGAAGCTTTTTTAGCCGGGGCGGAACCTCAGTGGCTGTGCCTGACGTCTATATCCCATGAAGCCGCTTGGTTTCACCACCACAGGGGGGGATTGTGTGGAGCACTCGGGGGAGCATCACATCCGATCACTGTGCAGTCCATTCCCTATATATCCGGCAGCAGCTGCTGCATCAATGCACACAGGATTATCTTTCAAGGAGTATCTATGACTGGGCACTTTCGCACAGAATCACAGACCATGGTCGCCACCGCAGGCAAGGTGGATCAGACCAATCACGACGTTCAGGCCGAGCTGGCCCGGCTGCGCGGCACCGTCGACGCCATCGGCGGTAGCTGGCAAGGCAGCGCGCAGCTGGCTTTCACCAATCTCATGAGCCGCTGGGACGCCTCGGCACGCCAGCTGCAGGAGGCGCTGAGCTCCATCTCGGAGAATATCCGCGCCAACGCCCGCGCCTTCGACGTTTCCGAGACCGAGAACGAAACCGCATTCCGTCAGGTCGGTGGCGGCTTGGCGCTCTAGCGCCGCCGCATCCCACTCATCTGCATCAGCACACTTAATAAGAGCGCAACACAGAAAGGCTCATGCCACTCATGGACACGATTCGTTATCAATTCGGCGCCATCAGCCAAGCGGCTGAGGATATTCGCGCCACCTCCGCCAAGATCAACGCCAACTTGGAGGACCTCAAAGCCCAGATCGCGCCGATGACCGCGGCGTGGGAAGGCGAATCCTCCTCCGCCTACCAGGAAGCCCAGCGCGCGTGGGATGCCGCCGCGCTGGAGATCAACACCATTTTGGCCACCATCTCCCGCACTGTGGCAGAAGGCAATGAGCGTATGAGCGATGTCAATCGCCGCGCTGCCGCTAGCTGGAGCTAGCCGCCCGCCGCCGCAGAGGCTCGGGCCGGTGTGTCTCGCGCGCGGGCGTGTCCGTGGAATCCCCGTGTTCTCCGTGTATCTCCAAAATCCAGGGACGCAGCCAGCCACTCGCGTGAGCGCACCGCCTCGTGCCGCGCGGTTTCAAGAACCACCACCTCATCGAACAATATGCAGCCACACCCCGCGTAGTAGCACCAGCCGCCAGTGATGAATGGGCGGCACGCTACCGCGGGGTGTGTGCTGTCTCACGCCCCCCCGAGAGCTGTCCGGTATTAGCTGATCTCTGAGTAGTCTTCAGGCACCTCGGCGAGGGCCTCGGCGATGGGGGTGGAGCCATTGATAAAGGGGATCACCCGGTGGATGGTGGCGGGCTGCTGCAGCGCGGCGGCCGCCACCTGTGCAACGTTGCCGCGGGAGGTCTCGGAGGACATCCCGTGCGTTATCGGAGTGACGCGCACCGTCCCCGTCGCTGGCTCATCGTCCAGTGCGCCAGGGCCCAGGATGGTCCAGTCCAAGTCGCTGCCCACCAGGTGCATATCGGCCGCGAGCTTGGCCACGGCGTAGTCGTAGAGGGGATGATCCTCCGGAATCTGTAGTGGGGAGCGCGAACCATTGAAGGAGACCATAATATAGCGCTTCACCCCGGCGGCCTGGGCGGCGTCCATGCTGCGGATAGCGGCGTCTCGATCCACGGCGTAGGTGCGTGCCGCCCCACCAGAACCGCCGGCGCCGGCGGACCACACCACGGCATCGGCGCCACGCAGGGCCGCGGTGAGCTCTGCGGTCGAGGATTCTTCCACGTCGACCACCACCGGATGTGCTCCGGCGGCCTCCACATCGGCGGCATGGTCGGGATTTCGGATCAATGCCGCGACGCTATCGCCGCGTTCGCTGAGAATCGGGGCCAGCTCAAGGGCGATCTTTCCGTGGCCACCAATAATGACGATATGAGACATAGCTGTCCTCCTTAAGATGTAGATTCGTGGTTCCACTCTGGGGGAGAGACCACGGTGTTTCATTGCGGCACCAACGTCACGGCCTAAGACGATATTCCCGAGCTAGCCGGAGTAGTGATGCGGCGAGGAGTTTGCGCTGCGCAGCTATAGGGGGCTAAAATTCACTCTTCGTGTGTACTCGCCGTAGTAACGCCTGCCCTCTGAGGGGATGCGGAAGCTGGGAAGAGTACTGATAGCGCGGGTCTCCACCGGCCGCCGCGCTATCCATAACTGACACGTTTGGCTGGCAGCGAGCAGAATAGACTTTGAAAGGTTTTGCATTGTCTACTTATCACCCGAAGAGCGGTGACATCACCCGCAAGTGGTATGTCATCGACGCCACTGATGTGGTGCTGGGTCGCCTGGCAGTGACCGCCGCAGGCCTCCTGCGCGGCAAGGGCAAGCCCCAGTACGCACCCAACGTCGACTGCGGTGACCACGTCATCATCATCAATGCTGACAAGGTTGCTGTTTCCTCCAACAAGCGCGAGCGTGAGTTCCGCTACCGTCACTCCGGCTACCCGGGTGGTCTGAAGACCATGTCCCTGGGTCGCTCCCTCGAGCTGCACCCGGAGCGCGTTGTGTTCGAGTCTGTTGAGGGCATGATGCCGCACAACCGTCTCTCCCGCGCCTCGGTGAAGAAGCTTCACGTCTTCGCCGGCTCCGAGCACCCGTATGCAGCCCAGAAGCCCGAGACCTTCGAGATCAAGCAGGTGGCCCAGTGACCGAACAGAATCAGAACGAATCCCAGGTAGCCTCCGCTGAGGACATCGCTGCAGCGCAGGCCGCAACCGAGGAGTTCACCAACACCATCGGTGACTCCCTCGTGGACGAGTCCGCCGAGACCGCCGAGGCTCCCGCAGCCGAGGGCCCGGCCGATCTCAGCCAGCCGATCCAGACCGTTGGCCGTCGTAAGCGCGCCGTCGCCCGCGTCACCATGACCCAGGGCACCGGCAAGATCACCGTCAACGGCCGTGAGTTCGAGGAGTACTTCCCCTCCAAGCTCAACCAGCAGGACATCAAGACCCCGCTGACCCTTCTGGAGCGCGAGAACCAGTTCGACATCCGTGCCCGCATCTCCGGTGGCGGCCCCACCGGTCAGTCCGGTGCTATGCGTCTGGCTATCGCCCGCGCCCTCAACGAGTACAACCCGGCTGAGCGTAAGCAGCTGAAGAAGGCTGGCCTTCTCACCCGCGACGCCCGTGCCGTGGAGCGCAAGAAGGCAGGTCTGCACAAGGCCCGTCGTGCTCCGCAGTACTCCAAGCGTTAAACACCAACGCTTCTTCAACGCCCGTGGCTTCGGCCGCGGGCGTTGCTCGTTTCTGGGGCACCTCTAGCAGCGCCACGGCCAGACACACCCGCCGCGGTGCTGCTAGCTCCACTTCGGTCTCGGGGCGGTCCAGGTGCGCATGGCCTGGAGAATCTCCTCGGGGCTATCGCCGAGGATGAGCGCGTCATAATCCTCTGCCCGCACAAAGCCCTCCTCCACCATGATGCTGAGCGCACGCAGCGTGGGAGCCCAATAGTCGCTGTCTACAAACGCGATCGGCTTGGCGTGATAGCCGAGCTGCTGGCCGGTCCACACATCGAAGAACTCATCCAATGTTCCGGTGCCGCCAGGCAGGCAAAGGAAGGCGTCGGCACGCTCGCTCATGCGCTGTTTGCGGGCGTGTATCGTCTCCACCACCTCGAGCTGCGTCAGCCCAGGATGGGCGATCTCGCCGTGCATCAGGCTCTGCGGGAGCACCCCGCTCACCGCTCCGCCGGCCTCGAGAGCCGCCGTGGCCACAGCCCCCATTAACCCCACCGCGCTGCCGCCATAGACGAGGCGCATGTCATTGCGTGCCAGGCTTTCTCCCACAGCGCGGGCAGTCACGAGGTGGCGCTCATCCTGTCCCGCGCGGGCGCCGCTAAACACCGCCACCGAGTGAATCGGGTGGGCCTGAAGATAATCCAGCACATGCTCTGTGAGCAGCGGCGCCAGCGGCGCGGAGCGATCATCGAGTGCATCGAGTGCGAGCCACTGCCGCTCGGGGCCGAGCCCCTGTCCCGCCGCAGGAGCTGTTCTGTCCTGGGCGGCTGCGTCGTGAAGCGGCGAGCCGGGGACGAGAAATAGTGCCACTCGCGCAGGCTCGGTGTCCGTGCTGCTCGCGCGGGTCGTGATCTCTCCGCAGGGGGTGAGCTCCGCTGCCGCGAGGGTGATGCCGAGTTCCTGCAGCGCCCGGAGTGCGGTTTGTACGGGGGATTCTCCCAGCCGAGCTACGGCGTGGGGGAGGGTCAGCGCGGTGCCGGCGGGCTCTGGCACGGTGAGCAGGCGGCGGCGGGGATCACGAATAATAACGGCACTACTATCGCGGGCATCTACTGGCATGGCTGCAAGGCTACTAGCTGTCAGCCCCGGCGCACGGGCAGCTGCTCCCGCATGGGCACGGGTCATACGTCTGAGCACCACCGCAGGGGAATGTCTGGCGTGGGATCGGGGTAGCCGAGCGTGCATAATGGAGGAATGACTCGACTCTTCGGAACAGACGGTGTACGTGGATTAGCCAATAAGAAGCTGACGGCCCCCTTGGCGCTGCAGCTCGGTGCAGCGGCTGCGGAGGTACTGACAAAGGAGTACCGCAACTCCAAGCGCCGCCCCGTCGCCATCGTGGGCCGCGACCCGCGCGTCTCCGGCGAGATGCTGGCCGCGGCGATCTCCGCGGGCATGGCATCGCGCGGTGTGGACGTGTTGCGCGTCGGCGTGATCCCCACCCCGGCGGTGGCATTTTTGACCGATGATTATGGCGCAGACATGGGCGTGATGATCTCCGCCAGCCACAACCCCATGCCGGATAATGGCATCAAGTTCTTTTCCGACGGCGGCCATAAACTGCCCGATGAGGTAGAGGATGAGATCGAGCGCCGCATGGACAATATCGCCGCCGAAGGCCCTACTGGGCACGGTATCGGCCGCGTGATTGAGGAAGCCTCGGACGCCCAGGAACGCTATCTGATGCACCTGGCCCAGGCCGTGCCGCAGGATCTTTCCGGGATCAAGGTGGTGGTGGACTGCGCCAATGGTGCCGCCGCCGAGGTAGCCCCATTAGCCTATGGCGCCGCCGGTGCCGAGGTGATCCCGATTCACCACAAGCCGAATTCCTACAACATCAACGATGGCTGCGGCTCCACCCACATCGAGGAGGTGCAGCGCGCGGTCCGCGAGCACGGCGCCGATATTGGCTTGGCGCACGATGGCGACGCCGATCGCTGCCTCGCCGTGGATGCCGAGGGCACCATCGTTGATGGCGATCAGATCATGGCGATTCTGGCCGTAGCGATGAAGGCCAATAGCGAGCTACGCAAGAACACCCTGGTGGCCACCGTGATGTCGAATCTGGGGCTGAAGCTGGCCATGGAGGACGCCGGCATTGAGGTGCTCACCACCCAGGTGGGCGATCGCTATGTTCTCGCCGAGCTCAACCGCAGCGGCTATAGCCTTGGCGGCGAGCAGTCCGGCCACATTGTGATCCCCGATCACGGCACCACCGGCGATGGTGTACTCACCGGTCTCTCGCTCATGGCCCGCATGGCCGAGACCGGCTCGAGCCTGAAGGAATTGGCCACCGTGATGACGGTGCTGCCGCAGATGCTCATCAACGTTCCGGTCTCGGACAAGTCCGTAATCATGGATCATCCTCGGGTCAAGGAGGCCATCACCAAGGCCGAGGCGGAGCTGGGCGACACCGGCCGGGTGCTGCTGCGCGCCTCCGGCACAGAGGATCTCTTCCGCGTCATGGTGGAGGCCGCCCACGAGGAGCAGGCCCGAAAGGTGGCCGGTCGTCTGGCCGCCGTGGTCGCTGAGGTCTAAACCCTCCTCGCGGCATCATTCCCGCGGACTGCGCACAATACTTCTGCGCCGCGGGAACCTCCGAGGGGTAAGTGTGCGTCTAACTCGGTGAGAAGGTGCGCCCTGTCAGGGTGCACGCCGCCGTTTCTTTGACCTCGCATGGGGGAGGCTATGACGCACACTGACATAGATGTCGATCCACCAACCGCGCTGGCGCATACCGCCGAGTTGCTCCGCACTATCGCCGAGAACACGAGCGCGCACCAGCGCCACGCACCACAGTTCCCGCCCGCCGCGGCAGGGAAGGGGCTGCGGGAACGCGGTGAAGCTCTCGCCCGTGTCTTTACCCAACTGCACACCGATACCGCCACTGCTTTAGACGCAGCTCGCTTATCGACGCATACCGCCAGCGATCATCTCCGCGCCCTCTCAGAGCAGGACCACGAGGTGGCCGACGCTCTGCACCGCATCGATAGGGCAGGTGAGGGCAGATGAACAGCTCCGTGACCTGCTACGCCTCCACGGTGGAGGCGCTGCGTCTGGCCGCGGGCAGGCTCTATGCTGGGCCGCAGATCAGCGCCGAGGAGTTAAGCGCCGCCGCCGAGAATCTCGCCGGTTTGGATACTTCCGCACTACGCACAGCCGCGAGCTGCGCCCTAGGGGAATCCGCCCCGCAGGACGCCGGCCGCTGGGTACAGGAGGTGCTCAGCCCCGCTCTCGCCGGAGTGGCCGAGGGGGCCATGTGCGGCGGCCTGAGCCGCGCTATGCGGCAGTGGGAGCAGCGGGTAGACGGTGCCGCAGCAGTAGAGGCGGCCGCGCATTCCTGCGCCGATAGCATCGAGGCGGTCGCTAGCAGTGCCCATGAGGCGGCGCAGGCGATGACGCTGAGCCTTGATGAGGCAGTACGTGCGGTGTGCCACGCCCTCGAATTGCTGGGCAGTAGCGGTGCCCGCGGGCTGGCGCAGCAATTAGTGCACATGGGCGCAGGGCTCATCGATAGCGCCGGCCAGCAGCTGCTGGGTATCTTCGGCGATCATGACTCCGCCGTGGCGGGCTGTTTTGATGAGCTGATCGCCCACGCTGAGCAGCACTGCGCCACCGAAGCTCCCGCGTGCACCCCGGAGCCGCCGTGTGAGCCCGCGGCCGCCCCGCCCATAGCGAAGCCGGAACCCTGCGTGACAGAGACTCCCGCACCGCAGCCAGCACCGGTACCAGCACCGGCGCCTGCGGCAGCACCCCAGCCGGCGCCGTCGGTAGAGCCGCAGCCGGCCCCACAACCGGCCCCAGCCTGCGAACCCGCGTCCGCCGCGCCGCCGCCACAACCACCGACAGCACCACCTAAGCCCTGCGTGCCAGACACCCCGGCGACCCCGCCACCGGCTCCTGCTCCCGCCGCCGCGCCGCCGTGCCCTGCTGCCGAGCTCGGGCAGCTGGTGAGTGGTTCGGCACTCACGGTGGGGCAGGCGATGGCCAGTGCTGCCGCCGTGGGAGTGGCACAGGCTCAGGCCTCGCTTCATGCGCACCTCGAGGCCGCTATCGCCGGCACTATCGAGGTATCCGCCGAGCTCGGACAAGCACCCAGCGCCTGCCCGCCCGCGCCGGTAGTGGAGTGCCCGCCGGTGGTAGACGAACCCTGCGCCCCGGCGGCGCCGGCTGCCGACCCCGCACCCGCACCGCAGCCCGAGACTGAGCCAGAAGCGCCTCAGCCGGCCGATCCCTGCCCGCCGGAGGATCTCGTCGCTGTGCCCGAACCCGAGCCGCCGGCGCAGAAGGTGGCTATGCAGAACGTGGCGCAGGAGGCAGCCCCAGCTCCAGCCCCAAACCCTGACCCAGCCCCAGAACCGGCACCGGCCGAGCCAGAACCAGAACCGCCCGCCGAGGCTGCCGCACCGGCAGCAGCTGCCGGCGATGCCGCCCCACCGACTGACGAAGGAGACCACAGTGAGCACACCAGCTGGCCCCACAAGGCAGGTGCATGGTGACTAACGTGAACCCCGATTTCCTCCGGCACCTCGAAACCTTCCAGCGTCACACGAGTGCGCGGCTAGCGGAGTTTTCCCGCTCCCTCGATGAGCTCACCGCCCAGGCGCGGCGCGAGGCGCGGAGCAGCGCAGAACACACTCCCGCCCCGTCGCATAGGAGCACCACGCAGCGCCCGGCGGTGAATGCGGCAGAGCGGGCATGGCCGCGCCCAGCGCAGAAGAAACCCGCCCCGCGCGGTCCTGTTCGGGGAGTGCTGAGAAACTCGCCTTAAAGGCACCGCTCGGGGCGGGGATGAAGATCAGATGTGGAGGTTAGTCCTGCTCGGCATCCTCAGTGGAGGCATTCACATAGGGGTCGTGCTTGGCTACCTCTTCGCGTAGCTCTTGGCGGGTCCAGCCGGTCACGCCCTTGCCCTCAGCAGCGAAGGCAGAGAATGCCGAGTACTTGTTCTCCCCAGCGAGCTGGTGCAGCAGGAAGCCGGTGACTAGGCCGCGGGCGGTCTCTTGGGGGCCGAACTCGAGCCCGCTGATTCCGGTGAGGAGCTTGCTCACGCTCGCCTCGCGGAAGCCGGTCTGGCTCGCCTTGTCCACGACGCGGAAGGCGACATCGCCGCCCCAGTTGAAGGCCACCTTCGGCGGGTTGCCCATATCGAGGAACTCGCCGCGGCCCGGGGAGAGCACCAGCCCGGGCACGTTCACGTGGCGGGCGGCTTCCTCGGAGGAGGGGGCAGTAACGGAGGGGTAGATGGCGGCGACGGCCTTGACCAGATCGCGGTCCACGGCGGCAAGGATCGCGGCGCCGGCTCCCATGCCGTGGCCCACCAAGCCGATTTTGCCCGGGGCGACGGTGATATTGCCTTGGCCGAGCTTCACCCCTGCGGCAATCTGCATGCAGGTTTCTAGATCGGCGGCGAAGCCACGGTGATCGGGGGCGAAACCGGTCTCGGTGTCCGGTGCCACCGCCACAATGCCCCAGCTCGCGAGGTGGCGCAGGGTGGCGTGGTAGCGCTTAATGCCCTGTCGCCAATCGTGGCCAAAGGCCACTGCGGGCAGTCCCTGGCCCTCGGCGGGCGTATAAACCTTGCCGGGGATACCGGCATAGGACAGATCGCCCACGAGCACGCGGTGGGGGCCACGCTTGGACAGTTTGCTTAGGTGTTTCTTCAAGTTCTCAGCCACGGTGTTCAAGGATAGTCTATGCACGCCAGGCCGTGGGGCTGCGGCTCCGGCCGGAGAGTGCACGGCCGAGGTGCAGGGGCGGGCTTTATGGCTCGCGGCGCGCGGTGAGCTGCTGCGAGGGGAGGTGTCTCTGGGTTGGGTTAGGATGAACGGCATGTGTGGAATCGTTGGATACATCGGTCATCGTGAAGGCTTGGATGTGGCGCTCGGCGCCCTCAAGCGCATGGAATACCGCGGCTATGACTCTTCAGGAATCGCCGTCGCAGACGGTGCGGGCAGCATTAATGCTGTGAAGAAGGCCGGCAAGATTAGCAACCTCGAGATGCGTATCGATGAGGAAGGTGCCGATAACTTCCGGGGCCACACTGCTGTGGGGCACACTCGCTGGGCTACGCACGGGCGCCCCACCGATAGCAACGCCCACCCGCACCTGTCTGCGGATGGCAAGGTGGCCATTGTGCACAACGGCATTATCGAGAACTTCGCGGTGCTGCGCGAGGAGCTGGAGCACAGCGGCGTGGAGCTGCTCTCGGAAACCGACTCGGAGGTGGCTGCCCACATGTTGGCCGCCGCCTATAACGAGGGTGAGACCAAGGGCGATTTCCAGGCCTCGGCCCTGCATGTGCTCAATCGCCTCGAGGGCGCATTCACCCTGCTATTTACCCACGCCGATCACCCGGGCACCATCATTGCGGCCCGCCGTTCCACCCCGTTGATCGTTGGTATCGGCGAGGACGAGATGTTTCTTGGCTCGGATGTGGCGGCCTTTATTGAATACACCAAGGACGCTGTTGAGCTGGGCCAGGACAACGTGGTGATCATCACCCGTGATTCCTATGAGATCCTCAACTTCGATGGCAGCCCCGCTGAGGGCAAGCCCTTCACCATTGACTGGGATTTGAGCGCCGCCGAGAAGGGTGGCTTCGATTCCTTCATGATGAAGGAGATTCATGAGCAGCCCGCGGCGGTGCGCGACACCTTGGCCGGCCACTTCCAGGACGGCCGCATCGTCTTGGACGAGCAGAACTTCAGCCAGGCCGATCTCAAGGCCGTGGACAAAATCTTCGTGGTGGCCTGCGGTTCGGCCTATCACTCGGGCCTGCTGGCCAAGTACGCCATCGAGCACTGGGCCCGCGTCCCCGTGGAGATCGAGGTAGCCAGCGAGTTCCGTTATCGCGATCCGGTGCTGGACAAAAACACCCTGGTGGTGGCTGTGTCCCAGTCCGGCGAGACCGCCGATACGCTCGAGGCCGTTCGCCACGCCAAGGCCCAGGGCGCCAAGGTGCTGGCGGTGTGCAACACCAACGGGGCGCAGATTCCCCGCGAGTCCGATGCGGTGCTCTACACCCACGCCGGCCCGGAGATTGGTGTGGCCTCCACCAAGGCCTTTTTGGCGCAGGTGGCCGCCAACTACATCGTGGGCTTGGCCCTGGCGCAGGCCAAGGGCACCAAGTACCCGGATGAGATCACGGATATCTACCACGATCTGGAGTCCATCCCGGAGAAGATCGAGACTCTGCTCGCCGTCGAGGACGAGACCAAGCGCATCTCGGAGGTGCTGGGCGCGATTCCCACCATGCTGTTCTTGGGCCGCGGCGTGGGCTTCCCCGTGGCGCTGGAGGGCGCGCTGAAGCTGAAGGAGCTGGCCTATATTCACGCCGAGGGCTTCCCAGCCGGTGAGCTCAAGCACGGCCCGATCGCGCTCATCGAGGATGATCTCCCCGTGGTTGTGGTGGTGCCCTCGCCGCGCGGGGTGAAGCTGCTGCACTCCAAGATCGTCTCGAATATTCAGGAGATCCGTGCCCGCGGCGCGAAGACCATCGTGATCGCCGAGGAGGGCGATGACGCGGTGGAGCCCTACGCCAACTGGCTCATCCGTATCCCCGAGACCTCTACGATCATGCAGCCCCTGCTGGCCACCGTGCCGCTGCAGTTCCTCGCCGCGTTCATCGCCCGCGAGTGCGGTAACGAGGACATCGACAAGCCCCGTAACCTGGCGAAGTCCGTGACTGTGGAATAGTCCCAGCAACAAAAAGAACTCGAGCTCACATGCCGTGGTGCTCGAGTTTTTGCTTATCGACGCCGTCCTAGAGCCACGTCCACGCCGCCGCGGCCGCCAGCGCCCCGGTGGCGTTGAGCGCCCAGTGCAAACCAATGGGGGCGATCACGCTATCGGTGTGGTGGCGCAGCAAGGTGAGCACCGCGCCGGCACCGGCAGTGGCCAGCACCGCTAAGCCCACCCCGATCCAGGTGCCGAGGCTGCCGGAGCCGAGCAGCCCCGATAAGCCCGCGTTGGAGGCGGTCAGCCCCAGCGAGGAGCTGATATGCCACAGCCCGAACAACACAGAACCCGCCCCAAACACCAGCTTGGTGCCGCCGAGGCGATCGAGGGAGGCGTGCAGCATGCCGCGAAAAGCCAGCTCCTCCGGAACCACGGTTTGCAGCGGGATAATCACCAGCGCGGCCAGCAGCGCGCGGCGCAGCGTGGCGTAGGAGTCATTGAGGAAGAACTCGCGCGTCAACGGCAACGCCAGCCCAGCACCCACCACGAGGATCACCGCCGCCATCGATATCCCAGCCCAGCGCGCCCCGCGACGCAGCGTAGCCCGGGAGATCCCCATCGCTTGTGGGGTATAGCCGCGGGCGAAGGCCACCAGCACCATCGCCGCTACTCCCAAGGGCACCGTGGAACGATAGGACGCCAGCTCGGTGAAGTGGGCGAGGGAATTGATGATGGCGAGGCTGCCGACCAGGAGGGCGACGTCGATAAGCGCTGAGCGCCGCGATCGTGACAGGTGGGGGCGGCGGGCAGCGGAAACGAACATGCGGTTCATCCTACGCTGCGGTGACAGTGGCACAATGTGGCTTATGGATTTGCTCAGCACCACCATTGATCTTGAGGCGATTGCGCACAATACCCGTGCGCTCAAGGCGCGTGCCGGGAATGCCCAGCTCATCGCGGTGGTGAAGGCCGATGCCTATGGTCATGGCATGGCGGAATGCGCTGCCGTGATGGCGCGCGAGGGCGCCGATATGTTCGGGGTGGCCACCCTGCCTGAGGCGCTCGAGCTGGTCGCCGCGCTGCGCCCGCGCGGCTATGAGCAGCCGGTGCTGTGCTGGCTCTGGCATCCCGCCCAGGACCTTGATGCTGCGCTCGCAGCAGGGGTCGTGCTAGGCATCGCGAACCTGGAGCAGGCCCGAAGTCTTACCGCCCAGCTACAGGGGCGCCCCATCACCGTGCACGTCAAGGTAGATACCGGGCTGAATCGCTCGGGGGTGGATGAAGAGGAGTGGGAGGAGATCTTTCACCTGCTCGCCGCGGCCCCTACGGTGACGGTCGATGGCATCTTCAGCCACCTGGCCTGCGCCGATGATCCCAGCAATAGCAGCATCGACGCCCAAGCAGAGTTGCTGCGCCGCGCCTGGGACTGCGCCCAGCGCTGCGGCCTGCGCCCACGGCTGCGGCATCTGGCCAATTCGCCAGCCACCCTGACGCGCCCCGATCTCTACTTTGAGGCTATCCGCCCCGGGCTGGCGCTCTATGGGGTCTCTCCCTTCGCCGGAAGAGACGTGAAGGAGTGGGGGCTTCTCCCCGCGATGCGGTGGACGGCGCGGGTGACCACCATCAAAACCACCCACACCGGCGAGGGCGTTAGCTACGGGCTGACGTGGCGTGCCCCGCGGGAGAGTGTGACCGCCGTGGTGGCGGTGGGCTATGCCGATGGGCTGCCGCGCGCCATGCAGACCCGGCGCGGCGAATCCGATCTCTGGGTGAGTATCAAGGGCCAGCGCTATCGGCAGATCGGCCGGGTGTGTATGGATCAGATCGTGGTGGATCTCGGGGATAATGCACAGGGGGTGGCCATCGGCGATGAGGTGGTGCTCTTAGGCGATGGCAGCGCGGGAGAGATGACCGCCGCTGAGCTCGCCGCGGCCGCCGGCACGATCGCCTATGAGATGGTGTGCGCCCCGAAGGGGCGGACGGTGCGGCACTATATGCCGGCTCAGCAGCACAACCCAGTGGAGGAGTAGGAGTAGATGCTTAAAGAGTGGCCCGCCTCTGGGCAGGAGCGTTGCGAGGAATTGGAGGACACCCACGCCTTCGGGGAACGGCTCGGCCGTGTCCTCGAAGCTGGGGATGTGGTGATTCTGGATGGCCCGTTGGGGGCGGGAAAAACTAGTCTCACCCAGGGCATCGCCCGCGGCATGAATGTCAAAGGGCGGGTGACCTCGCCGACCTTTACTATCGCTCGGGAGCATCGCCCGCGCGGCAGCGGCCCGAGCCTGATCCACGTGGATGCCTATCGTTTGCTCGGGGAGGGCAGCGGCCCGGTGGATCCGGTGGGCGCGCTTGACTCTTTGGATATGGATAGCGAGCTGCACGAAGCGGTGGTGGTGGCCGAGTGGGGTAAAGGCTTGATGGAGCAGCTCGCCGAGCACTATCTGCTGCTCACCCTCGATCGCCATTCCGCGGTGGAGGCCGACCCGGACTCGGAGGCGCGCCTCATCTCTTGGCAGTGGCACTAGCTGCGCGTGGGCGCCTCCTCCGCAGCACCCACGAGGGCGAGCGCGAGGGCGGCGCGCCGCCGCTGGCGCTCGTGGCGATGCTGAGGCGGTGGAGCAGATATTCCATGGGGCCGCGCCGCCAGCGCAGGCGATAGAGCGAGGTGCCGAGCAGGACGATCAGCAGTTGGATGCTGAACACACTCACGTCCTGCCAGCTATAGGGCTCGGCGTCCGGTGCTGGGATCTCGCCGACGCTGCCATCTGTATCGGGGGAGTACTCGCCGATGAAGCGCTCAGCACTCTCTCTGGCCGCCGCGGGGGAGTCGAGTGCGAGAAGCTCATCGCGGAGCTCTTCCTGCTCGGCGGACAGCGGCGGCGGTGAGCCGATAACGGGATCGGGCTCGGCCATGTAATAGTCCAGGGTGTACTCGCTGAGAGCGCGCTCGAACTGCTCGCTGTTGAGAGGCCCGCGCAGGCGCATGTGGAGCACATCCAGGGCGCGCTGGCGCTGCTGCAACACCTCTGCGTCCGCGGAGTCGGCCACCGAGTCGCCTTCTTCGTAGCGTGTGCTGCCCGGAGTTGTGTCTGGGTCATCTGGGCCGAAGTCATCTGTGCCGAATACGGAGGAGCCGAATACCGGGGCGGAGGAATAGCCATCCGCCGCGGGATTGAGCGCCGCCGTCAGCGGCGCGGTGAGCAGAACGTGGGTGACGTAGACCGTCAGGGCCATGGAGCCGACAGCGTGCAGCGGGTAGAAGTGGGCATATCGCAGGGCCACGATGACGGCCACGGCCGCAAGCCCGGTAACCGCCATATCGCCGATGGAGCCGCTGTGCGGCAGCGGCAGCAGATAGAACTCGAGCGCAGCGGACAACGGCGAATCTGTCATATCTGCGGGGGCGAGAAAAGAATCGTTGTGATCAATAAGCACGAAGCGGGCAAGGACGGCAGCTGCGCCGGCGGGGATGCACCACAGCAGCGCTCGCGCCCAGTACACCCTGGCGAGCAGGACCCCGAGGAGGGTGTAGGCCAGCCATGCCGGCAGCGGGTAGGCGCCGTCTCCTATCAGGCCGATGGGACTCATCGACATAAGCAGCGCCGTCTGCAGCAACGGCGCGATAAGCACGAGCACCCCAGTGAGAATGACTAAGCGCCGCGTGCTCCACTGGGCGAGGGGCGCGAGCAGGATCTGTGCCACGCCAATGGTGCCGAGGACGACGGCGATCGCGCCGCTGAAGGGCGTGAGGACGATACTCACCGCGATCAGGGCGATGCCTCTGATGGTGGCCACGCCCCAATCATGTCTGTCCACGATGATGGCCAAGGTGATGCCGCTGAGCACGGCGAAGAGGGTAGAAGGATAGCCGTCCGAAAGATCTGTGAGTACGCTCGGCCCGTGATACACGGTGTGCGCGTACATCATGCCGATGATCGCGAGCGCCCGTGCGATATCGAGCCCATCGACTCTCCGCGGTGATGTCGCCATGGCTCATAACTGTAGGCGCGTCCAGTGGGCAGCGCCGGAGAAAGAGGAGTATGAGTAGGGTGGTGCTGCGTTCAGCCGGAGCACTACTCCACGAATTTTTTCGAGGAGTGCTCGGCCCAGCACGTCGGCAGCGAGAGATGCCGCCTTCCCGCCGTATCGGGTCTGTGTAGAAGCGACGCTGCGGCTGTGCATGATCGGCGCCGATGAAGGACGAGCCCAGTGTGGTGACGATGGAGAGATGAGGAGACTAAGCAGTTGAGTACCACCCCCGCTGCCGCGGATCCTATTCGCTGGAAAATCCTCGGGCTCATGCTCGTGTCCGTGTTTATGTCCCTGATGTCCGTGAGTATCATGAACGTGGCGCTGCCCGCGATCCAGGCCGGCCTGGGCGCCACCCACACCGATATCCAATGGGTGCTCTCCGGCTACACACTCGTCTTTGGTGCCTTCCTCGTGCCCGCCGGTCGGGCCGGAGATATTTTCGGCCGCCCTGGGTTTTTCCTCATCGGCCTGATTGTGTTCCTCAGCGGTTCCGTCGCAGGTGGCCTGTCACCTACTCCCGCCTTCCTCGTGGGAGCCCGGCTGGTACAGGGCATGGGTGCGGGGCTGATGAATCCGCAGCTGATCGGTATGATCCAGTACTATTTCACCGGTAAAGAACGCGGCCGTGCCTTCGGTTTCTTCGGTTCCACCGTGGGCATCGCGGTGGCCATTGGCCCTGTGCTCGGCGGATTCCTCATCGGCCTCGGCGGGGAAGACTTAGGCTGGCAGCTCACCATGTTCGTCAATCTGCCTATCGGGTTGATCGTGCTGATCTTGGGGCTTTTATGGTTCCCGCGGCCGCTGGCGAGCGCCGATCCGGTGCGCACGGCGGACGGCAGCTACAAGATCTCCTCGGTAATCCGCGCCATTGACCCCGTGGGCGTGGCGCTGCTGACCAGCGCCGTGCTGCTCTTCCTGCTGCCTTTCGTGGAAGGAAAAGAAAGGCCGTGGGTGTGGTTCTTAGTGCTGGTCTCCCTGTTGCTGCTCACCGCTTTCGTGCGCTGGGAACGCTCCTATAAGGATTCCGGCCACGCCCCCATGGTGGATCTCGATGTGCTGGTTGTCTCGAGTTTCCGCAATGGCGCCGCGCTATCCTCGCTGTATTTTTTGGGCATCACCAGCATCTGGGTGATCGTGGCCATGTACTTCCAGCAAGGTTTGGGCTATTCGGCGTTCGTGGCCGGCTCCGTGGGGATCCCCGCCGCGCTGGCCTCCTCGCTCTCTGCGGACTGGGCCGGCCGGCGCGTGATGGACCTCGGCCGCCCGCTGGTCGTGGGCGGCATGCTCGTGGCCACCACCGGCATGATCTTGAGCATCCTGGTGATCCTCGGCGAACACCGCGGCATGCTCAGCGAGTGGTGGCTGGTGGCCACCCTCGGCATCGTCGGCGTGGGGCAGGGCAGCGTGATCAGCCCGAACCAAACCTTGTCGCTAGCGGATGTGCCCCAAAACTATGCCGGCTCCTCCGGGGCGGTGTTGCAGGTGGGCCAGCGCATCGGCACCGCCATCGGCCTGGCCATGATTACCGCCGTGCTCTTCGCCCTGCTGGAGCGCGTGGCCTGGCCGGTAGCCGTGGCCGGCAGTTTCGGCATCATCGTCGTCATCATGCTCAGCGCCACCGCGATCGGGGTGCACGATGTGCGCCAGCGCCGCGCCACCGCCGACTAGATCTCCACGCCCTCCAGGCGCAGCAGCCGGCGCTTCAGCTCCACCCCGCCGGCATAGCCGCCGATACTGCCATCGCCGCGCAGAATCCGATGGCAGGGCAAAAACACGGGCACAGGATTGAGCCGGAGCGCCGTGCCGGTGGCGCGCACCGCCTGGGGATGGCCGGCCCGCGCTGCGAGCTGGCCATAGCTAAGGGTCTCGCCATAGCCCACAGTGCTCAGAGCCGCGGAGAGATGGCGTCGAAAAGCGGTGTGGGGGCGAGAGTCCCACGCCACCGAGAACTGCCGGCGCTCGCCCGCGGCATAGGCACACAACTCCTCGCAGGCCTGGCGCAGCAGGTCAGAAGCTGGGGCGATGGGCTGCTCCGCGCCGAAATCCACCCGAGTGATACCGTGCGCGCCCGCGGTGAGAGTAAAGGCGCCCACGGCGGTGGTCACTGTTGCCTGCATAGGCTCCTAGCCTAGCGGGTGGGTAGGGTGATACATCGTGTTGTGCTTAGCCATCGATACCTCCACACCTACACTTGTCGCCGGCATCGTCGACACCGCCCACGGCGAGCTCGCCGTGCAGCTGGTGCGCGACTGCCGCAAGCACAATGAGGTGCTTATTCCTACCATCCACGACTGCGCCGCCCGCGCCGGCTGCACCCTGCCTGATCTCGACGCCATCGTGGTCGGCTGCGGCCCGGGGCCCTTCACCGGCCTGCGCGTGGGCATGGCCACCGCCGCCGCCCTCGGCGATGCGCTCGGCATCCCCGTGCACGGAGTGGTCTCTCACGATGCGATCGCCCAGCAGCTTATCGACGCCGCCTCCCCGCCCAGCAGCCTCCTCGTGGCCACCGACGCCCGCCGCCGCGAGGTCTACTGGTCCCGCTACCGCGACGGCCAGCGCAGCATCGGACCCGAGGTGCACGCCCCCGCCCATGTGGCCGAGCTGCTGCAGGACGATCCGGTGGAAGTGCTCAACTGCCCCGCGCACATTGAGCTGTCCGCCACGGCGCGGCGCGTGGATATCAGCCCCACCCCGGCATCGCTGGTGGCGGTGGCGGAGTGGGGACGTGAGCCCGAGCCGCTGGTGCCGCTCTATTTGCGCCGGCCCGATGCCGTGGAACCCGCGCCGCGGCCGCTATCGCCGGCGATCCCCGACATCAATCTGGGCTAGCGGCTGCGTATAGTGTCGAAGATAAGCGGCGCATCGCGGCACCGCCCGTGTAGCGCCGGGCATCGCCCATCAACACCGAGTGAGACCCGTCAAGGAAGTGTGAACTGTTCCCGTGAGTGACTCCAACCCTGCGTCATCATCCACCCCGCGCCCTGCGATCACCGACGACGATGGGCAGCTGATCCTGCCCGACGCGCTGCGCCCGTTGAACAACGAGGATGCCCCGCGCTGCGCCCAGCTGGAAAAGCAGCTCTTCGGCGAGGATGATCCGTGGAGCGAGCAGGCCTTCTACTATGAGTTCGCCGGCCGCACCATCTATCTCGGCTACGAGGACAATGGCGTGCTCGTGGGCTATGCCGGCCTCGCCATGCTCGGGCCGGAAGATGATCCCGAGTTCGAGATCCACACCATCGGCGTGGACCCCGACTACCGCCGCCAGGGCATCGCCACCCTCATGCTGCAGGTTTTCGTGGACGTGGCCGACTACTATGAGGGTCCGATCTTCCTCGAATGCCGCACCGATAACACCGCCGCGGTGACGCTCTACCAGCGCTATGGCTTCGGTGTCATCGACGAGCGCAAGAACTACTATCAGCCCTCCGGCGCCGATGCCTATGTGATGCAGCGCAATCCGCACGGCGCCCCCAACCCCAGCTAGGTCAATTCACAGTCGTGTCACGCTTTATCTGCGGGATCGAATCATCCTGCGACGAAACCGGTGTCGGCATCATCGAGCTCTTCGAGGATGGCCGCATGGCCGTCCGCGCCAATGCCGTCGCCTCTTCCATGGACCAGCACGCCCGCTTCGGCGGCGTGGTGCCCGAAATCGCCTCCCGCGCCCACCTGGAATCCATCCAGCCGGTGATGCACCAAGCCCTGCGGGAGGCCGGCATCGATAAGCCCGATGTCGTGGCCGCCACCGTCGGCCCCGGCCTTGCCGGCGCGCTGCTGGTGGGCGCCTCCGCCGCGAAGGCCTATGCCGCGGCTTGGGGCGTGGACTTCTACGGGCTCAATCACCTCGGCGGCCACGTGGCCGTCGCCGCTATCGACGGCGAGCAGCTGCCGCACTGCGTGGCACTGCTGGTTTCCGGCGGGCACACCCAGCTACTCGAGGTGCGCGCGGTAGGCGAGCCCATGGTGGAACTGGGCTCCACCGTGGACGATGCCGCCGGTGAAGCCTATGACAAGGTGGCCCGGCTGCTGCGTCTCGGCTACCCGGGCGGGCCCGTGATCGACCGCCTCGCCCGCACAGGCAACCCCAAGGCCATCGCCTTTCCCCGCGGCATGCGCAAATCCGCCTATGATTTCTCCTTCTCCGGGCTCAAAACCGCCGTCGCCCGCTATGTGGAACAGGCCGAGCGCGAAGGCCGAGTGATCGATATCCCCGATGTGTGCGCCTCCTTTCAAGAAGCCGTGGTGGATGTCCTCACCGCCAAGGCGGTGCGCGCCTGCCGCGACACCGGCGCCAGCGTGTTGCTGCTTGGCGGGGGAGTGGCCGCCAATTCCCGCCTGCGTGAGCTCGCCCAGCGGCGCTGCCGCTCCGCCGGCATCGAGTTACGGGTGCCGCCGCTGAGCTACTGCACCGATAACGGAGTGATGATCGCCGCGCTCTGCGCCGAGCGGATCCGCGCCGGGGCTGCTCCCTCGGATCTCAGCGTGGGCACCGACCCCTCGCTTGAGGTGGAACAGCCCCAGGCTTAGTTGCCGCAGCGCACACGCGGGGTGAAACTTTGGGAAACATCTGCTGAATTGTGCGGCGAAGGCAGGCGCCTGGGTTGGTTGCTCTGTTAGACACAGAAGATGTCCCTGCGCCCGCGCGCTCCTCACGCAGAACTAGCAAAGGTTGTTTTTCCATGCCCCGTGGCCTGCTCGTGCACCCCGATTCCTCTTCGCAGCTGATTACCTTCGAGCTTGAGGACGCCGCCTCGTATCTCGGCGCCGACGGGCAGCGTTTGTCCGTCACCTTCCGTGATGATGGCACCACCGTGGCCGCGCTCTACGCCGCCGCGGCGGCCAGCGAGGGCGCCGAGCCCAACCCCGTGGCATCCATGGGCCGCCAAGAGGCCACCACCGGAAACTCCGCCTTCCTCACCGACCCCACCAATGCCGTCTGTGGGCCGGTGCTCTTTGTCGGCGCCGATGGCTCCGATATCAGCGATGAGGATATCGAGCAGGTGCGTTCCGGTATCCGCGCTGTGGACAACTACCGGGAAGACGAGCCGGAGGATTATGCCCTCTGGCGCGCGGCAGTGCTCAACCTCGGCCGCCGCGCCGCCGAGTAGACGCGCCCCGTGCAGCACGGGCCTCGCCCTCCCGCGGTGCCCCTCGCGTCCACGACAGCGCCCGCTCGTCGTGGGCGCTTCCTCCTGTGTGGGGGAAGGTTTCGAGACGCTAAGAAAAGTCTGTAGTGTAGCTGACATTGTTGTAAATATGGCTTAAGTCATAGAGCTTCCACAGATGTGAGGTACACAGATGGATGATTTTTCGCCCTATGTTTTGCTCTTAGACCTTGGCTGGATCTCCGTGTTGCTCGTGGTGGGCAAACTGCTGCGGCGATTCGTGCCGGTATTCCAAAAACTCATGGTGCCCGCGCCCATTACCGCGGGCATTCTCGGCCTCGCCCTTGGCCCCGAAGGGCTGGGCTGGATACCCTTCTCCGATCAGCTCAACACCTACACCACCATGCTCATCGCGGCCGTCTTCGGCGCATTGCCCTACACCATGAACTTCTCCCAAGAGGTTCGCTCCGGGGCGCGCACAATGTGGTCGGTATCGGTGTCGATGTTCCTTACACAGTGGGGCATATTCGCCCTGCTCGGCGTGCTCCTCTTCGCCCCGCTTTTGAGCACGCCCGAGTGGTTCGGCGCGATGGTGCCCGTCGGCTTTGTGGGCGGCTTCGGCGTGGCCGCAGCGGTTGGCGGATCGCTAGAAAGCCAGGGCCAAGAAGCCGCGATGACGCTCGGCTTCACGGCGGCGACCGTCGGCACCCTCGCCGCCGTGGTGGGCGGGGTGATCATCGCCAAGTGGGGGTCGTCTACGGGCAAGACCTCGCAGCTGCCGGATTTTTCCAGCCTCTCCGACGATATTCGCACCGGCTGGATCGGCCAGAGCAGCGAGCGCCCCAGCGTGGGTAAGGCCACCACGAATCCTTCCTCGATCGAGCCGATCGCCCTGCATGTCTCCGTCGTGGGTATCACCATGTTCGTGGGCTATCAGATCAAGCTGCTGCTCGAGTCGCTATTTCCGGTGCTGTCCGTGCCGCTATTTGCGTCCTCGTTCGTCGTCGGCATGCTCGGGGTGGGGCTGCTGCATATGGTGAAAGCGCCCCACTTTGTGGATAAGGACCTGGTGGGCTCCATCTCCGGCGGGTTTACCGACTATCTCGTGGTCACGGGCGTGGCCGCGATTATTCCCGCGGTGGTGGCCGACTATGCCCTAGCGCTGGTGCTGCTTTTCCTCTTTGCTCTGGCGTTCTGCTGTGTCTACGCCTTTGTGGTGGCGCCGCGCGCCTTCAAGGATCCGTGGTTTGAGCGCGCCCTCTTTGGCTGGGGCTGGTCCACCGCCTCTGTGGCCACGGCGATTGCCATTTTGAAGATCGTGGATCCGAATATGAAGTCCGGCACCCTCGAGGAGTTCGGCGTGGCCTATGTGGGATTCGCGCCCATCGAGATTCTGGTGATCATTATTGCCCCCATGCTGATCCTCGGTGGCTTTACCCTCGGGCTGGGTGCGGCCACCCTGGGGGCGGGGCTAATTATCCTGTCCCTGCCCTTTATCGCCCAGTGGCGCCGCCGATCCTCCGCAGACGCGGGCGCATCGACGTCAGGCTGAGGCCCCAGACCCGAGAACTCAGCACCCTAGCAGTGGGCACAGTTGAGCGTTAGCACTCACGGGGGTAGAGTGCCAATAGGTTGTGTGACCCACAGTTGTTCACCCGCGACGACGGCTGTGCTGGAAGTACCAACCGGCACATGGAAACCATTCTTGCTATGTCATATGGAGGAATATCGTGGCGAATGTAAACATCAAGCCGCTGGAAGACCGCGTCCTGGTCCAGATCAACGAGGCCGAGACCACCACCGCATCCGGTCTGGTTATCCCGGACTCTGCTAAGGAAAAGCCGCAGGAAGCCACCGTCATCGCTGTGGGCCCGGGCCGCTGGGGCGACAACGACGAGCGCGTCCAGATGGACGTGAAGGAAGGCGACGTCGTGGTGTTCTCTAAGTACGGCGGAACCGAGCTGAAGTACAACGGCCAGGAGTACCTGCTGCTGTCTCAGCGCGACATTCTCGCAGTCATCGAGAACTAAGGAGGGGTCGAGCCACTTATGGCGAAACTCATTGCTTTTAACCAGGAGGCCCGCGAGGGCATCCAACGCGGCGTCAATACTCTCGCCGACGCCGTCAAGGTCACCCTTGGCCCCCGCGGCCGCAATGTGGTGCTCGAGAAGGCCTTCGGCACCCCGACCGTCACCAATGATGGTGTCACCATCGCCCGCGATATCGACGTGGAGGAGCCCCTCGAGGACCTCGGCGCCCAGCTGGTGAAGTCTGTGGCCATCAAGACCAACGACGCTGCCGGCGATGGCACCACCACCGCCACGCTGCTCGCCCAGGCGCTTATTGACGAAGGCCTGCGCAACGTAGCGGCAGGCTCCAACCCCATCGGCCTCAACCGCGGTATCGCGGCTGCGGCGGAGAAGACCGTGGAGCTGCTCAAGGCACGCGCCACCGACGTCTCCGCTGCCTCCGAGATTGCGAATGTGGCCACTGTGTCCTCGCGCGATCCGGAGATCGGCGAGATGGTGGCCGGCGCCATGGAGAAGGTGGGCAAGGACGGTGTGGTCACCGTTGAGGAGTCCCAGTCCATGGAGACCACCCTCGACATCACCGAGGGCGTGTCCTTCGACAAGGGCTTCCTTTCTCCCTACTTCATCACCGACGTCGACGCCCAGCGCGCCGAGCTGGACGATCCGCTGATCCTGCTGGTGCGCAACAAGATCTCCTCGCTGCCGGACTTCGTGCCGGTGCTGGAGAAGATCGTGGACTCCAAGCGCCCCGTGCTCATCATTGCGGAGGACATCGAGGGCGAGCCGCTGCAGATGGTTGTGGTCAACGCCCTGCGCAAGACCCTCAACGTGGTGGCCGTGAAGTCCCCGTACTTCGGCGATCGCCGCAAGGCCTTCATGGATGATCTCGCCGTGGTCACCAACGCCACCGTGATCGACCCGGAGGTGGGCATCAACCTCTCCGAGACTGAGATGAGCCACTTCGGTTCCGCTCGTCGCGTCACCGTGACCAAGGATCAGACCGTGATCGTCGATGGTGCCGGCTCCGCTGAGGACGTCGAGGTGCGCCGCGAGCAGATTCGCCGCGAAATCGAGTCCACCTCCTCCACCTGGGATAAGGAAAAGGCGCAGGAGCGTCTGGCCAAGCTCTCCGGTGGTATCGCCGTGATTAAGGTGGGCGCCGCCACCGAGACCGAGGTCGGCGAGCGCAAGCTGCGCGTGGAGGACGCCATCAACGCTGCCAAGGCCGCTGCCGATGAGGGCATCGTGGCCGGCGGTGGATCCGCCCTGGTGCAGATCGCCGAAGAGCTCAAGGCCTATGCCGAGGAGTTCGAGGGCGAGGAGAAGATCGGTGTGCTGGCTACCGCCCGTGCTCTGACCAAGCCCACCTATTGGATCGCCGCCAACGCAGGTCTGGACGGCGCCGTCGTCGTCGCCCACACCGCAGAGATGGACAATGGTTCCGGCTTCAACGCCGCTACCTTGGAGTATGACAACCTCATTGAGCAGGGAATCATTGACCCTGTGAAGGTGACCCACTCCGCCGTGGTGAACGCCACCTCCGTGGCTCGGATGGTGCTGACCACTGAGGCCTCCGTGGTGGATAAACCGGCCGAAACCGAGGAGCAGGAGGGTGGCTGTGGCCACCACCACTAAACTCGGCTAATAATGCAGCAACGCCCAGCGCTCTGAATTTCTCAGGGGCTGGGCGTTTATGCTGTGGTGGCTCCAGCGAGACGTTTAGCGGGTGCGGAGGATAATGGCACGCTCGGATTCAGAGAGCCCGCCCCAGATGCCATAGGGTTCGCCTACCCGCAGGGCATGGTCACGGCACTGCTCGAGGACGGGGCAGCCATGGCAGACTTCCTTGGCTTTGTTTTCGCGATTGAGTCGGGCGCGGCCGCGCTCCCCATCGGGGTGGAAGAACACCGCGGACTCGTGCCCGCGGCAGGCTCCCTTCATCTGCCAATCCCAAAAATCCGTGTAGGTACCGGGTAGCTCGCTCGGCTGGGGCATGAGGATGCTCCTTGATGAATAAAAGGCGTGTGAACAAGACGGTGGTGATACGCCGATCAGTGTGCGCGCTACGGGTAAACGACACATTAAGCATTCATGGCACCTGATTTAAAGAACTTCTTTTCCTAACAAACGCATATGCGCTGTACAGGGGCTATGGGGCGATATGAACGATGCGTGAACTCTTGGGTGGGGGCATACAGGGG